>NZ_JBVVPY010000001.1:0-295174 GCF_055811335.1 Mesorhizobium sp. WSM4847 | reverse complement strand
TCCTGCTCGGCGGCGGGCTGCTCCTTGGCCTTCGGCTTCTCAGGCTTGGCCGCCTGTTCGGGCTCGGCCTGCTCCTGTTCGGCGGCGGGCCGCTCCTCGGCCTTCGGCTTCTCAGGCTTGGCCGCCTTTTCCGGCTCGGCCTGCTCCTGCTCGGCGGCGGGCTGCTCCTTGGCCTTCGGCTTCTCAGGCTTGGCCGCCTGTTCGGGCTCGGCCTGCTCCTGCTCGGCGGCCGGTTGCTCCTTGGCCTTCGGCTTCTCAGGCTTGGCCGCCTTTTCCGGTTCGGCCTGCTCCTGCTCGGCGGCCGGTTGCTCCTCGGTCGTCGGCTTCTCAGGCTTGCCCGTCTCTTCCGGCTCGGCCTGCTCCTGCTCGGCGGCCGGTTGTTCCTCGGTCGGCTTCTCAGGCTTGGCGGTCTCTTCCGGCTTGACCTCGTCATCCGGCGCCTGTTCGGTCGTTGCTGCGCCTTCGGTCGGCTTCGATTTCCGGCCTGCCTGAACCTGCTTCACCTCCTCGATGTCTTTGAGCTCAGCTGGTTTGGCCTCGGGATCGGCTTTCACTTCACCTTCAAAGACCGTGACCGTATTGTTTTCCACTTTGCCGGCCTGCTCGGGCGTCTCGGTCTCGCTGACCTCGACGACTGTCACCTGCTCGTCCGTCTCCTTCTCGATCACATCAACATCAATGACTTTGTTGATCACCACGTTGTTCTGGATGGTCACGTCGCCGGCCGGCTCGGCCGCCTCGACAATGCGCACAAACTCCGGCTCATCACGGATAACGACGACAGAAATGTCGTCAGCAAGGAATTCGCGGGTGGGGACCACGACCCAGTAAAAATCCGGCGTGGTGTCGATGGTCACCTCGATTGAAATCAAATCGGGATCACGGCGCGGCGGCAGCGGAGCCCAGATGACGTGCTCCCTTTCGCGCCGCCAGCTCACCCATGCCGGCGCCCAACGAGTGCCGGGAACCCAGTACCAGCCGATGTCGTCGGCATAGCCCCAACGGCCGTAATGGTAGGTCGCCCAGCCGAACGGCTCGTCGGACACCCAGAGCCAGCCATGCTGCTCGGTATAGACCCAATGCCCAATGGTATACGGGCGCCAGTCGTCAGCTACATCAACCGGGACGAAAACGGTCGCTCCCCGGTACGAAACCCAATCACCATGGGAAGACAGTTTATCGTAGAATGTGCTGATCGAAACGGAAACGTCGGTGGCAGCCCTCGCCTCGGACACAAGCGACAATGGGGCCACCGGATTGGGAATCTCGACGACCGTGAGCAGGCCGGCGGCTACGCCGCCCAGCATCAGCCGTACAGCGTTTTGGGCAAGGACGCGTTTCATCGCAGTTTCCTCCGAAACAGATCGCCCTTCATCCTGGAAACTCACCGGCCGTCGAATTGTTCCCGCTTGGCATCACCGCGCCTTGCTACAGGGTCGTCTTGACTTCCCCGATCTCGGCACCAACTACGGTTATATGAACGCCACAAAAAAGATCCGTCGCGACTTTCTTTTCCGGGTTTGCCCCATCGCGGGATCGTAACCCCCGGCTCGGCTGCCATGTGCCCCGGGCCGCGGGGCAAGCACATAAAATCGCCATCGAACGTACGCAGGCCAGCACCGGCTCTGGGGCATCGGCTTTGACCAAGATCTGCCTCGAATTGGCCCGTTAAACCATGCTTGAGGCAGCCCGCTCAACTGAGAATACGAGTATTCGAAAATGCAAGATAACATCAAGGCGCGGCGCAAGCCGACCATCCGCATCTCGAAATCGGACCATGCGCGTTTATCGGCGCTTGCGAGCACCGTGGCCGCACGAAATCCGCAGGCTTCCGATGAACTGCTCGCCGAACTCGAGCGAGCGCGCATCGTTTCCGATGGTTTGATCTCGGCGGGCGCCGTCCAGATGGGTTCGACGGTGACGTTCAAGCCCGATACCGGTGATGCGAAAACGGTGACGCTGGTTTTTCCTGGCGATGCGGACATCTCCGAAGGCAAGGTTTCAATCCTTACGCCGATCGGCACGGCCCTGATCGGCCTCTCGGCCGGACAGTCGATCATGTGGACCGCGCGAGATGGGCGCCGGCATGAATTGTCGGTGCTTGCCGTGAACCGGCCTGCCCGGGAAGGCGATGCAGCCGATCAGCGTGCACCAGCACCTTCGACGACGGCGGGCGACTAAAGCGCGTCGCGTTTGACCGGCCTCATGCGGCGCGCTTTAGGTTGTTGTTTGTTTCCGCGAAAACGGCGGGCATCAACGCGCCGAAGACCTCAAGCGCCTTCTTCACGAACGCCTCGTGATATGGACAACCGGTGCTGAACCAACGGCCCGGCCCTACGCCGACCCGCTCTTACCAGCCGACGGTTGGAGGGATCGACTCGGGTTAGGTGGGCCTTGCCGCGTGGCAAAAAAATAACAGGTTGGCTGTCGGGAGGCGCACCACTTGTTCGTCCTTTGGACAGGAAGCAACGAGACCAGGTGAAAAAACCGTGAGAGAGCTTAGATCATCGGACACATCTGCGGACGATGTGATCAAGGCCGACCTTATGATGGTGTTCATCGGTCCCGTTCTGGCTGGCGAGGCGCCCAAGGGCCGGTTCGACTGAGATCTGGCAGTCGCGGCGCGAACAAATACCCCCAAGAACCGAGGAGATTAGATATGACGAAACTCGTGACCTGCCTGTGGTTCGATCACGGCGAAGCACGCAAGGCGGCAGAGTTCTATGCCGCCACCTTTCCCGACAGCCATCTGGATCGGCTGAATGCGGCCGCGTCGGACTATCCCGGCGGCAAGGAAGGCAATGAACTGACGGTCGAGTTCACAGTGCTCGGCCAGTCTTTTCTAGGCCTGAACGGCGGCCCGAATTTCAAGGCGAACGAATCCGTCAGCCTGATGGTGCTGACCGAAGATCAGGAAGAGACCGACCGCTACTGGAAGGCGATTGTTGGAAACGGCGGCAGCGAGAGCGCCTGCGGATGGTGCAAGGACCGGTGGGGCTTCTCCTGGCAGATCACGCCGAAGCGGCTGATGGAACTGACGACCAGTCCCGACCGCGCCAAGGCCAAGCGCGCGATGGAGGCGATGATGACGATGAAGAAAATCGATATCGCGGCGCTGGAAGCCGCAGCAGCAGGCTAACCCGATCCAAAGCATCGACGCCCTGGTGAACTCAACGAATGGAGATGATCATGCCCAACACCGTTAAACTGCACCGGGTTCTCGCCACCAAGCCCGAAAAGGTCTACCGCGCATTTCTGGAACCTGACGCGGTCGCGAGTTGGCTCCCGCCCTTCGGTTTTACCTGTACTGTGCATGAGCTTGAGGCGAAGGAAGGCGGCAAGCACAGAATGTCGTTTCGAAATTTCACGACCGGGCACAGCCATTCCTTCGGCGGCACTTATCTGAAACTCGTCCCCGGCGAGACGCTCGTCTACAGCGACGTGTTCGATGATCCGAACCTTCCGGGCGAGATGAAAGTGACCGTCACGCTGACGGCCGTTTCAGTCGGAACGGAGATGACGGTGGTTCAGGAGAACGTGCCCGATCTGATCCCGGTCGAGGCATGTTATCTCGGTTGGCAAGAGTCGCTGCGCAAGCTTGCTCACCTCGTCGAGCCCGAAATCACGCAATAAACCGTCTGCGTGATCTCATCCGGCTGCGACAACAAGGAAACCAAAATGACCAACCAGCAGATCACCATTGCCACCACGATCGCCGCGCCGATCGAACGCGTCTGGGAGGCCTACACGACGCCCGGCGATATCACACAGTGGAACTTCGCTTCCGACGACTGGTGCTGCCCAAGCGCGGAAGCCGATCTAAAGGTGGGCGGCGGCTACAAGGCGCGCATGGAAGCCAAGGACGGGAGCTTCGGCTTCGATTTCGAGGCGGTGTACGAAGAGGTCGAGCCGTACAAGGCGATCGCATTCGCCATGAGCGACGGGCGCAAGGCGCGTACGACCTTCGAAGCCGCAGGCAACGGTACGAAGGTGACGACCATATTCGATGCAGAGACGCAGAACTCAATCGACATGCAGCGTGACGGCTGGCAGGCGATCCTGAACAACTTCGGGCGTTATGTTGAATCCAGCGCAGGACATGAGCAAGTTCAAGGAGGTCGCTGAACTCCGCCGGAAGCAGTTTTTTCAAGCCCCGTCGGCGGAGACGATCGTCGAGATGATAGCGCTCTAAACGCCCGAGGCGATGATCGAGATCGAAGCCATAGCAGCCCTGGCTGCAGACAACGGTCTATTCGCCTCGGGACCTTTCAATCACTATCCGCTGCAGTCCTGACCGGCCGCGCTATGCGCTCAAGCGAAACCGTGTGACGTCGATGGCCGCGGCCATCAGTGTCTGCGTGTAGGATGCCTGCGGATTGCTGAAGATCGCCTCGGTCGGCCCTTCCTCGACGATCTTGCCCTGCTTCATGACGATGATGTAGTCGGCCATGGCACGCACGACGGCGAGATCGTGGCTGATGAACAGGTAGGACAGTTCATGGTCGGCCTGCAGCTTGCGCAGCAATTCGACGATCTGCTTCTGGACGGACCGATCGAGCGCCGACGTCGGCTCGTCGAGGACGACCACCTTGGGCTTGAGGATCATCGCCCGCGCGATGGCGATGCGCTGGCGCTGGCCGCCGGAGAATTCGTGCGGGTAGCGATTGCGCGCATTCGGGTCGAGCCCGACCTCACGCAAGGCCTCGACGGCGCGGAGGTCGCGTTGCCTGCCCGACAGGGTTGGCTCATGCACCAGAAGCCCTTCGGTGATGACCTGGCCAACGGTCATGCGCGGCGACAGCGAACCGAACGGATCCTGGAAGACCAGCTGCAATTCGCGCCGCAGCGGCCGCATGGCCTGGCGGTCGGCGGCAGAAATATCGCGATCGCCAAAGCGGATGAGCCCATCGCTTGGCAGGAGCCGCAGCAGGGCTCGGCCGAGCGTCGATTTTCCTGAACCGGATTCGCCGACGATGCCGATGGTCTGGTTGCGTTTCAGCCGTATCGAAATGTGGTCGACCGCGCGCAGGATCAACGGCTCTCCGGCGAGAAACCCGCCGCCGATCTTGAAGGTCACTTCGACGTTCCTGCCTTCGAGCAGGACGGGCGCATTTGGCGGTGGCGGCGCCTTGGTTCCGGTCGGCTCGGCGGCCAACAGCATCTTGGTATAGGCATGCTGCGGATTGACGAAGATCGCTTCCGCCTCGCCCTCCTCGACGACTTCGCCGTAGCGCATGACATAAACCCGGTCGGCAAAGCGCCGGACAATGCCGAGATCGTGGGTGATGAAGACGATCGCCATGCCAAGCTTGCGCTGCAGTTCGGCGAGCAGCATGAGGATCTGCGCCTGGATGGTCACGTCGAGCGCGGTCGTCGGTTCGTCTGCGATCAGTATGTCGGGATCGTTGGCCAGCGCCATGGCGATCATGACCCGCTGTCGCTGGCCACCCGACAATTCGTGCGGATAGGATTTCATCCGCCGCTCGGGATCGGGAATATGGACCAGCCGCAAGAGCTTGAGCGCCTCTTCGCGTGCTTGCGCCGCGCCAAGCCTACGATGCCGGCGGATCGGTTCGATCAGCTGGTTGCCGATCGAATAGAGCGGATCGAGCGAGGTCATCGGCTCCTGGAAGATCATGCTGATCTTGCGGCCGCGGACTTGGTTGAGCTCGGACTTGTGCAGGGCCAAAAGGTTGCGGCCGCGATAGTCGACGACGCCCGTCGCCTCGCCGTTCGAGGCCAGCAGGCTCATCGCCGCCATCATCGTCTGGCTTTTGCCGGAACCGGATTCGCCGACCACGGCAACGGTTTCGCCTGCATTGACGTGGATGTTGATGCCCTTGACCGCCTCGACCACGCCGTCAAGCGTGCGGAAGCGGACGCGAAGGTCCTTGACGCTGAGGATTGTTTCGGAAGCGATCATCTCAACGGTCCCTCGGGTCGAGCGCGTCGCGCAGGCCGTCGCCGACGAAATTCAGAGCGAACAGCGTCGAGACAAGGAAAAATGCTGGGAACAAAAGCAGCCAGTTGGCGGTGCCGATGTTCTTGGCGCCGGTCGAGATCAGCACGCCCCAGCTGGTCATCGGTTCCTGCACGCCGAGCCCGAGGAACGACAGAAAACTCTCCAGGATGATGACCTGCGGCACCAGCAGCGTCATATAGATGACCACTGGGCCAAGCAGGTTGGGAATGACGTGGCGGATCAGAATGCCGCGCTGGCCTATGCCCATCGCCTCCGCCGCCTGGACATATTCCTGCCGCCGGATCGACAGCGCCTGTCCGCGCACGATGCGCGCCATGTCGAGCCACAGCACGGCGCCGACCGCCAGGAACATCAGCACGAAATTCCGGCCGAAGAACACCACCAGCATAATGACGAAGAAAATGAACGGCAGCGAATAGAGCACATCGACAATGCGCATCATCACCTCGTCTATCCTGCCGCCGGCAAGGCCGGACGCAGCGCCGTAGAGCACGCCGATGACGCCCGCAACGACCCCGGCGAGCAGGCCGATGGCCAGCGAGATGCGCCCGGCCATCAGCGTCCGCGACAGGAGATCGCGGCCAGTATTGTCGGTGCCGAACAGGAAATATTGCTGCCTGATTGAAGCGCTCATCACCGCTTCAAGGCCGTCAGCCGATTTGCTCTCTATCTTGGTGTTGTCGAAGGCATCGGAACGGTCGAGGTAGCGGACATTGCGGTCGTCGATCGGCTTGCGCGATGTGACGGTGACGAAGATGCGATTGTCTTCCTGCCGCCACTGCTTGATGTCGACCCGCATGCGCTTGATCGCCTCGTTGAGCGCGGTTTCTATCTTGTCGGGCTTCGGATAGGCCGACAAGCTCGGCGGCATGCGCACATAGTCGGCGTAGATGGTGGTGTATCGATGCGGCACCAAAGAGGGTCCGAACACGCTGAGGATCGCGATGAAGGCAAGATAATACAGGCTGAACATGGCGGCGCGGTTGGCCTTGAGGCGCGCCCAGGCATCGCCCCACAGGGAACGGCCGACGATGGCCGGAGCGGTGGCTGCGATGTCAGTCATAGCGCACCCTCGGATCGACGAAGGCATACATGACGTCGACGATCAGGTTGAAGACGATGGTGAACAGCGCGATGACCACCACGGTGCCCATGACCAGCGTGTAGTCACGGTTGAGCGCGGCCTCGACGAAATAGCGGCCGATGCCGGGAATGGAAAAGATCGTCTCGACGATGATCGAGCCGGTGAGCAGTGCCGCCGCCGCCGGGCCGGTGAAGGAGACGATCGGCAATATGGCACCGCGCAGCGCATGCTTGACGACCACCGACCAGTCCGACAGGCCGAGCGCACGTGCGGTGCGAATGTGGTGCGAGCGCAATGATTCGATCATCGAGCCGCGCATCAGGCGGGCGACGATGGCGATCTGCGGCAAGGCGAGGGTCAGCACAGGGCCGATCTTGTTGAGCAGGGCGCCATCGCCCCAGCCGCCGATCGGCAGCAGTTTCCAGGTCAGACCGAACAGAAGCTGGATAACCGGCGCGATGACGAAGGTCGGAATGGTGCTGCCGGCGGTCGCCAGAGCGATCACCGAATAGTCGGCAAGCTTGTTCTGGTTGAGCGCGGCAATGGTGCCGAGGAGGCCGCCGAGCAGCAGCGCCAGGATCAGGGCCGAGGCGCCGATCTGGATCGAAACGGGCAGGCCCCTGGCAAACAATTCGCCGACAGTGAAATCCGGCATGTTGTAGCTCGGACCGAAATTGCCGCGCAGCAGATTGCCGAGATAGTGGACATATTGCAGCCAGAGCGGGTCATTGAGACCGAACTGCGCTTCGAGATTGGCCTTGATCTCGGGGCTCAGGCCCCGCTCCTGATTGAACGGGCCGCCAGGCGCGACGCGTATCAGGAAGAACGCCATCGTCACGATGACCAACAGCGTCGGAATGGCGGTCAGAAGCCGCCGGAATACGTAACGCAGCATCGGTTCCCCGCTTTGCTAGCAAACCGGGACCGCCGCCCGTAACGCATGACCCGAGCCGAAGGTCCGGAGAGGATCACGTGCAAAATCAAGGCGTTACAGCGCCCTATGCGCGCCCCAAAGGACGCGCGGCGCTGTAAGGAGCGGCAGCCCGGCCAAGGAGATCAGTCCTTGGAGATGAAGCGGGACGGATGCACATCCATGACGTTGTCCTCGAAGCCATGAAGCTTCGGAGAAACGATATCCTTGTAGCTATAGTAGAGAAGCGGGATGTTGCCGACGTCATCGACGAGGATGCGCTCAGCCTCGGCGAGTTCTTTCATGCGCTCTTCGGGCTTGCCGCCGGCGGCGGCCGCCTCGTCCATGGCCTTCTCGAATTCCGGGCTGTTGTAGCCCGAATAGTTGTTGCCGCTTGCCTTGCGGGAGATGCCGAGGAAGGTTTCCGGATCCTTGTAATCCGCAATCCAGCCGGCACGCGCCACGTCGTAGTCGCCCTTCTGCTCAAGGAAGGAGTAGTGGGTCTTGGTGTCGGTGTTGAGCAGCGTGATTTCGACGCCGAGCGGCTTCAACTGCTCCTGGATGGCGACTGCAGTGTTCTTGTGGTTTTCCGACGTGTTGTAGCGGATTTCCATCTTCAGCGGTTTCTCGGGCGTATAGCCAAGCTTCTCGAGTACCTTCTTGGCCTCATCCTCGCGGTCGATCTGCGACATGTCCGCGTATTTGGCCATTGCCGGCGTATAGCCCTCAATGCCCGGAGGCACCATCGAATAGCCGGGCAGCATTGAGTTCTGCCAGACCTTTTCGGCAAGGAAATCGCGGTCGACTGCCATGGAGATGGCATTGCGCAGTTCGACGTTGTCCCACGGAGCCTTGTCGGTCTTGATCGAAAAATAGTAGGTGCCGAGGTAAGGTCCAACGCGAATCTGATCGCCAAACTTGGCCTTGAGATCGGCGAGCTGCTCGGTCGGGAGGTCGTCGTAGCTGTCGAGTTCGCCGGCCTCGAAGCGCTTTATCGCCGACGAACGATCTTCGGTCGGGATGTAGTTGACGACGTCGAGCTTGACGCTCGCAGCATCCCAGAATTTCGGATTCTTGACCAGTTTGATGTGGTCGTTGGGAACCCACTCCGCCAGGGTAAAGGGGCCGTTGGAGACCAGATTGCCCGGCTTGATCCAATCGGCGCCGAGCTTGTCAATGGACGCCTTGCTGACCGGATAAGTCGCCTGGTGGGTCAGCATTTCAAGGAAATAGGGCGTGGGCGCCTTCAGCGTCACTTCCAGAGTATTTGCGTCGATTGCCTTGACGCCCATCTCCTCCGGCTTCGCCTTCTTGGTGTTCACCTCCTCGGCGTTCTTCACGGGATAGAGCATCGAAGCATATTCGGCGCCGGTGGCCGGATCTTCCAGCCGATGAAACGCGTAGACGAAGTCATCTGCCGTGACCGGGCTACCATCCGACCAGACACCGTCCTTGCGCAGCTTGAAGGTGTAGACGGTGCCGTCGTCCGATACAGTCCAGCTTTCGGCGGCGCCCGGAATGACGTTCGCCTTCTGGTCTTGCATGACCAGCCCCTGGAACAGGTCACGCAATACAGCGGCTTCGTATATTGTCGAGGTCTTGTGCGGGTCGAGCGACTCCGATTCGGCGGCGGTGCCGCGGTTGTAGACGACCTCGGCGAAGGCTGGCGTGTAGAACGTGCCGGCGGCCAAAGCCATGGTTGTGGCGAACACCGTCGCCTTCAGCATGTTTTTCAGCATCAAGTTCTCCCTGTCGAGGCGGCCGTTCAGCTGCGCCTCTTGAGTGTTGACGCCCCGAAGCCGATTAGCTGGCCCCTTTGAGCGCGCCGCCGGTTCCCTTTCCGGCGGCTGGTGGGCAAACAGTAACGTGGTGATTTTTTATTTCAACAGACTCGTGAGGTCACCCTAAGTAAGGCGCAGCGACAGCCACTGCGCGATCGGCAAAACAGCAGTCGAGCCCGTGGACCGAGCCTTCCAGCTACGCAAAAGCAGCTCGGCCACGCCTCGGCCGAGCGATGACTCGCAGATACCAGCGCCGACGTGACCGGTGAATCTCACCAAGGCCTCTTGAGAAAGCCCCTCCCCGTTACGCGCCAAACAGCCGCCGGTCCCAGTAGACCGGCTGGTGCAGGCCTGTGTGGATCTTTGAAAACTCCGGATGCGCCGGATTGATCAGCACATTGCAATCGAGACGCGCCACGACACTCGGCACCAGCAGGATGGCGCTGCGCCGTTCTAAACACCAGGTTTCGCCGAATCCCTGGCTCACCATCGCCGGCATCGTGTCCCAGCCGGGCAGTGACGGGTGGGAAAAGACCTCGTAACTCAGTCCGCGCGAGATTGTGATTTCGATGTAGTGCTGGTTGGGCGGCAGTCGGCCGCTGCCATGCACCAGCTTTTCCAACAGGGCCGTCGAATAGTGCTCGCTGGTGTAGATGATAGGACTTCCGGGCGTGTTCCACCGCCCTGGCGCGATTGTCGAGCCGGTCGCATCGAAGATCGGGTAGGTGCCGGCCGGATCGCCGATACGAAAGGACGATAGAGTGCGATCGAGAGTCTGCGCCGTCACGCAGCACTGCCGTACTTCAGACCTGCGAGAATATCGACCACCAATTCGGCACCAAACTCGCTCATGATAACGACGTCGATCGGTCGCTTGTCCTCAATCATCGGGTGCGGCCGAAACAGGAAATCGCGCGCTTCCTCCTCGTTCTGCCAGACATCGACAGCAAGGCCCCAGACGCGCGCGACGCGGGCCAATCGCGTGCCCTCGTCCGACGAGAGGCGATGTACCGCCTTGCGCCGCTCGTAGGTCGCCTTGGGGATCAGCCGGTATTTGAACTGAGCATCGCCAGGCGCCAGAAGATGCGCAACGCGCTCAAGTGCGCCAATCGGAAGTCCATCCTCGATCCGGGAGATCAGCCCGAAAGGCGACCGCGCCGCCACCTCTTTAGCGGGCAGCCCCAACACGTCGGCGACATTTCCGAGCGCTAGCATATCACTCTCCATTCCATGTGAGGCAATAGTTAGTCTCACATGATGCGCCATGCAAGCCACCCGTTCAATCTGCGGCCTGTCTGCGAATACGAGAGCGTAACCGCAGGCAGCAGAGAACGTCGATGCGTTCATCCTCTCTCTAATCCCGATCCGGGTTTGGATAGGTAGAGCCATCGTGCCAGTCACGATCATGCGAATACCGGTCCGAACCCGGTGGTTGCGACGATGCAGTCGCGCCCCCTGTTCTTTGCCACATAGAGATTCTGATCAGCGCAGCAAGATGTCATCCAAGGATTGGCCGCGGCAGCAATTTGACACAACCCGCACGTCAGATCCTACACATTGCGCGAAAACCCTTGCACCTCGTGGGAAGTTTGGACTGGGGACTGGGCAATAGCCTTCAGCGGATCGCATGATATTGATGCAAGTCAATGGGGTCCCTTACTAACTAAATCCTAGGTTGTGGTCGATGGGATCGACGGCGCTTTCTCTGCAACGAGCAGGTTGCGCCGCTTTTGTTGAAGAAGTCGGGCGTCGAAGCGGGGCGCTGCGTCGGCTGATGAATTCCACGACTTGGCGGAAGAACCGCTTCAAGCATTCGCCTCCGGCAGGAAATCTGTCGTCGATTCCACTTTGCCACAATGTCTTAAGCCGCCTTTAAGCAACCACGGGTTACATCTTTTGCGGGCTTCGGTATGTCTTGATGGGCGACGGACATGAACAGCGCGGAAACTGGGACAATAGCTAAAAAGCGGCGCAATACGCGTCAGGTAAAACGCAAATTACACCAGTTTCGAGAACCGTCCGGAACGTCCGCGATCGAATTCGCACTGCTTGCGCCCTTTTTCATCTTGCTCCTGCTCGGTATGGTTGCATATGGCATCTATTTTGGCGCCAGTCACTCCGTGCAGCAGATTGCAGCGGACGTCGCACGCACGGCGATTGCCGCGCTGAACGAAGTTGAGCGCCAGGCGCTGGTGACCAGTTTCGTCACCACCAATGCCGCGGGATATCCATTCGTCGATTCCGACAAGCTGACTTACCAGGCCAAGGACAGCACGGCCGACGGAAACCAGTTCGTCGTGTCCATCCAATATGATGCCCGCAACCTGCCGGTCTGGAATCTGTTCCCGGCACTGCCAATGCCTGGCACCACGATCTCACGCCAGTCGACAATCCGGGTTGGGGCATCTGAATGTCGCAAACTTTGGCGGGCAGGATCGGCCGGGTCGCCCGCTCGATGCTTAGCGACCTGACGGCGAACTTCGCCGTCATGACGGCGCTGTGCGCACCGTTCGCGCTCGCGCTGGCCGCCTTCGCCATCGATGAAGGCTCGATCTATGTGGAGCGCCGGGAGGCTCAGTCGCTGGTCGATCTGGCGGCAATCACCGCCGCCTCCAACATCAACAACATTGACGCCGCGGTGGTGACCACGCTGGGCGACAACGGAATGCCGGGTATCGTTGTTCAGAAGGCAGGGCAGACGATCACCCCTGCCCTCGGAAAGACTGTCGTGTCGGTCACCCCCGGCCGATATTCAGCAGAGTCGTCGCTCGGCGTCGACAAGCGCTTCGAGGCCGGCAAAACGCCCTACAACGCCGTCCATGTCACGCTAAAAAATGTTCCTGCGCGCTATTTCGCGAGTTCGCTTATCCCTACGCCGGTGATCGGCACCCAAGCCGTGGCCAGCATAGCGCCGCAGGCGATGTTCTCGGTCGGGTCAAGGCTTCTCAGCGTCAATGGCGGCACCCTCAACGCTCTTCTCAACAAGTTCCTGGGCGGCAACATCGCGCTCAGCGTCATGGACTACAACGCTCTGATCGCTGCCGACGTGAACCTGCTTTCGTTCATCGATGCCCTTGCCGTTGAGATGCAGCTGACAGGTGTCAGCTATTCGGAGGTGCTGGCTTCGAAAGCGACTGTGGGCCAGATTGCGACCGCCATGGCCAATGTTTCACCCGTTGGCAGCACCAGCAAGCTTGCTTTGCAGACAATCGCGTCAAGGACCACCAGCACGGTCAAGATACCGCTCAATCATCTTGTCGATCTTGGATCAATGGGCCAGTTGGGCCTCGGGCAAAAATCGCCCGGTTTTTCGGTCGACGCCAGCGCCATGGGCATGCTGACCACCGCTGCTGCACTGGCCAACGGCTCGAAGCAGGTCGAGCTCAATCTCGGAGCCACCATTCCGGGGCTTGCCTCCACCACGCTTGCCATTGCGATCGGCGAACCTGCACAATTCTCGCCATGGCTGACAATCGGCGAGAAGGGTGCTGTGGTGCGTACGGCGCAGACGCGGATCAAGCTGGTGGCGTCCGTCGGCGGCAGCAATGCGACTCTCGGTGGCGGCATCAGCCTGCTTGCCGTCAAACTGCCGCTGCATGTCGAGGTGGCCTCTGCCGAGGCCAAGCTGACCGACATCAGCTGCCCGACGGGGCACCCCGACAGTTTGAAAGTTACCATTGCCGCACGTCCGGGCCTTGCCTCGCTGCACCTTGGCGCCAGCGATGCCGATAACAGCCCCTCAGCCTTCGCCGATTTTAGCAACCCACAGTCGTTTCAAAATGCCGAAATCGCGCAGGTCAGCGTGAAGCTTCTGTTTCTCACCCTCAATCTGATCGGCGTGAATGGTTCTGCAGCCGTTGAGATCGCCAACAACCATCCGACGATCTTGACCTTCAACAGCACCGACATCCCAAGCAAGACGATAAAGAACGCCTCGACGAAGAACCTGACGCAATCTCTCACCACGTCGCTGGTCAACAATTTGTCCCTTTCGGTCAGTGCGCTGGGCCTCGGGCTTGATGTAACCGCCTTGCTCGGAACCGTGAAGCCGGCAGTGGTGGCGCCGCTGAACGGCGTGACGGCGCCGGTCGACGAATTGGTTCACAACGTGCTTGGGGCGCTGGGCGTGCGCGTCGGCGAGGCCGATGTCCGGGTCATGGGCGCGACTTGCGGGCGCTCTGTGCTTGTTCAGTGAGCTGGAGAGATCAGCCGGCTCGTCCGAGAAAGCAGCCCAACGGCGGCAGAGACAGAATCTTTTCCTGCAAGGCGGCATCAGCGCCAAGGTCGATCGTCTCTGCGACATCGATACCCTGCGGCAACGGCCAGTTGGCTGGCTCCTCGGCGAAGTTGAAAACGCACAGCAGCTTCTCGCCGCCGCCTTCGCGAATGAAGGCAAGCACTTCGCCCTCGGCATCGAGAAAGCGGATCGAACCTTGTACCAGCGCCGCATGCCGCTTGCGCAACGCCAGCATCGCCCGATAGCTGGCCAGAACTGACTTTTCCTCGCCGTTCTGGATATCGACCGCGCGGGCGCGATGGATTTCCGGGATTGGAAGCCACGGCCTGCCGATTGAAAAACCGGCATTGTCTGCGCCTTTCTCCCACACCATCGGCGTGCGGCAGCCATCCCTGCCCTTGAACCCCGGCCAGAAGCGGATGCCATAAGGATCGCGCAGATCCTCGAACGCCAATTCCGCCTCCTCCAGCCCGAGTTCCTCACCCTGATAAAGGCAGATCGATCCACGCAGACATGACAGCAGCGCGATGGAGAACTTCGCCGTCCTTTCCGGATCGCCGCCGGGCCTTGTCCATCGTGTCACATGGCGAACGACATCGTGGTTGGAAAACGCCCAGCAGACCCAGCCGTCGGAGACAGCACTCTCGAACGCTTCGACGCATCCACGCACGTGTGCTGCCGAGAATTGCGGACCGAGCAGGTCGAAAGTGTAGCACATGTCGAGCTTGTCGCCGCCGCCGGTGTAGGCGGCGAGCGTCTGCAACGAACGGGCTTCGTCGCCGACCTCGCCGACAGCGGCGCGGCCCTCATATTCGTCGAGCAGCGCCCGAAACCGCTTGAGGAAAGCCAGGTTTTCGGGCTGCGTCTTGTCAAACAAATGCTCCTGATAGAGGTACGGATTGGTTTCGGTGTTGGTGCCTGCGACGCTTGACGCCAGGGGCGGGTTGCTGCGCAGCCAGCGGTCATGGACATAGTAGTTGACCGTATCGAGGCGAAACCCGTCGACGCCGCGCTCCAGCCAAAACCGCACCGTTTCCAGCAGGGCGTCCTGAACCTCCGGATTGTGGAAATTGAGGTCCGGCTGCGAGGCGAGGAAATTGTGCATGTAATATTGCCTGCGGGTCGCGTCCCACTCCCAGGCTGGGCCGCCGAAGACCGACAGCCAATTGTTGGGCGCGGTGCCGTCGGGCCTCGGATCGGCCCAGACATACCAATCCGCCCTGGGGTTATCGCGGCTCGTACGGCTTTCGATGAACCATTCGTGCCGGTCGGACGAATGCGACAGAACCTGGTCGATAATGACTTTCAGACCGAGACGGTGCGCCTCGGCGACCACTGCGTCGAAATCCTCTGCTGTGCCGAACATCGGATCGACGGCTGTATAGTCGGATACGTCGTAGCCCATATCGGCCATCGGCGACTTGAAGAACGGCGACAGCCAGACGGCGTCAGCGCCAAGCGATGCGACATGCGCCAGCCTCGATGTGATACCACGCAGATCGCCACTGCCGTCCCCCGTCGTGTCCCGGAAGGAGCGCGGGTAGATCTGGTAGATGACGCAGCCGCGCCACCACTCGGCGTGGTCACTTGCCACTCGGGTTCTCCTTTATCTGAGCCTGCGCGGCTTCGTGTTCGATCATGAAAATCACCGTTCGCCCCGGCACCGGCCGTGAAATTCCGGCTGCGCCGTCCGATGCTTCGATGGCTGGCTGCCAGCGAAATCCGTCGCGCTCCGGCAGCGTGAACATACATGCCCGGCGATCGCCATTGATGACAACGGCAAGGCGGCGATCATCGGTGCCGAGCATCATGACCAGGCGGTACCGCGCCGGATCGTGCCAGCCTGCCTTGTCGAGCGGCGTGCCGGTTTCAGTGAGCCAGACCGCGTCCGGTTGTTCTGATCCGGGCGGCGGCTCTCCAGTCAGGAAGCGCGTGTCGGAAAGCGCCGGCACGCAACGACGCATCGCGGCGAGCAAAACGGCGTATTGTTCCAGCGCCCGATCGCGCCCGGACCAGTCGAGCCAGGTGATCTCGTTGTCCTGCGCATAGGCGTTGTTGTTGCCTTTCTGGGTGCGGCCGAATTCGTCTCCGGCGGTCAGCATGATCGTGCCGCGTGAGGCAAACAGCGTGGCCAGAAGCGCACATCGGTCATCGAAACGTGCCGTAACGATCGCCCGGTCGCCGGTCTCGCCCTCGACGCCATTGTTCCAGGACAGATTGTCGTCGTGGCCATCGCGGTTCTGCTCGCCATTGGCCTCATTGTGCTTGTGCTCGTAGGCAACAATGTCGGCCAGCGTCATGCCGTCATGCGCGGCGATGAAATTGACGCTGCGGCTCGTCTGCTGGCTTGGCTTGGCAAAGACGTCGGACGAGCCGGCAAGCCGGGTGGCGAGCGGGCCGACCATCCCGCTGTCGCCGCGCCAGAACCGGCGGATGTCGTCGCGATATCTGTCGTTCCATTCGAGGAAGCGCGGCGGAAAATTGCCAAGCTGATAGCCGTCCGAGCCGATATCCCATGGCTCGGCGATGAGCACCCGGTCGCCAAGGAGCGGATCATCCCGAATAGCCATGAGCAGTGGCGCAGCGGCGTCGAACGCGCCATCGACCCGCCCCAGAATGGGCGCCAGATCGAAGCGGAAACCATCGACGCCGGCATGGCGGACAAAGTGACGAAGCGTGTCGAGGACCATTTCCCTGACGACCGGATGATCACAAGCGACGGTGTTGCCGGTGCCGGTGTCGTTGATCAAGCTGCCGTCCGGCCGATGCCGGTAGTAGGCGCGGCTGTCGAGGCCGCGCAGCGACAGCGTCGGCCCGAGCCTGTCGCTTTCGCCGGTGTGGTTGAAGACAAGATCGAGGATGACGCCGATGCCGGCCCCACGCAGCGTGGCAACCGTCTGCCGCAATTCCGCGAGACCGCCGGGCGCCAGACGCGGATCGAGCGCCATGAAGGTCACGGGATTGTAGCCCCAGGCATTGCGCAGCCCGAGCGGCGGCAAATGCCGCTCGTCGATCGATGCCGTCACCGGCATCAGTTCGACCGCCCCGACCCCGAGCTTTTTCAGGTGCTCGACGATAGCCGGATGGGCAAGGGCTGCAACCGTCCCGCGCTGGGGCTTCGGGATGTCCGGATGCAGCATGGTGAAGGCGCGCACCGGCACTTCATAGATCAGGCCACCGGGCTGGAACAGCGGCGGCAAGACGGGCACCGGCCGCGGCAGGGTGGCGGTAATCGCCTTCGGCAGCAGCGGCGCAGTGTCCGTGCCCTCGCCCCGGCGCGCGGCGAGCCTGACGTCATAGACATAAGACCTGTCGATTTCGACGGCATAGGGGTCGACCAGCAGCTTGTCGGGATCGAACCAAAGCCCGTTCTCGGGCGTATAATCGCCATCGGCGCGAAATCCGTATCGGGTGCCGGCGGCGAGGCCGGCAACGAAAAGCGCGTGAACGCCCTCGCCTTCCGGCTGGAGTTCGAGCCGGTCGATCTCCCCCTCTCCCTGCTCATCGAAGATCGAGACCCAGAGCCGGCTGGCCGCGGACGACCATGCGGCAAAGCGGATACCGCCGCGGGTGACGGTGGCACCGAGTGAGTTCATACGGCGACCCCTTCTCCCCTTGTGGGAGAAGGTGGATCGGCGCGCAGCGCCGAGACGGATGAGGGGTGCTGGAAGAAACGAGGCATGGGCGATTTGAGCAAAGGTGTGCGCCAAGCTGGAACACCCCTCATCCGACCGAGCTTCGCTCGGCCACCTTCTCCCACAAGGGGAGAAGGGGGAGCCTCGCAACGCAGGCCGAACTCAGACGGCCGGCTGTCAACCAAACTCAAGTAATCACGCTCGGCTTGGCGCGGCCGGTATGGCTGCGAATCCCGGCGATATCTTCGGCTGCCGCAATCAGGTCGGCAAGCGCCTCCTGCGTGTCGAGATCGTGCCTGGACTTGTCCGGCTCGTAGCGCTCGATATAGACGCGCAGCGTCGCCCCCGAGGTACCGGTGCCGGAGAGACGGAAGACGACGCGCGATCCGCCTTCGAACAGCACCCTGATGCCCTGGTTCCTGGCTATCGAGCCGTCGACCGGGTCGTGATAGGCGAAATCGTCGGCGCTGGCGATCTTCATGCCGCGCACGCTGGTGCCGGGCAAGGAAGCGAGCCTGGCCCGCAATTGGTCGACCAGCGCATTGGCGCGGTCGGTCTCGACCTCCTCGTAGTCATGGCGTGAGTAGTAATTGCGGCCATAGGCGGCCCAGTGCTCGGTGACGATCTGCCTGGCGCTTTCGCCGCGGGCAGCGAGGATATTGAGCCACAAAAGCACGGCCCACAGCCCGTCCTTTTCGCGGACATGGTTGGAACCGGTTCCGGCACTTTCCTCGCCGCAGATCGTCGCCATGTCGGCATCGAGCAGATTGCCAAAGAATTTCCAGCCGGTCGGCGTTTCATAGATGCCGATGCCGAGCTTTTCGGCGACGCGGTCGGCTGCACCGCTGGTCGGCATCGAGCGGGCGATGCCTTTCAGGCCGGCCTTGTAGCCCGGCGCCAGATGAGCATTGGCGGCGAGCATAGCCACCGAATCCGACGGGGTGACGAAAATGCCCTTGCCGATGATCAGGTTGCGGTCGCCGTCGCCGTCGGAAGCGGCGCCGAAATCCGGCGCATCCGGTCCCATCATCTCGTCATAGAGGTGCTTTGCGTGGACCAGGTTCGGGTCTGGGTGGTGGCCGCCGAAATCCGGCAGGGGAACGAAGTTGCGGGCGGTGCCTTTCGGCGCGCCGAGCCGGTTTTCCAGGATCTCCTTGGCATAGGGACCGGTCACGGCATGCATGGCGTCGAAGCGCATGCGGAAGCCTGACTTGAACAGCCCACGCAGCGCATCGAAATCGAACAGATTTTCCATCAGCTCGGCATAGTCGGCGACCGGGTCGATCACCTCGACGGTCATGCCGCCCGCCTCGACGGTACCGATCGTGTCGAGGTCGACCGTGCCGATATCGGCGGTCTTGAAGCTCGAAATCATCTTGGTCTTGGCGAAGATCGCGTCGGTCAGCTTTTCCGGTGCCGGGCCGCCATTGCCGGCATTGTATTTGATGCCGAAATCCTCGTGCGGGCCGCCCGGATTGTGGCTGGCCGACAGGATGATGCCGCCGAAGGTGTTGTATTTGCGAATGATGTTGGAAGCGGCCGGCGTCGACAGGATGCCGCCCTGCCCGACCATCACCTTGCCGAAACCGTTTGCCGCGGCCATGGCGATGGCCTTCTGGATGACCTCGCGGTTGTAAAAGCGGCCGTCGCCGCCGATCACCAGCGTCTTGCCCTCGAACCCGTCCAGCGCATCGAAAATCGACTGGATGAAGTTCTCGGCATAGTGCTCCTGCTGGAACACCGGCACTTTCTTGCGCAGCCCGGACGTACCGGGCTTCTGGTCGAGATAAGGTTTGGTGGCGACGGTGCGTATCATGCGTCAAGCCCTTTTCGAAAGCAGCAAGCGATAGAGTTCGAGGTATTTTTCTGCGCTTTTATCCCACGAGACATCCGCCTTCATGCCTTGCCGCTGCATCGACGTCCAGATCGCAGGGTTGGCGTGCGCCGCGACCAGCCGGCGGATGGCGTGCAGCAAGGCGCCGGCATCGGCGGGTGCGAACTGGAAGCCGGTCGCCACACCTGCCGAAACCGCCGCTTCATTGGCGTCGATGACGGTGTCGGCAAGACCGCCGGTGCGGGCGACGACCGGCACGCAGCCATAGCGCAGGCCGTAAAGCTGCGTCAGTCCGCAAGGCTCGAAGCGCGACGGTATGATGATTGCGTCACAGCCGCCCTGCATGGTGTGGGAAAGCGCCTCGTCATAACCGACGACGACGCCGATGCGACCGCGATGGCGGGCAGCGGCGGCCAGCAGCGCGCCTTCGAGGCCGGCGTCGCCGGACCCCAGGATCGCCAGGCGGGCACCCCTCGCAACAATCCCGTCGACGACCGTTGCCAGTATGTCCATTCCCTTCTGCCAGGTGAGCCGGCTGATCACGCAGACGATCGGACTGTCGTCGCGGTCAAGGTTGAAACGATCCTCGACGGCGGTCCGGTTGGGGTGCCGCGCCTTCAATGTCCTGGCCGTGTAGCTCGAAACCAGATGCTTGTCGGTTTCAGGGTTCCATATCTCGGTGTCGATGCCGTTGACGATGCCATAGAGATCGACGGACCGCATGTTGATGAGGCCATCGAGCCCCATGCCGAATTCCGGCGAGCGGATCTCCTGCGCATAGGTCGGGCTGACTGTGGTGATGGCCCAGGCGGCCTGCAGGCCAGCCTTGAGGAAACCGACGCCGCCATAATATTCGACGCCGTCGAGCGCCATGGCCGCCGCCGGCAGGCCAAGTTCGCCAAAGATGCCGGCGCCGAACTGGCCCTGGAAAGCGAGATTGTGGACGGTGATCATAGACGGCGTGCCGACCGCCTTGCCGTAGCGCATATACGCAAGCGTCATCGCCGATTGCCAGTCATGGGCATGGACGATGTCCGGCTGGTAGCCCGAGACGGCGCCGCCGGCGATGTCGCCGCCAACCTGGCTCAGGGCCGCGAAACGCCGCCAATTGTCCGGCCAGTCGGCGCCGGTGGCATTGCCATAGGGGCCGCCGGGGCGATCGAACAGATGCGGCGCGTCGAGCACGAACAGGTCGAGCCCGGCGATCTGGACGGCGTGGACCGAAGCCTTGCCGCCTTGCAGCAGCGGATAGTGGTGAACGGGTTTTTTCTTCTTGAAGGCATCCATGATCTGGGCATAGCCGGGAACAAGCGTGCGCATCGCCACGCCCTTGCCGGCGAGCGCGATGGGCAACGCGCCGGTCACGTCGGCAAGCCCGCCAGTCTTGATCAGAGGGAATATTTCGGGCGTGACCGACAGGACCTGCATTCACGACAGCCCCAGTTTGTCGATCATGGCCTGCGTGACGAGGCAGATGCCCTTTTCGGAAACGCGGAAGCGCTTGGCGTCGAGGACGGGATCCTCGCCGACCACGAGCCCTTCGGGAATCCTGACGCCATGATCGATCACCACGCGCTTCAATCTCGCGCTGCGGCCGACCTGGCAGTCGGGCAGCATGACCACGTCCTCAAGCGTCGAATAGGAGTTGATGCGCGCGCCGGTGAAGATCAGGCTTCGCTTCAGCGACGCGCCTGAGACGATGCAATCGCCCGAGACCAGCGAGGATACCGCCGAGCCACGGCGACCATCTTCGTCATGCACGAACTTTGCCGGCGGCTTCAGCTCGGCATAGGTCCAGATCGGCCAGTCGCGGTCGTAGAGGTCGAGCTCGGGCGTGATGTCGGTGAGGTCGATATTGGCTTCCCAATAGGCGTCGACGGTCCCGACATCGCGCCAGTAGGCTTCGTTCTCGGCAGTCGAGCGCACGCAGGATTTGGCGAAGCGATGGGCGATCGCCTTGCCGTGCTCGACGACATAGGGAATGATGTCCTTGCCGAAGTCGCGGCTTGAGCCCGGTTCGGCCGCGTCGCGGCGCAGCTGCTCCATCAGGAACTTGGTCTTGAACACGTAGATGCCCATCGACGCCAGGGCAAAATCCGGCTTGTCGGGAATGCCGGGCGGATCGGCGGGTTTCTCGATGAAGGAGATGATGGTGTCCTTCTTGTCGACGTGCATGACGCCGAAGCCGGTCGCCTCCATGCGCGGCACTTCGAGGCAGCCGACGGTGACGTCGGCGCCGGCGTCGACATGCTGGCGAAGCATCAGCTCATAGTCCATCTTGTAGACGTGGTCGCCGGCCAGGATGACCATGTATTCGGGCCCGTAGGCCTCGATGATGTCGATGTTCTGGTAGACGGCATCGGCGGTCCCCTCATACCATTGCGTTTCCGATACGCGCTGGCTGGCCGGCAGGATGTCGAAGCTCTCGTTACGCTCGGGCCGCAGGAAGTTCCAGCCGCGCTGCAGGTGGCGGATCAGCGAGTGCGCCTTGTACTGGGTGGCGACGCCGAGGCGGCGAATACCGGAATTGAGCGCATTGGACAGCGCAAAATCGATGATGCGCGTCTTGCCGCCGAAATAGACCGCCGGCTTGGCGCGGCGGTCGGTCAATTCCTTGAGGCGGCTGCCACGGCCGCCGGCCAGAACATAGGCCATGGCATCGCGCGCCAGCGGCTGGGTCCGTTTCATCTCTACCATTTTTATCCTCCCAAGTTACGCGCTGCGAGACATCGCCTAGTCCGGAGCAAATTCGAGCATGATCGTCGACAGCGGCGGCAACAGCATCGTCGCCGAGATGCCTCCTGCTTCCTTCCGAGCCTCGACGGCACCGTCATTGCCCTTGCCGGAACCGCCATAGTCGGAGGCGTCCGTGTTGATGATCTCGCACCATCTTCCAGCCATTGGCAACGGCACGCGGTAATTGTCGCGCGGCACCGGCGTAAAATTGGAGATGACGGCGACCGGGTTTCCGCCCGGCGCGCTGCGCAGCCAGGCAAAGACCGAGTTGGCGCTGTCGTCGACGATCAGCCAGGAAAAGCCCTCCGGTTCGCAATCGCGCGCATGCAACGCCGGCCGTGAGCGGTAGAGATAGTTGAGATCGCGCACCGTCTGCCGGACGCCGCGGTGGGCCCGGAAATCGAGCAGGTTCCAGTCGAGTGCGCGCGCCTCGCTCCACTCGCGGCGCTGGGCGAATTCCTGCCCCATGAACAACAGCTTCTTGCCGGGGTAGCCCCACATGAAGGCGTAGTAGGCGCGCAGCGTCGCGAATTTCTGCCAGTCGTCGCCGGCCATCTTGCCAAGCAGCGTCCCCTTGCCGTGCACGACCTCGTCATGGGAGAGCGGCAGCACGAAATTCTCTGAGAAGGCGTAGACCAGGCCGAAGGTGATGTCGCCGTGGTGATGCTTGCGAAAAATCGGCTCCTTGGAGAAATACTCCAGCGTGTCGTGCATGAAGCCCATGTTCCACTTGAAGCCGAAACCCAGCCCGCCCTCATGCACCGGCTGCGAAACTTTTGGCCATGAGGTCGATTCCTCGGCGATCGTCATCACACCCGGATGATGACCATAGACTTCCTTGTTCATCCTCTGGAGGAAGCTGACCGCCTCGAGGTTTTCGCGCCCGCCTTTTTCGTTGGGAATCCATTCGCCGGCCTTGCGCGAATAGTCGAGGTAGAGCATCGAGGCGACGGCATCGACGCGCAAACCGTCGACATGGTATTTTTCGGCCCAGAACAGCGCATTGTTGACCAGGAACGAGACCACCTCGCGCCGGCCGAAATTGTAGATTGCGGTGTTCCAGTCGGGATGGAAGCCCTTGCGCGGGTCGGCATGCTCATAGAGCGCGGTGCCGTCGAAATTGGCCAGGCCATGCGCGTCCACCGGAAAATGCGCCGGCACCCAGTCCAGGATGACGCCGATGCCGGCGCGGTGGGCGCCGTCGACGAACCGGGCAAAACCGTCCGGATCGCCGAAGCGGGCCGACGGCGCATAGAGGCCCGTCGTCTGATAGCCCCAGGACGGATCATAGGGATGTTCGGAGATCGGCATGAATTCGATATGGGTGAAACCCGTGTCGACGACATACGGGATCAGCCGGTCGGCAAGCTCGTCCCATGACAGGAAGCTGCCGTCGTCGTGAAGCTGCCAGGAGCCGGCATGGACCTCATAGATCGACACCGCCTCGCGGCGGGCGTCGGCGTTGCGCCAGAAATTGCGGTGCGCCTCGTCACCCCATTGATGCGCCGGCGGAAGCGCCGTCACCGAAGCGGTGGCCGGTCGCAGTTCGGACTTGAAAGCGAACGGATCGGCCTTCAGCGGCAGCCTCACGCCATCGGGCCCGATGATCTCGTATTTGTATGGCCGTCCGGCGCCGATGTCGGGGATGAACAACTCCCAGATGCCGGTGTCGCGGCGGACGCGCATCGTATGCCTGCGCCCGTCCCATTCGTTGAAGTCGCCGACCACCGAAACGCGCCTTGCATTGGGCGCCCAGACGGCGAAATGCACGCCGGACGCACCCTCGTGATCGATGAGATGCGCACCGAGCTTGTCGAACAGTCTGAGGTGCGAACCTTCGGCGATGTAATAGTCGTCCAGCGGACCCAGCACCGGACCGAACGAATAGGGATCGGTCAGCCACCAGTCGCCGCCGGCATTGCGTGCGTGATAGCGCAGCGGCAGTCGCTTTCTGAGCGACAGGCTGCCCTCGAAGAAGCCGGCTTCGTCGCGCCTGGCGAGTTCGCCGGCTTTCTTGCCGGTCAGCGTGTAGGCAGTGACGAACTCGGCATGAGGGACGAAGCAGCGGGCGACAAAGCCCTTGTCGACCTCGTGCACACCGAGGACAGCGAAAGGATCACCATGCGTGCCGGCGACAATTGCCGCGACATCGCCGGCTGACGCCAGTCCATCCGGCCCGCTTGTCGCAGCGGTCGCGCGCGGCTTCCTCATCAGGCAGTGACCCTCCCCGGACCACGTTGTTCGTGGCCTCATGCAATCATATCAGACGGGCACGTTCCAGATTTCTTTCGCATATTGGCGGATCGTGCGATCGGACGAGAACCAGCCGACGCGGGCGACATTGCGGATTGCCTTGGCGTACCAATCCGGGCTGTCGCGCCAGACGGCGTCGACATCGCGCTGGGTTGACGCGTAGGCATCGAAATCCGCAGCGACCATGAACCAGTCGCTCTGATAGAGGCCGTTCATCAGGTCGCGATAGCGTTCCGGATCGTCAGGCGAAAAGACGCCCGTCGAAACGGCGGCCACGGCCTGCGCCAGTTCGGGAGAGGCTTCGATCACCGTTCGCGGATCGTAGCCGTTGCTGCGCCGCTCGGCGACCTCTTCGGTGGTCAGGCCGAAAATGAAAATGTTGTCGTCGCCGACGCATTCCTTGATCTCGACATTGGCGCCGTCGAGCGTGCCGATGGTCAGCGCACCGTTCAGCGCGAACTTCATGTTGCCGGTGCCGGAGGCTTCCATCCCGGCGGTCGATATCTGCTCCGAAAGATCGGCGGCCGGCATCATGATCTCGGCCAGGCTGACATTGTAGTTCGGCACGAACACCACTTTGAGCAAGCCGCGAACGGCCGGGTCGCGGTTGATGACTTTGGCGACGTCGTTGGCGAGCTTGATGATCAGCTTGGCATTGTGATAGCTGGGCGCCGCCTTGCCGCCGAAGAACTTGACGCGCGGCATCCAACTGCGCTCGGGATGGGAGCGGATCTGGTCGTAGAGCGCGACTGTTTCGAGGATATTCAGGAGCTGGCGCTTGTATTCGTGGATGCGCTTGATCTGGATGTCGAACAACGCCGAGGGATCAATCCTGATGCCGAGGCGGTCGGCGACGAGATTGGCAAGCTTGGCCTTGTTCGCCCGCTTGACTGCGGCGAACTTGTCGCGGAAGGCGGCGTCGTCAGCAAAGGCATCGAGCTCCTTGATCGCGTCTATATCGTCGAGGAAGCGGTCGCCGATCGCTTCGCGGGTAAGCGCGGTGAGACCGGGATTGCACTGGATCAGCCAGCGCCGCGGCGTGATGCCGTTGGTCTTGTTGTTGATGCGGTCGGGGTAGAGCCGGTGGAGCTCGGCAAACACCGTTTCCTTCATCAGCTCGGTGTGAAGGGCAGAGACGCCGTTGATCGAGTGCGAGCCGACAAAGGCCAGATTGCCCATGCGCACCCGGCGCTCGCCGTTTTCCTGTATCAGCGAGATCTGGCTGATCTGCTCGTCAGAAAACTGCTCGGAGGCGCGCGCCTCCAGCAGCACTTCGGCGTTGATGGCGTAGACGATCTGCATGTGGCGCGGCAACAGCCGCTCGAACAGCGGCACCGGCCAGCTTTCGAGCGCTTCGGGGAGCAGCGTATGATTGGTATAGCCGAAGGTCCGCTTGGTGATACTCCAGGCCTGGTCGAAATCCATGCCGTGGACATCCATCAACAGGCGCAGCAGCTCGGCCACCGCAATGGCCGGATGGGTATCGTTCAGATGGATCGCCGCTTTGTCGGGCAGCGACTGCAGGTCGCCATACTGGCTGAGATGACGCTGAATGATGTCCTGCAACGATGCGGTAGAAAAGAAATACTCTTGCCTGAGCCGCAGCTCCTGACCGGCCTTGTGGGAATCAGCAGGGTAAAGGACGCGCGACAAGGCATCGGCCTTGTTGCTTTCGGCGAGCGCACCGATGTGATCGCCGGCGTTGAACTTGTCGAGCAGTATCGGATCGATCGGCATGCCGGACCAGAGCCGCAGCGTGTTGACGCGGTTGGCCCGCCAGCCAACCACCGGCGTATCGTAGGCAACCGCCAAAACGTGTTCGATCGGTTTCCAGACGTGGCGCTCAAGCCTGCCGTCCTTTGAGGTGATCGAATCCACCGAGCCGCCGAAGCCGACCTCGAAGGCGCGTTCGCGCCGCTCGAACTCCCAGGGGTTGCCGTGATCGAGCCAGGTCTCGGGCAGCTCAACCTGCCAGCCGTCATGGATTTCCTGACGAAACATGCCGTTGGCGTAGCGAATGCCATAGCCATGCGCGGGGATGCCGACGGTTGCCATGCTTTCCATGAAGCAGGCGGCGAGCCGGCCGAGACCACCATTGCCAAGCGCTGCATCTGGTTCAAGGGCGGCGATGAGGTCAAGGTCGACGCCGAGAGACCGCAGCGCTTCGCGCATATTGTCCATCAGCCCGAGATTGGAGAAGGCGTCGCGCATCAGGCGACCGATGAGGAATTCCAGGGAGAGGTAATAGACGCGCTTTTCCTGATGGGCGTAGGCCTCTTGCGTCGCCTGCATCCAATGATCGACGATATGGTCGCGCACGACCTTGATCGAGGCGGTGAGCCAGTCATATTGCGTCGCGACGCTGGTCCCCTTGCCGAGCCTGTATTTGAGGGCCTTCAAGACTTCCTCGGCAAGCGCCTTGGGATCGGAGTTTTCGAGAATGGGAGCTTCGGTCGTTATCGCGTGCGTCATGCTGCCTCTTGTGCGGTTGCCAAGATCATACCGGCTTTCACCATTCCTCCCAGCCCATGCTAGCTCATATTGTTAAGCGTTCAATCGAGTTAGATTGCCGCGGGGAAGCTTACCCTGCGGCAGTTTAGCAACTTAAAGTGCGTCGCGTTTGGGCCTCTGCGAGGCACCTTGCTTTGGGCGACATGCATCAGGCCGCCAGTGCCGCCTCCGGCGGAAGCTTCGCTCCGGTCATGAAGGCGACGGCGTCAGACATCGTATATTGCTTGGGATCGATGACACAGAGGCGACGGCCCAGCCGATGGATGTGAATGCGGTCGGCCACCTCGAAGACATGCGGCATGTTGTGGGAGATCAGCACGATCGGCAGGCCGCGCTTCTTCACGTCGAGGATCAGTTCGAGCACGCGGCGGCTCTCCTTGACGCCTAACGCCGCCGTCGGCTCATCCATGATGACCATCTTCGAGCCGAAGGCGGCGGCGCGCGCCACCGCCACGCCCTGGCGTTGGCCGCCCGAGAGCGTTTCCACGGCCTGGCTGATGTTCTGGATGGTCATCAGGCCAAGTTCGGTGAGCTTGTCGCGGGCGCGCTTTTCCATTGCCGGGCGGTCGAGCATGCGCAGCCAGTCGCCCAGAAAACCCGGTTTGCGGATCTCGCGACCGAGGAACATGTTGTCGGCGATCGACAGCGCCGGCGACAGCGCCAGGTTCTGGTAGACGGTTTCGATGCCGGCTTCGCGGGCTTCGATGGGCGACTTGAAGAGCACCTGCTTGCCGTCCAACTCGATGATCCCCTCGTCCGGGACAACGGCGCCCGAGATCGCCTTGATCAGCGTCGACTTGCCGGCTCCATTGTCGCCGATCACGGCCAGGATCTCTCCCGGATAGAGATCGAAGTCGCAGCTGTTCAGTGCGGTGACGCGGCCGTAGCGCTTGACGAGGCCGCGCGCGGTGAGGATGGGCTCCTGGGTCATGGTTACACCGAAACCTTTCTGATCCACTGGTCGATCGCCACGGCGCCGATGATCAGCACACCGGTGAGCAGCACTTTCCATTGCGGATCGGCGCCCAGCATGTTGAGGCCCATCGAAACGACGCCGACGATCATCGCGCCGAACAGCGTGCCCAGAATAGAGCCGCGCCCGCCGAAGAGGGAAATGCCGCCGATCACCGTCGCGGTGATCGCCTGCAAATTGTAGTCGGTGACGGCAGCGGACGGCGAGATCGAGCCGTTGCGGCCGATGGAGACCCAGGCAGCGAAAGCGGCGATCAGCCCGGCAAGCGTGTAGACCGAGATCAGCACCTTCTTGGTCTGGATGCCCGACAGCTTCGCTGCCTCCGGATCGTCGCCGACAGCGTAGACATGACGGCCCCATGCCGTGTGATTGAGCACGTACCACAAGAACAGCACCAGCACGACCATGGCAATGACGCCGAACGTCAGCACCGCCGTGCCGACCTTGAAGTTCAGGCCAAACAGATGCAGCAGCGGGGCCTGGGCGTCGACGTCGGCGTCACGGATCGTCTCATTGGCCGAATAGATGAAGTTCGTGGCCATGACGATGTTCCAGGTGCCGAGCGTGACGATGAAGGGCGGCAGCTTCATGTAGGCGACCAGCAGCCCGTTGAGCAGCCCGCAGGCCGCGCCGGCGGCAAGCCCGATCACCACGGCAAGCAAGGTCGGCAGGCCATAGGTGACCGCGCAATTGCCCATGATCACGGCCGAAATCACCATGATCACGCCGATTGACAGGTCGATGCCGGCTGTCAGGATGACCAGCGTCTGCGCGGCGCCGAGAATACCGACGATGGCGATCTGCTGCAGGATCAGCGTCAGCGTGTAGGACGAAAAGAACCGTCCTCCGATCGTGACGCCAAAGACAGCGATCGACAGGACCAGCACGATCAGCGGCACCGCAGCCGGAGTGGAATGCAGGAAATGCTGGATGCGCTTGACGAGCGACGTGCCATGCTCGTCAAAAGCAGCAACGCTTGTCTCGCTGTTCGCGAGAGCCTTTTCGAATTCCTGAACCTGAGACATGTTTCCTCCCATGAGGCTTCAGCTACGCGCCGACGCCCTTCCAACCGTTCCCGATCTGCCGCCGGAATTGTTCGCGCTTGCGATTTCCGCATCGTCCACCCGAAGCGGCCGGGGATCAAGCCCCTGGCCGCTTCGGTCTGTTGCCTGTCAGACCGGCATCAGCCCCAGCACTTGGCGAGGCCTTTCTTGGTGTCGATGGACTTCACGCCCTCCGCGGGCTTGTCGGTCACGAGGTTGACGCCGGTGTCGAAGAAATCCTTGCCTTCGGTCGGCTTGGGCTTCGTCCCGTCCTTGGCGTAAGCGGCGATCGCTTCGATGCCGAGTGCCGCCATCTGCAGCGGATATTGCTGTGAGGTCGCACCGATCACGCCCTCGGCGACCGACTTCACGCCGGGGCAGCCGCCATCGACCGACACGATCAGCACATTGCCTTCGAGACCCACGGCCTTGAGCGCCTGGTAGGCGCCGACGGCTGCCGGCTCGTTGATGGTGTGGATGACGTTGATGCCAGGATCCTTCTGGAGGAGGTTCTCCATCGCCTTGCGGCCGCCTTCCTCGTTGCCGTTGGTGACGTCGTGACCGACGATACGCGGATCATCCTCATCGCCGATCTTGTTGGGGTCCTTCACGTCGATACCGTAGCCCATCATGAAGCCCTGGTCGCGCAGGACGTCTACCGTCGGCTGCGAGGGCGTCAGGTCGAGGAAGCCGATCCTGGCATCCTTCGCCTTGTCGCCGAGCGTCGCTGCGGCCCAGGCACCAATCAGCTTGCCGGCCTCCAGATTGTCGGTCGCAAAGGTCGCGTCGGCGGCGTCGAGCGGATCAAGCGGCGTGTCCAGCGCGATCACCAGCAGACCGGCGTCACGTGCCTTCTTCACCGCCGGGACGATGCCCTTGGTATCCGACGCGGTGATCAGGATGCCCTTGGCGCCGTCGGCGATGCAGCTTTCGATCGCCGCCACCTGGCTCTCGCTGTCGCCATCGATCTTGCCGGCGTAGGCTTTGAGTTCGACGCCGAGTTCCTTGGCCTTGGCGCTCGCGCCTTCCTTCATCTTGACGAAGAACGGGTTGGTGTCAGTCTTGGTGATCAGGCAGGCGCCGACATCGGCGGCGGACGCAGCCGTGGTGAATGCCATCAGACCCAGTCCGGCCGCGGCAAAAACGGTGGATCTTAGCAGTGCTGTCTTGGTCACGATTTTCCTCCCAGTGGGACCAGTTCGGATGCCGGCCAACCGGCATCGCATGAGCATCCAGCGACTTCTCCCAGCGTGGACGCTTGCCCCAAGAGAATACCAGACTGAGGTTCCTGTCAATAATTAAATCACTCTTATTTATTATTGACAGCGTGGCGTCCGTCACTCATTCTGGCCAAAAGCATTAAGGGAAACGACGGGAGGAGAAGGGGTGGAGACCGGCATACCAAGGCACGGTTCGCCCGAGGCAGCCAAAAGCCGCATTCACCGCGGCACCAACCAGAGCGGCATGCGGGACCACAATGAGCGGCTGGTGCTGTCGCTGGTGCGTCAGCACGGCAGCCTGGCGAAGTCCGACATTGCGCGCATGACCGGACTTTCGGCCCAAACCGTTTCGGTCATCATGCGCGAGCTCGAGGAGGACAACCTTCTTGTCCGCCAGGCGCCGCTGCGCGGCAAGATCGGCCAACCTTCCATTCCGATGGCGCTCAATCCCGATGGCGCCTATTTCATCGGCCTGAAGATCGGCCGCCGCAGCGCCGAACTCGTGCTGATCGATTTTCTCGGCAATGTGCGCTCGATGCTGCAGCATTCCTACCGCTATCCGGCACCGCGCGAGACGGTCGAGTTCGTCACCTCCGGCATGAAGACGATGCGCGGCGAACTCACCCCGGCGCAGGACAAGCGCATTGCCGGACTTGGCATCGCCATGCCGTTCGAATTGTGGAGCTGGGCCGATACGGCAGGTGCGCCGCGCGACGTCATGGACGAATGGCGCCACCGAGACATCCGCGCCGACATCCAGGCACAGTGCGAATTCCCCGTCTACCTGCAAAATGACGCCACCTCTGCCTGCGGCGCCGAACTGGTGTTCGGCAAAGCGGGCACGGCACGCGACTTCGTCTATTTCTACATCGGTGCCTTTGCCGGCGGCGGCATCGTGCTGAACGGTCACCTTTTCGGCGGACCGACCGGCAATGCCGGCGCGCTGGGTTCGATGCCGGTGCCTGGACCGGACGGCAAGCCGACCCAATTGATTGACGTGGCGTCGATCGCCATGCTGGAAAAGGCACTCAACGCGCGCGGCGTCGAAGCCTCACATCTGTGGACGTCACCGGAGGATTGGGGCGAAATCGGCGTCGAGCTCGACGATTGGATCGCCTGCGCCTCGCAGGCGCTCGCCTATGCCATTGTGGCGGCGTCATCGGTTATCGATTTCGAGGCGGCGGTGATCGACGGATGGATGCCGAAGGCCGTGCGGCGCCGGCTCGTCGATGCCGTTATCGATGCTATCGGCAAGATCGACGGTGAAGGCCTGAAACTTCCGGCTGTGCGCGAGGGGACTGTCGGCATTCATGCACGTGCCCTGGGCGGTGCCAGCCTGCCGCTTTCCGAGCGCTTCCTCATCGGCTCGACCACGATTTCCAGGAGTGCCTGAGCGATGCTGATCGGAATCCCGGTGCTGCTCGGTCCACAGCTGCTGGCGACGCTGCGTGCCATGGGTCATGGCGACGAGATCGCCCTTGTCGACGGAAACTACCCGGCGAAAGAGCAGGCACACCGGCTCATCCGCGCCGACGGTCATCATCTTGCTCCGATGCTCGACGCCATCCTCAGCGTATTGCCTGTCGATGACGCGGTGCCGGAGGCGCTGTTTCGCGCCTCGGTCAAAGGTGATCCCCTGCTTGCCGATCCCGTTCATCACGAGATGGAGGCGATCTGCGCCGAGCGTGCTCCGGGCCGCAAGGTGGTTGCGCTTGCCGGCGCCGACTTCTATCAACGGGTCAGGTCCGCACACGCGATCGTCGCGACAAGCGAGCCGCGGCTCTACGCCAACATCATCATCCGCAAGGGTGTGATCTATCCGCCGGAGACCAGGAAATCATGATCCTCTGTTGCGGCGAAGCCCTGATCGACATGCTGCCACGCACCACGACTGAGGGCGAGCCGGCCTTTGCCCCCTATGTCGGCGGCGCGGTGTTCAACACGGCAATAGCGCTCGGCCGGCTGGGAGCGCCCGCCGGTTTCTTTTCCGGCCTGTCGACGGATCTGTTCGGCAGCCAGTTCAAGGACGCGCTGAGGGCAAGCCAAGTCAGTTCCACCTATGCGCACACATCGCCCCGGCCGACCACGCTCGCCTTCGTGCGGCTGGACAACGGCCAGGCGACCTACACGTTCTACGATGAAAACACAGCCGGACGGATGCTGACCATCGACGATCTGCCGAAACTCGGCAGCGAGATCGAAGCCATGCTGTTCGGTGCCATCAGCCTGATCTCGGAGCCGGCCGGATCCGCCTACGAGGAATTCATGCGGCGCGAGCGCAGCCGCCGCGTCATGATGCTCGACCCCAACATCCGGCCGAATTTCATAGCGGACAAGGCCAGGCATCTCAGGCGCATCCGCTCGATGATGGCCATGGCCGACATCGTGAAACTGTCGGACGAGGACCTCAACTGGTTCGGCGAAGCCGGCTCGCACGAGGACGTCGTCCGCAACTGGCTGGAGCGCGGCCCGACGCTGATCGTCGTCACCCATGGCAGCGAAGGCGCCATCGGCTACACCAGGGATCACAAGGTCACGGTCGTGCCGGACAAGGTCGAGGTGGTCGATACGGTAGGCGCCGGCGACACGTTCAACGCCGGCATCCTGGCCTCGCTGCACGAGCAAGGCCTGCTGTCGAAGGAGGCGATCGCCAATCTGTCGGACGGCGCCATCCACAAGGCGCTGGCGCTCGGCGCCAAGGCTGCGGCGGTAACCGTGTCGCGGGCCGGCGCCAATCCGCCTTGGCGGCATGAAATCGCCTGATTGGACGGCGATGCGCTGAGGATGCGCAGGACGTCGATCACTTTATGTTTCGCCCAGCCGAGCGCGTGCGACGCGAAAGCCGTGTCGTGCGCAACAAGGCCCCGGATTCCGGCGTCTGATGGGGACCTGTCGGACTGAGAGGTAACAGGCTGCGACATTTGAGCAATTCGTCGATTGGTCCGTGCAGCTTTCTCGGCCGCGCCAAGTCTGATACCAGCGGCCAGTTATCTGGCTAGTCCCGATTTGAGGCCGACATGCAGTTCATCGATCTAGGCGCGCAGCGCGAACGAATCCGCGACAGGCTGAAAGCCGCCATCGACCGCGTCGTCGACGACGGTCGCTACATTCTCGGACCTGAGGTCACCGAATTCGAAAACAAGCTCGCCGCCTATGTCGGCATCAAGCATGTCGTAGCCTGCGCCAACGGCACTGACGCGCTGCTGCTGCCGCTGTTTGTGGCCGGCATCGGTCCAGGTGACGCGGTGTTCGTGCCGAGCTTCACCTTCGCCGCCACGGCGGAAGTGGTGGCGCTGGCCAAGGCCGAGCCGGTTTTCATCGATGTCGATCCGCAGACCTACAATATCGACATCGCCAGCCTCGAAGCCGCCATCGCCATGATCAAGGCGGAAGGCCGGCTGAAGCCAAGGGCGATCATACCCGTCGACCTGTTCGGGCTCGCCGCCGATTACGAGGCGATCATGGCCATCGCCAACCGCGAAGGGCTGATGGTGATCGAAGATGCCGCCCAGGCGATCGGCGGCTCGAGCGACGGCAAGATGCTGGGTTCGTTCGGCGCGGTCGGCTCGACCAGCTTCTACCCGGCAAAACCGCTCGGCTGTTATGGCGACGGCGGCGCGATGTTCACCAATGACGATGCGCTGGCCGAACAGCTCCGCTCGTTCGCCTTCCACGGCAAGGGCGAAACCCAATACGACAATGTCCGCGTCGGCATCAATTCGCGGCTCGACACTCTGCAGGCGGCGATCCTGATCGAGAAGCTGGCCATTCTCGAAGACGAGATGGTTGCCCGGCAAGCGGTCGCCAATCGGTATGCCGAAGGCCTCGGCGATATCGTCAAGGCGGCGCGCAATCTGGACGGCGGCCGTTCGGCCTGGGCGCAATATGCCATCGAGACGCCGAAGCGCGACGGGCTGAAGGCGCATCTCGGGGAAAAAGGCATCCCGTCGGTGATCTATTATGTGAAGCCCTTGCACAGCCAGATCGCCTACCGCGACTATCCGCGCACGCCGACAGGTCTTGCCGTTTCTGAGGAGCTGCCGAAGCGTATCCTGTGCCTGCCCATGCATCCCTATCTGAGCGAGGCCGACCAGGACCGGATCATCGAGACGATCCGGAACTATATCGGCTCGAATTCGGCGCAAATCGCCGCCGCGTAGGCGCGCACCCTTGAGGGGGGAGATTACTGGCCCGCGCTCTTCCCGCTGGCGATGAAATGCGGATTGGCAAAATCCACGTCATCGCTCTGGTTGCGCTTGCCGTAGGCCAGCGGCTGACCATCGAGCAAGCGCGTCATCCCGCCTGCGGCGCGCAGCACCGCGTCACCCGCCGCGGTGTCCCACTCCATGGTGCGGCCGAAGCGCGGGTAGACGTCGGCCTCGGCGCTGGCGACAAGACAGAATTTCAGCGACGAGCCGACCGAGACGATCTCGGCAGCGCCCACCGTGCGGATATAGGCTTCGGTCTCCGGCGTGTTGTGGGACCGGCTGGCGACGACGGTCAGTGGCGCCACGCCCGTTCTGGCAGAAATCGGCCGACGGCCGATGATCTGGTAATCGCCATTGATATCGATTGCTTCCGCCCTGCCCGGCCGGCCGGAAAAGAAGCGTCCGGTGCATGGCGCAAAGACCACACCGATCTCCGGCACGCCGTGGCGAACGAGCGCGATGTTGACGGTGAAGTCGGTCCTGCGGTTGACGAATTCCTTGGTGCCGTCGAGTGGGTCCACCAGGAAGAAGGCGTCGTCGAGGTCCGGCGGCACGATGCCGGCCGATGCCTCTTCCTCAGCCACGCAAGGTATATCGGGGAACGCCGCGCGCAGCCCGGCGAGAATGATCTTTTCGCTCTCGCGATCGGCTTCGGTCACTGGCGAGCTGTCAGATTTCTGGTCGACCGCGCAGCCGGCATCAAAAACACGCATCACCTCTCGCCCCGCCGCCAGGGCAAGGCGCTCGAACACCCCGAGCATCGCTTCGTCGTCAGATACCGCCGCCGCTATCGTATTGGTTTTCGGCAATGTCGCGCTCGTTCAGCCAGAGTTCCAGGGCCTCTACCATCTCCTCGGCCGACTTGCCGAGTGTCTTGAGATGGATTTCGGGATTTTCCGGGGCTTCATACGGTGAATCGACGCCGGTGAAATTCTTGATTTCGCCATTCAATGCCCGCGCATAGAGGCCCTTCGGATCGCGTCTGGCGCATTCCTCAAAGGGTGTGTCGACAAACACCTCGACGAATTCACCGCTGGCCATCAATTCCCTCGCCATGCGCCTTTCGGCGCTGAATGGCGAAATGAAGGAAACAATGACGATCAGCCCGGCATCGGCCATCAGGCGCGCCACTTCGGCCACGCGGCGAATGTTTTCGACGCGGTCGGCGTCGGTGAAGCCAAGATCGCGATTGAGCCCGTGGCGGACATTATCGCCATCCAGGATGTAGGTGTGGCGGCCGGTGGCGAACAGCTTCTTCTCGAAAAGATTGGCGATGGTCGACTTGCCCGACCCCGAGAGCCCGGTGAACCAGAACACGGCAGGCCGCTGGTTCTTCAGATCGGCGCGGCCATGCTTGCCGACATCGAGCGATTGCCAATGGATGTTTTCGGCGCGGCGCAGCGAATGCAGGATCATGCCGGCGCCGACCGTGGCGTTGGTGATGCGGTCGATCAGGATGAAGCCGCCGGTCGTGCGGTTCTCGGCGAACGTATCAAAGGCGATCGGCGCCCGCGTCGAGATGTTGCAAATGCCGACCTCGTTCATTTCGAGCGACTTGGCCGCCTCATGGGCAAAATCGTTGACGTTGACGCGGTATTTCAGGTCGGTGACGGTAGCGCTGGTCTGGTCGGTCTCGGTCCGCAGGATATAGGAGCGGCCCGGCAGCAGCGCGTGCTCGTCGAACCAGACGATGTTGGCGGCGAACTGGTCGGCGACCTGCGGCCGCGCCGCCGGCGACACCAGCATGTTACCGCGCGAGACCTCGACCTCGTCGTCGAGAACTAGGGTGATGGCCTGGCCGGCCACCGCCTGGCTCAGATCGCCGCCATGCGAGACAATGCGCCTGACATGAGCGGACTTGCCGGATTTGGCGACAACGACCTCGTCGCCTGGTGAGATGGAGCCGGACGCAATCGTGCCGGCAAAACCGCGAAAATCGAGATTGGGGCGGTTCACATACTGCACCGGAAAACGGAACGGCAGTTCGACAACGGCTTCATCGACTGACACGGCTTCCAGATGTTCGATCAGCGTCGGCCCGGAATACCACGTCGTCTTATCCGAGCGGCTGGTGACGTTGTCGCCGTAACGGGCTGACATCGGGATGGGCACAATCGTCTCGAAGCCAAGCTTGTGCGAAAATTGCCGATAGTCCTCGATGATCCGTTCGAACACCGCCTTGTCGAAGCCGACGAGATCGAACTTGTTGACGGCGAGCACAATGTGCCGGATACCGAGCAGCGAGGCGATGATCGAGTGGCGCCTTGTCTGGCGCAGCACGCCCTGCCGGGCGTCGATCAGAACGATGGCCAGATCGGCGGTCGACGCGCCCGTCGCCATGTTGCGCGTGTATTGTTCGTGGCCGGGTGTGTCGGCAACGATGAATTTGCGTTTTGGCGTGGCGAAAAAGCGATAGGCGACATCAATGGTGATGCCCTGCTCGCGCTCGGCCTCGAGGCCATCGACCAGCAGCGCGAAGTCGACGTCGTCGCCCGTCGTCCCGTGCTTGCGCGAATCACGCTCGAGCGCGGCAAGCTGGTCCTCGAAAATCTGCTTGGTGTCCGAAAGCAGGCGCCCGATCAACGTCGACTTGCCGTCGTCCACGGAACCGCAGGTCAGGAAGCGCAGCAGCGATTTTTGTTCCTGCACCGCCAGATAGTCGCGAATGCCGTCGGTGGGGGCGAGGCTCTCGGCCGTGATGTGGCGCATGCTCAGAAATACCCCTCGCGCTTCTTCTTTTCCATCGAGCCTGCTTCATCACGGTCGATCAGGCGGCCCTGCCGTTCCGAGGTGCGCGCCGTGAGCATTTCGCCGACAATGGCCTCCAGCGTGTCGGCGTCCGATTCGATCGCGCCGGTCAGCGGATAGCAGCCGAGCGTGCGGAACCGAACCAGTCGGTTCTCCACGGTCTCGCCGGGACGCAACTGCATGCGGTCGTCATCCCTCAGAATGAGCATGCCGTCACGTTCGACGACCGGCCGCTGCTTGGCGAAATAGAGCGGCACGATCGGGATGTCTTCCTGGAGGATGTACTGCCAGATGTCGAGTTCGGTCCAGTTCGACAACGGAAAGACCCGGATCGATTCACCGGTCGCGATGCGGGTGTTGAATATCTTCCACATCTCCGGCCGCTGGTTCTTCGGATCCCAGACGTGCTGGGCATTGCGGAAAGAGAAGATCCGCTCCTTGGCGCGCGATTTCTCCTCGTCGCGTCGCGCCCCGCCGAAGGCTGCATCGAAGCCGTATTTGTCGAGCGCCTGGCGCAGCGCCACGGTCTTCATCACATGCGTATGGGTGTTGGAGCCATGGTCGAAGGGATTGATATTATCGCGCACACCATCGCCGTTGACATGGACCAGGAGATCGAAGCCGAGCTTTTGCGCCATCTGATCGCGAAAGGCGATCATCTCGCGGAATTTCCAGGTCGTGTCGACGTGGAGAAAGGGAAAGGGCGGCTTGGCCGGATAAAACGCCTTCATCGCAAGATGCATCAGCACCGAGGAATCCTTGCCGACCGAATAGAGCATGACCGGCTTGGCGAAGGTCGCCGCAACCTCGCGAAAGATATGGATGGATTCGGCTTCAAGCCGCTGCAGATGCGTAAGCGCGATGTTCATGGACTTTAAGCGTTCTCTCGTGCCGCCCGGATCTTGCACCGAAGCATCAGGCGCAATTTTTCAGCGGCCCGGTTCAAGCTTCACTTCTGGTTTTCGTGCGGGCGTTCTAGCAGATCGCCATTATCTATAACAATGCAAGACAGACCTGCGCGGGAGTGGTTCGAGAATGAATTTTCCACGCAGGGACCATAACTCGGAAATTCCTGCCCCAGATCGCTAGGCCGTGGCTAGGAGGCGCTAGGACAGCGTTCCGATGGGAACAAGTAATTTTTCACCGTTGTGGTCGATCTCGATCAATTCACTCTTCTGGCGGACTGCAAATCCTTTGTGGAAGATAATGGCGTTCATGAAGGCAAACGTCATCGCAAGCGCCTCGGTCCGCAATGGATAATCGACGAGTGAATGGATGAGGAGAAAAGACACGGAGAGAAACGCCGCCTTTTGAAGGGGATCGCGACGAACTCTGGTAAGCGCCATAAAAAGCATTACGAAATAAAGCGTCATCAACAGTACAGCAAGAGCTCCGCCTTCGAAAGCTATTTCAAGATACTCATTGTGAGCATGATTGACATATTTATTAAAAATCATCTCTTCCTTTTCATATATCTGGTAGGCCCTTTGGAAATTTCCAAACCCAACGCCGGTTGCCCAATTCTCTTTGATCCCCTCAATGGTGGTGCGAGCAAACTCGCCTCGCCCGAAAGCTGGATCAATCGCGTCGGCCTCGATCTTCGTCCATGCGCCTATCGTATAGGCCGAAAGTCCTATGAAAACGGCAAGGATGCCGAGTCCACTCACCCTGGAACGCGCTGAAAGAAAGACTATGGACAGTACGGTGATCGCCAACCCGATCAGAACGCCGGCACGCGAACCGGCCGCCAAAAGGAGCAGCAAAAGCGTGGCCAGCCCGAGCGATCCGGACAAAAGATGTCCTCGGAACAGACCGTAATAAGCGACGAAGGGGATAGACACAAAAAGCAATGCCGCAAAATGATTCTCGTTGGCAAAAAGCCCGGCATTGATCGTGAAAGGCAACAATCCCTCGATGGCGATGTCATCCGAGAGCGAGTATTGAATCGCGCCGGCCAAGCCGTTGCAGATAACACCCATAAAAAAGAACGGCAGAAGCGCATGAACCTGCTCGATACGCAAACGCAATACGCTCAAAAAAAACGCCGCCAATGCCACCAGATACAACAGGCATTCGATCGTCCGTCCAACGCCGACACTGACGAACCGAAATCGGGTTTCTCCAACCAGCCCGGAATCTGCGAGCAACAGCTCCGGTCGCAATCCGCTGAATATAGCCGCAGGCAGCGGAACAATTTGCAAAATCAGCAGCGCCACGGCAAACATAAGCAGCCACAGAACAGAATGGGGGATTCTTTGGCCAGAGGTCTGTGAGAAGACCGCCGCCGCCGAGACAATTGCCGCGACCTCAATCAGCGTGTCCGTGTAAAGGCCGCTTGCAGTGCCGCCGCCGATCAGCAGCGATATGAACAGGACCGATCCGAGGAGATATTTATCCCATTCCGATGGCCGGTCGCTCAAGATGAAAGTCTCTCGATGCTCAATTTGTGCATTACCAACGTGCCGACATATCGAAAGCGCCAGCTCTCGGCAATGGCGGCAGTTTCCAGCTTCAATAATTGCATGGGGCACCCAGCCGATCCAACCGAAAAATCCAGACTGAGCGACTGACGATTATATGTACCCTCCGGAATATTAAACCGGGCTATTTCACCAGCAGGCCCCGCGCACCTGATCGACCAGAACAACTCCTTCGGAAGCTTCAGATTTCTTGCAGACGCAGCCAGCGAAATCTTGTAGGAGCCTGGAGGCAGTTGGATATACTGCTGAAGAGCAGTGTTCTTGACGGGCGTATTCAGGAAGCGAGCCGTCGCTCCCCCCTCACCTTCGACCGCATCTTGGGATGTTGCAAACGTAACTTCCAGGCCAGACTGATCGCCGACCTGCCAATCAAAAGGCTTGCCGCTGGACACAGGCTCGAATGTGCCGTTGAAAATGTATCCGCCCAATTTCCGTTCTTGATCGGACAGACTGAAAAGAAACAACCGATAAGCTTGTTCATATTCTTTCTGACGAATATAGCCGTGGATCACATAGGACAATTCGCTCGAGCTTGGTGGCGCACCTGACCCGGTCAAATCAAGCAGCAGCCGATTTGCGAAATCGAGCCCCTCGGGGGTTTTGCCCAGCGCGACCAACAGATTGGCCCTCCAGGGCGCCGCGGCCCTTATGGCTGCCAGCACAGCCTGGTATCCATCGGAGTTCGAGAGGATTGTCGGCAGCCCCTCGGCGATTTCAGGAAATTGATCTGGCCATCGCCGCAGCAAAATATCGATCTCGCCGACAGCCTTTGAAAGATCGCCTGTTTCGATCGAGCGGCCTATCGACCTCTGGAGCGCGTGGATCTCGGTCTTAGATAATTTTCGAGCTTGATCGAAAAATTCGTAGGCCTGGTCTTTTGCGCCCTGTCGGTACTTAATTTCGCCGATCAGGCTATAGAGACGTGCGTCGGCAAGATCAAAGCGAAGCGCGCTTTCGGCCCTGGCAAGCAATTCGTGAAGATCGGGAGCATTGCTTCTATCGTTCAGGTCGTCGGTAATCTCGCCTATCAAGGCATTGACGTTCAACGGATCCAGCGCGAGGGAAACGGTTGGCGTTTCGGTTTCAAGAAATCGACTTAGCCCGAGCGACGAAGCCGCTAACGCTAGAACGGATGCGACGAACCAAACGCTTGAACGCCGGAGATTTTGCATAAGCGGGCTGGTCTGCTCCGTCATCGACTTTGCCCTCAATTTTCGGGGTGCCGTAGTCGTAATACTGGTAGTTCATATATTTGTAGGCGTAGTTGTAGTCGAATTTGTTCACCGCAAACTTCGACATCGCGGCTCCGACCACGTTCGCGCCGGCAGCTCGCAGGCGCTTCAACGCCGTCTTCGCTGACTTGCGCGTCACCTGGTTGGTAGAGATGACCATCAATGTGCCCTCGGCAAGCCGGCTGAGGATGGGCGCATCTGAAAGGCCGACGACCGGTGGGGCATCGATTATGACAAGATCGAAGCGCTTGCCGAGATTGGTAATGATCAGCGCCATCTTCGGCGAAGAGAGCAGGTCCGCGGGGTTCGGTGGGATCGTTCCGGAAGTCAGAACGGTCACATTAGGATATTTCGTCGCCCTGAAGATGCTTGCCAGATCCTCCTTGCGGACAGTGTTCGTCAGCAGATTGCTCAGTCCGATTGTGTTGTCGAGACCAAACAGCCGATGAAGATTGGGCTTTCGAAGATCGCCATCGACAATGAGAACTCTTGCACCGAGCGCGGCAAAATCCTGCCCGAGTTTGAACGAGGTGGTCGACTTGCCTTCTGACGGCTCCGCACTCGTGACCAGCAACGATCGCGGCGCGCCCTCAGCGCCGGAGAATTGCAACGAGGTTCGAAGCGAACGGTAGGCTTCGGACAGTCCTGATTTCTGATCGGTGATGCTGGCTATGAGTTCCCTATCATCGACTAACGGCAAAATGCCGAGCATCGCCAATCCCAATTCCTTTTCGATCTGCTCAGGATTGGTGAAGGTGTTGTTCAGTAGCTCAATAATGTAAATAATCGCCGCACTCAGAGCCATAAAAAGAGCCAGTGCCAGTGCAAGATTTTTTGACAGGCTCGGAGAATAGGGTGAGGTCGGCTGTGCGGCGAAGTCAACGATTGCTGCGCTCTGTGTCTTGAGTTCAGAGCTCACCCCGACCTCATTGAGCTTGGCGATAAGGCTGTCGTACTGGGACCGGTTTGAATCAACCTCCCGTTTTAGGATCGTATATTTGATATTTTTGTCGTTGAAGATGACCTGCTGCTTTTCCATCTCTGCTAGCTTGAATTTAAGGTCTATCTCTTTGTTCTGCGCCTCCTGGTATTTCAATCTCAGTGAATCCGTTATAGCCAGAACACCATTATTATACAGCCGTTGCAACTCCTTGATCTGCGACTGGAGCTGCCGCATCTCCGGAAACCCAGGCTTCAATATTCCCAACTTCTGCTGATACTGGCTGGTCAAATCTGCCAGCTTCTCGCTGAGCTTCTGTAGACCTTCGCTTTCCAGGACTGGGCCGAGGCTCGACCCGCGACCTTTGTCTATCTGGTCCACCACCCGTCCGGCATCGAGACGATCCTGGATTGCCGTTGCGAGGGCAGTATTCAGGGCCTCGATGTTCGATCCTATCAGCGATTTTGCGTCACCGGTTACTGTAATGCCCGCATCTTTGGCATAAGCAACCAGTTCCTCTTCGGATTTCTGGAGCCTTTGCTTTACTTGTAACACCTGTTCCTGGATGAACTGCCGTGCCAGGTCTGAGGTTTCGCTGGTCTGATCGAGGCGTTGATCGATAAAGCTTTGTGCGACCTGATTGGCTATGTCACTTGCATATTTCGGGTTCTGGTCGGCAAACGCAATCGACAGCAAGCTTGTGTTGGTGACAAGAGTGACCGTGAGGTCATTCATAACGCGACCGATCGCAATCTTCTCACGTTGCTCTGGGGTTTTTTCTTCTATGGAAGGCGATTTTGAAATTCCGAACGCACGATAGAAAATATTGCTAAGCGAGAAGTTCGGAGTCGGAAACAGGAAATCCGGCTTTTCACTAAGCCCCAACTGGAATACGACCCGTTGTGCCAATGCACGACTTCTGAGCTTTTCCCGGGCGGTCAGAAAGGCCCTTACGTCAGCATTTTCAGAAACCACTTCGATGTCTTGAAAGACCTTGGCTGATGGAACCAGTACTTCCAACTGCGTTGTTGCACGATATTTTGGGGTCTGCATCATCGTAACAACGGTGCCGGCCACAAGCCCGGCCACCGCTAACATGACGATCAGCCACCGATACTGGACAACGTAGAAGAGTAGCTTAAGTGGATTGAAGCCTTCGTCCTGCTCCGAATAATCGCGACCATACGGGCTATAGTTTTGCGCACCGTCATAATACAGTTCGGCGGACAAGGCTTGGCCATGCCCTGGGCCCGCGATTTGATGCTGTCTGTTACGATCGAGCATGGTGCGAGGTAATCCTAGGTTTATCTGGCCGGCTGCGATTTACCGTCACGGGATCACCGCAATGCGGGCTGCACTCGAGGCGACGCCGAGGGCGTCCTTGAGGTTGTTCAGCGCAATTTTCGACTTCGAGGCGAAGACGACAATCTTGTCGCCACCATAGATACGTGGATTGCGGCTCTTGCCGGCACGAATTTCTTCCACATTGTAATTTGCGACCAATGTGTTTGGGCCGATATTGCGGTAAACAAAGACCTTTTTTGCGTCTCCAACGGCATTGAACCCTCCAGCAAGGGCGATCGCATCGATGAGAGAAGAATTGCTCGACACCGGAAAAATACCGGCCCTGGCGACTTCGCCGTCGACGGTGATGCGCTGCCCGATCGATTCCTTGACGTAGACCGACACGTCGGGCGACTGCAGATAGTTGGCGCCGTAGGCCGTTTCAATTTCCTGCTCAAGCTGACGGACGGTCTTTCCTGCCGCGGTGACGGTCCCGATAAGTGGAAGCGAAATTTGCCCGCCGGCATCGACTTGAACGATTCTGTTCAGATTGTCGACCTGGAACACATTCACCTCGAGCACATCATTCGGCGACAAAGGCTGCTCGTTGCCGTTCTGGGTGTTCTGTGGCGCAGGCAGGTCCTTTACGACCTGCAGGGCACCGCCGCCCGAGAGTGGCGCCGACGATGACGTCAGTTGCAGCGCATCGACCGAAGTCGGCGATGACGATGTCGTTGACGAGGTGCTCGTGCAGGCGGACATCGTGAGCGAAGCGAGCAAGACACATATCGTGCCGGTATAGCTTTTTGCGAAGTGAAAAACGCCCATTACGCGGTCCCACCCTTCAACAAGCGACCCAATCCTGCGAAGCGACCGACGTTGCCGGGGCTTGGCTTTTTCGCGCCTGCCTTTCCGACCGGCTCGAGAGTCCGGTTCGCCAATATTTCGCCTGGACGTTTCAACACCATGTTGCGGGCCTCGTCTTCCCCACATCGCTTCGCCGCCGCGGCGACGGCCTGCGTAAGCCCAGGTCGCCGGCGGGTGGCGCCATGGGTGTCCGATGCGATAATATCTACCCTGCCCTCGTCAATCAGCTTTTCCGAATAGTAAAGTGCCGTGCGGCCAAAAGCACCAACAATCGAGTCTGCGGTAAGCTGAACAAGGCAGCCGATTGCATTCAACCTCTCGACAACGCCGTAATTTGCCTTGATCCAGGTTAACCGCTCAGGATGGGTAAGAATCGGAATGAACCCGGCGTTTATGAGGCGCAGAGCAAGATCTTCCAGTCTTGGCGGTAAAACGTGATGCGGCGGTTCGAAGAGAAAATAACGCGATCTGTTCAAGGTCGGCACGCTACCTAGCGCCAATTGCTCCGGAAGATCCGGCGCTATATGCACGTCGGCGCCGACGTAAAGAGCAAGCGGTATTGCGGCGCGGCGTAGCGCCTGCTCCAACCCTTGAACCGCTCGGGCAATATTTGCCGATCCATTTTCGTACAAGCCTGGCACGATATGCGGCGTACACGCCATATGGGTCGTTCCATCGGCCACCGCCAGCCGCGCCATTTCCAGCGATTCAGCAAGACTGGGCGAGCCGTCATCAAGACCGGGCAAGATGTGGGAATGCAGGTCGATCATAGGCGTTTGTGGTCGCGCTGAAGCAAACTGACGACTTCTCCCAAACAACAGGCAAATGCGCCACCCGCACCAGAGCGAATGACGCATTTGTCAAGTTCGTGCAATACGGTAGATGCCAGATTCAAGCTATTCGCTGACGGCGTGCAAGCTAACGATCAGCGTTGCCGCGCCACCCGTCACAGTGCCCCCCTCAGTCGGGCGAGACGAATCCGCCCAAGACGAAGCGCATTCAGCTTCAACTTAAGTGATAGAGCGGCATGGTTGACGAATTCCATCAATATCCCGACTCCAGACGGCGCGCCAAGAAAGGTACAGAGGCACCAGCAGTCACATGCCTCTGCTACATTGTCTACTGGGCGGCTTAAGGGCTGACGCCGCCGCGGCCGCGGCCGTCATCCTGCGTTGCAGCCAAGATACCAGCCGCACCAACCATGCCCCCAAAAATAAAGAGAGGGGTGTTGGACCGGTTGCCGCCCGGGGGAATCTGACCCGTATGCTCAGAACTAACGGCGGCAGCCGTCTGCTCGGAGCCCACAACTTTCAGGCAGATATTGTTCTCGACGCGGGAAATGTCGAGGCTGGAATTCGCCGGTACATCCAGGTTGCAGCCACCGACATTGACGGAAGCTAATCCCCTGGCACCGACCACTACACGGCTACCGAAATCCAGAGCATTTCCCGCCTTGGCAGGGCCATAACCAGCGGCTTGCGAAACCATTACGTCGCCATTTGCGTGCCCGATGGAACCAATCGAATTCGCCGCTGCCTGATAGGACGTCGTACAGGTACATGACGTGTCCTGAGCGAAAGACGAAACCGGGCCGAAGCCGATCGAGGCGACAACTCCGGCTAACGCACTTTTAACTATAAGGTTCATTCTTTTCGATCCTTTTTGTCCCGCCGTACCTCAGCCCCACCCGATCACCAAGATGTAGACGAGCGCATAACAGCCTTTTGCTTTGATTCCAATATGTTTCGCATATGCGGGACAACTTTTTAGTTTCCGCTGTGCTTCATTGGACACACTCACTTGGCAGATTTGAATCGGCCATTTTCGCTGCCGGCCCTCTGGAAATTATTGGAGAAGGCAGGGCTTTTTCGTGGCTTTTGATGACCGCCATCGCACAGATGCTTCGTACAGGGATTACGGTCGACCGTGTTAGAGTTATCGCACATCCTGAATTTCGTTTTCGACAGGTCACGAAACCGTAGGGTGGACGGACGCTAGGGCAGTTGGCGAAAACAGCGAGCTACCAGCCTACAAGCAAGATTTGTAGGTCGAACCCGCCTGCGCGGGCTGTCCGCACAAGATGCCATTCTCGGCAAGTTTCGCGGCCAAATCCGTGCCATCGGCCGTGAGGCATTGCACAACGATGGCATCACCAAACTTTGCGGCGACATTGCCGTCGCAGGGCGTCCCCTTGCCGACCGGCTTGCAGGTCACAGCGAGCCCTTGGTAGTCCCGGCGCGCCGCCTCCGTTACCATGGCACGCATGGATCCCGGCTTGGTAAACGCCACGCCGCACAACACAATCTTGCGGCCGGCGACGCGAAGATCATCGACTGTCTGGATGGAAAGCTTGCCGTCAAACGGCTCAAGTGCCGCTTGCGGCTTTGGCGGACGAACAGGCGTCCCTTTTTTCACGATGATGGCAAAGAAGCCAATCGCAAACGCCAAGGCAACGAGTGCCAAAAAGCTTATTTTCTTGAACGACAAAAATTCTCACTCCCGCCGCGTCCAGGCACGCGTCCCTTTGCCTCTAGCGGACCATCCGCACGACCGCACCGTCGCCTGGTCGATGTTCGGCAGAAAAACATTGGCCTATTTCAATCAAGAGATTTTCTATTCCGCCCTACCGCCGTACCGCCCGGAAAACGGAATTGGTGTTCCAGAAAGGGTCATGCGCAGAGCCAAAAAGTTAGAGCGTCTTTGCGTGTCCAAACGGGGCGCTCTACCGAGGCTCGCCGACGGTGCTGTCGAGATATTGGGTCAGCGCACAGACCAGGTGGTAGAAGATACTTGCCGGCACATCGGTCGCCAGCGAGCGGCCACGTTCATCGATCCGGTCTATCCACAGGCCAAGCGGTGCCGGATTGATGTGCCAACGGAACAGGCGACCGACACGCGCTTCGATCTCGGGCTTGAGGTCAGGTCCGCCCGAACCGTCCAGTGCAATCGCCGCCTTGATTGCTTCGGCCTGCGGCCAACTGCGCGAGACAAGGTCGAGCGGCAGGCCCTGCCGCGAGACGGCGCCATAGGCAAGGCCAGTGGCACGATTGAGGCCATTGGCGATGGCCGAGGCATAAAGCTTTCTGGCAAAGCCGGTCAGGTCACTTTGGCCGCTGCGCCCGCTGAAGTCGACCAGCAGCGAGGCCCATTCGAAATGGTGGCCGGGTTCCGTCCATGTACCCTTCTCGCCCTCCGCCGGCCTCCACTCGGCGTCGAAATATTCGCCCAGCGTCCAGCTTTCCGGATCGAAGAAATGGCTGCGAAACAGATCGACGATGCGCGCGGCGCGGCGAAGATAGGCGAGCTCGCCGGTCGCTTGATGCCAGGCCAGAAAAGCCTCGAGCAGGTGCATGTGCGGGTTGGAACGGCGTTCGCCCGCGCCGCTCGACGTTTCGAGAAAGCCGGTCATGCGGTGATCCTCGAGATGCGCGTCGAGAAACGAAAACGTTTCTTCGGCAAGCCGTAATGCATCAGGATTGCCGACCATATGGGCATGCGCCAGCGCCAGGAGCACGCAGGAATGATCATAGGCATCCTCGGCGCCGTCGGCGACCGTGCCGTTGACATTGAGCGTGCGCACCCAGCCGCCATTGTCGGTGCGGCCGTTCCTGGCCATGAATTCGAGGCCGTGGCTGATCAACCGGTCGGCGGGCCCGTCCCAGCCGCGCGCCTTGGCGACAGCGAAGGCGTAGACTTGCCTGGCCATGGTGCGCATGCGCTTGGGCTTCATCAGCGGTGTGGCGTCAAAGCCGAGCGCTTCGTGGAAACCGCCATGGCGCTCATCGACCCCGACCGTGGACCACAGCGGCACCGTCTCTTCAAACAGCCAGTGGTGCACCCGGCGCCGCCCGGCGCCGCTTTCGATGACGCGGTCGCCGGCGGGTGTGAACCTGGTTTCCAGCCGGCCGCTCTTTTCGAGCTGCTCGACGATCTTCTTGACGTTCTGGCTGCGGCTGACCGGGGCGACGAAGGTGGCATCGGCGGTCGAGACGATGGCAACGTCCTTCAAGCCGATGGCAGAGAGCAGGCGACTGTCGCTGCGGATGTACGAGTTCTCGCAGTCGATGGCGACGACATCGCCGACGATGACGTTGCCGTCATCGTCGGACGGACCGACATCGAGCAGCGATTGCCATGAACCGAGATCGTTCCAGCGGAAGCCGGCCGGCACCATGGCGATGTGGCTGGCGCGCTCCATGATCGCATAGTCGATCGACGTCGACGGAATGGCGGCGTAGAGCTCGAGAGGCATATAGAGACCGGAAAGATCTGAGGTCGCCGCCCGGTAGGCAGTTTCGGTGGCCTTCCATATCTCGGGCTCGAAAGCCGTGAAGGCGTCGCGCATGGCGCTGGCGCGAAACAGGAAGATGCCGGTGTTCCAGTAGAAATTGCCGGCCGCCACATAGCTCTGCGCGGTTGCGAGGTCCGGTTTTTCGACGAAACGCGAGACATCATGGATGCCATCCTTCTCGCCGGCGACCTCGATATAGCCGTAACCGGTCTCCGGCTGGCTGGGCTTGATGCCGAACACCACCAGCCGGCCCGCACGCGCCGCGCCGGTGCCGTTTTCCACGCTCTGCCAGAATTGCCGTGCGGTCGTAATCTCATGATCGGACGGCACCACCAGCACCAGGCTGTCGCCATATTCGGACAAGGTGCGCAGCGTCGCCAGGGCAACGGCGGCGGCAGTGTTGCGCCCGGTCGGCTCGAACAAGGAGCCGCCGCCGGAAAGGTCGAGGCCGGCGAGATCGGCGTGGACACGGTCGGCGTGCCGCTCCGAGGCGATCAGGAAGACCGGCGTTTCGCCCTTCGGCCGCGCCGTCAGCCGGCGCAGCGTCTTGACCAGCATCGAACCATCGCCGGAAAAATCATGAAACTGCTTGGGATTGTCCTCGCGCGACAGCGGCCACAGCCGCGAGCCAACGCCGCCGCTCATGACAAAACTGACGATCCGCTCGGTCATGGGGTGACACCTCTGACATTTTCAAACAAGGCAAGGAGCGCTGCCGCGTAGTCTCGGCGGCGCATCTGTTGCCGCCCCTGCGGCGGGACGATCCAGATGCTTGGGAAAGCTATACGCGGACCAATGTCAAGGAGAGGCACGGAGGATTCCCCAGAGAGGCCAGTCTGCCGTGGTCTATGGCCGCGGTTCACAAGCCTCTTGGCTTTGGTGTTGCCCCAGTATTGCTCGCGCAGGATCCCGAACTCACTCAGCAGCTTGTGCGAGCTGCGCCCCTTCGGCAATCCTCCGGCTCGCAGACCCCTTTTCGTACGTTTTGCTATTCCCCTGGGCGGAGGCTGACAAGGGACTTATGTTACACCATCAGCAACCTAACGGTTGACGGCGACGTTTTCTCATCTCTTGAAACAATACGGACGCGGCTCGTCGAGATGAAACCATCTGACCGACATTGCAGAGAGGGCCCATCTCAACATATTAGGACACTTGAAACCATTGGACCGACGTCGGTTCCAATACCGTGGCTATTCATTTACCCGCTGCGGGGTGGACCTTTTGTACTATACCGGAGATGCCAGTATCTTAAAAACCGGATGTCAGAAATCAAAAATACCGCGCGTCACGCTATCACTGCGGTTATGCGACCAGCACCGCCGGCGCGAGCCGTGGCAAGTGGAAGAATGCCACAGGACTCTGGTCCATCATAGAACGATATTCGCCGGTCCAGGTCTCGACCAAAGCATGAGATCGACATCGGATGCCGAGCGGGTAGCCTTCCCGGTAAGTGTGATGGTTCCAGCCGCCGAATCCACAGCCGTGACGATAGAGTTGGTTTCCGAAAACAGTCCCGTGTTCGACCATCCCATATAGAAATCGCCAACCTGGATTGCAGATATGTGCGCCGATGATCCCGCAAGGTTCGTGACGCCCGTTATGACAGCGCTGCCGGACGTGACAGTTCCTGTGGTTGTATAGGGCAAGGCGTAGATATTGGCGTTCAGAACGTTCAGGTTGCCGGTAGCCAAGTCGAATGTCGTGAACGACTCATCTTCATTGGACACCTTGTAGTTGTTCTGCATGATCGCTTTGACGGTCGTGCCAACGCGCGAATAGATAAACATCACTGTCCCGCTGACAAGATCGACAACCACGCCGCCCGGGTTCCATCCCCGATCAAGCGCCTGCGCATCCGACAGCGACGAGAACACCATCGTTATCAACCGCCCGCTACGCGTCATGCTGGAGAGCGACGATTTCGTCTGGGATTGCGCTGGAACGCCGCGTGTGTAGACCGCGCCCATTGGTTCGCTCGCCGGACGAAACCGCCTCAGATAGATCGGCAAGCAATATTCGCGCGTCGTCAGCGTGTAATCGCTCTGTAAGGCGCGGATAGTCTGCAAGACGCCCGTATCAACATTGACCGGCCGAAAGACCGGATTCTGCTCTTTGATGTTCTGCGCCGAGTTCCAGCATCCGACAACAAAACCGCCGCCAAGGGCGTTGTGCGCGTATGCCTCATAAAGATTGGTGATCGTGTCATCCCGAGCGGTTTGGTTCAGTATGCACTTGTCGATGACCGTGTTGTCGGGCCTGAAGGTCAGGACAGACGGGACAAGCGTAAACGCAATGTGACTTAGGGTTATTTCGGCCATGGTGGTCCCCTCGAGGAACCAACCAGGCGATCCATAGGTGTCCTGCCATAGATAGCTCTGGAGACCCCCGCTCCATCTGATCGGATACTCATAGCTGGCGGCGGAGCTTATGTTGCCCATCCGCCATGTACTTTCTGCATAAATATTTTCAAGTGTCATACCTGCCAGGAAGGCCGACCCGGCAAAATCAACAATCTGGACAGTGTCCCCGATAGAGACATTGGAGATCAGCCCACCGTAGCGGCCCGAAAGTTCACCATGCTTATAGTTGGTGAAAACCGTGTGGACGCGAGCGGCTTGACTGTTTTTAATCTCGATTGTGCGCGATTGCGTCCCGCCAACGCTCCACGCATACTTGCAGTCCTCAACGCGACACTTATTCCAGCTGCTGAAGTCGCCGTTTGAGGCAGCATCCCCAAGCGAGTTTCCGAATGCCGTGTTGAATCCAACTACCTCCACTCCATCAAACGAAGTCATGGTGCTGGAGGTTTTGGTATACCCGCCTGTTGCCCCGGTCCATTCGGGAGGCGTGTAGGCTGGATAGGGGCTAACCGGCGAATCACCTATGTAGGCGTCGATCGAAATCCCGCAATGTGGCGAAAACCTATCATTGCCACCGACTGCAGTCCAAGTTGCTTCGTCAAGTATTGTTTCGCTGGCAGCAGAGATAATAGCCGCGTATGACGCCGCCTTGTCCCCGGCGACCGTGAAGTCGTTCATGGAGACGCCACGTCCGGACTGAATGTTGATGAAGTGTGCCGTTCCGGTATGCAGAAGCCCTGTACCGGAACCGTTCGAAAGAGTCCCTCGATATCTCTTGCCTTGGCCGCGCAATGTGGCGTTGTGAAACGTGTTTCCGTAACCGAAGAACAACCTACCGGAGACCGGAATGGACGCCCCAGACGGCAGTTCAATCGGCGCGTTGAATACTCCGTAAATTACGAGGTCGACCGCAGACTGGAGAATTGCAGTATTGTTGGCTCCGGTTTCGGCCGCACGAAAGCCCCACGCAGCAACCTTGATCGGACCCTGAACGCCCTTCCACGAATCGCTATCCATCGGCTGCGCATGGCGCGCTATCGCCTGGTCGATCATGGCGTGAACCTGTTCCCGAAGCTCGGCGGCGACTTCAGGTGTCAGCTTGTTCAAGAGTTCGTCGATGCTCACGCGTGGCTTGCCGCTGTTGGCAGACAAAGCGACGGCGGGCAACGATGCGACAGGTACCGCCGCCCCGGCAGCAGGAATGCCCATTAGAAACGAGCGGCGACTGATACTCTGCATTTCAGTCTCCTTTGGTAGCAGTTTCTGGTTGGGAATTGCGTTGGGAAGGAGGCAGATGGCGCTTTCGGCATCCGGTTCGAGATCGTTCTGCTGCGATCCGGCCAGCACCCTGTGGCACAGGCTGAGCTTGGCGGCGCGATTACCGTTGGCGAGGAAGCCGTAGTGCCGAAGAAGCCCAACCCGCCCTCATCAGAAGCTGCGCCGACAGCATCACCGTGCGGTCCTTGCCGCCCTTGCCGTGCTAGACCCGGATCACGCCGCGTCCGCTGTCGATGTCGCCGACCTTCAGTCCGACAGTCTCCGAAGCGCGAAGGCCCGCGGCATAGGCCGTCGTCAGGGCGGAGCGCGTCTTCAGGCTCGGCACCGCCTCGAGAAAGCGGACAACCTCGTCAGCGCTGAGAACCACCGGCAGCGTGCGTGGCGCGCGGGCATAGGCGATCCGCTCATGGATCTCGGCATGACCCAACGTCACGACGTAAAAGAACCGCAGTGCGCACACCGTCTGGTTCAGCGCGAACGTCCTCCAGGTCAAGCCGGTCCGGCGACCGGCCACAGTAGCGGGAGAACTTCGCTACCGCGTGCATGTAGGATCGTTGCCGGCGACAGATTGCGGATCGTCATGTCCTCGATCATGCGCTGGCGAAGCGGGCTCAACTCGGCCATCTCCCTTTCTCAAGGTTGCGCTTCAACAGCAGCAAATCCTTCAAACAGAATTGTCATCCGCAAACCGGTGCACCAAATGCAGCGTCAGCGGCTTCGTTCAATCCCTTAAAACGCGACGTGCTTTAGGTTGCATGATGTCCGTCCCACGAGCGCCACGGTAACCTAGCTTACTGATCATTCACGAGACGATTTCCGGACAGGACGATATTCCGTACTGTTGTCAGTTAAGCTTTAATGAGGTTGGTGGCTGTTATTCCCTTTCTCGCAAACACATTTCTGGTGTCTACGATCAGTCGAGCGTGCTCGGCAACGAGGCGATAGTCGACAGCGTCATGATCTGTCGCGACGATGATAGCGTTGTAGTCTTGCACCCCGCTCCTGTTCAGCGCTACTGATTTCCGATTGGCGAAACTGGCATGCTCCCGTGTGATCGGAATAATCGCAGCATGAGGATCATGAAAATCAACCTTGCACCCCCGCGCTTCAAGCATTTCCATCAATTTGAAGGAGGGGCTTTCACGAATGTCGGAAACGTTTTTCTTGTAGGCTAGGCCAAGAACGAGGATGCGAGCGGAACTCAGCGAGACTTGCTGGAGGCGGTCCAGCGCATTTTCGAGTTTGCCAAGAACATAGCGTGGCATCGAGATGTTGATCTCGCCAGCAAGTTCAATGAAGCGTGTCGACAGTCCGTACTCGCGAGATTTCCAGGTGAGATAGAACGGGTCGATCGGGATGCAATGACCGCCGAGGCCCGGGCCCGGATAGAACGGCATATAGCCGAACGGCTTCGTCGCGGCAGCGTCTATCACCTCCCAGATGTCGATGCCCATAGCGTCGTAGATCACCTTTAGTTCGTTCACGAGGGCGATATTGACCGCACGGAACACGTTCTCGGTGATCTTCACCGCTTCCGAAACTTTAGGCGAAGACACGGTGACGACACTTTCAACGACAGCGCCATAGAACGCCTCGATCATCAAAGCGGCCGCCGGACCGTCGCCCGCCACCACTTTCGGAATCGTCGTGGTCTTGAAAATCGCGTTACCGGGATCCTCACGTTCGGGAGAAAAACCCAGGAAAAAGTCGCTGCCGCTCTTCAATCCTTTGCGTTCGAGTATGGGCTTTACGATTTCTTCCGTTGTGCCCGGATAGGTGGTCGATTCCAGCACGATTAGCTGTCCGCGGCGCAACTCCCGCGCTATGGATTCGGCCGTCGCCTCGACGTAGTGCAAATCGGGTTCACGATAGCGGGAAAGCGGGGTCGGGACGCAGATAATCACGACGTCGCACATCGACAGTTCGGCGAAGTCGGCGGTGGCGCGAAACCTCTTTCTGTCAATGTACCCGCCCAGATCGGTGGAACTGACGGCGTCGATATAGGACTGGCCAGCGTTAAGCTGAGTTATCTTGCTCTCGTCGACATCTAAGCCAACCGTAGGGAATCCGGCGCGCGCGCACGCCGCCGCTAACGGCAAACCGACATAACCGAGTCCGATAATCCCTACCACCGCTTGTCGCGTGGCTAGGCGCTCGGCCAGCGAGGTTTCGCCTGATACTCCAAAATGTTCGTTCATTTCTCGCCATCTTCCCTGAATTCGTTCATTTCTCGCGGTATTCCCTGAAAAAAGAGGTGTTCGGATCAGTCTGCCCTCGACACCAGGTTATCCAAATATCCGAGCATCTCAGTTGCCAGCGCGTTCCTATCGTAGCGTCCGGCCGCCTTAAGTCCGTTTCGGCTCAATCGCTGCCGAAGATCCTTGTCAGCAAACAACTCGTCCAGACGCCGGCACAACGCCTCTGCATCTTCGGGCTCGAAGACCAGCCCAATATCCTCACGCTCGACGATGCCAGCCGATTCGCCTTCGACACCAAGCAGCACAGGAATGCCCATGCCCATACATTCGAAAAGCTTCGACGGTATGACAGAATGAAACAGCTCACTCTTTCTCAGGTGGATGATTGAGGTATCAAGCAGTGACCAATATCTGACGACCTCGTCCTTGGACACAGTATCGACGAAGATCACCGAGTTGAGGCCCCGCGCGCGCGCCTGCGCCATCAGTTCCGCTTTACTGGCCCCGTCACCAAGTAACAGAAATCGGAAGACATCGCCACCGGGAGCCCCGCGAAACCTTTCGGCAGCATCGAGAATTGTCTCTAGCGCATGCGCCATGCCATGCGTGCCGATGTAACCGGTGACGAACTTACCCTCTAGGCCGTGGTGGCGGACCAGTTCTTCGTCTCTGGCACGTGGCTGAAATCGAGTCGAATCGACGCCGTTCGTAATCACGCGGACTTTCGACGTATCGACGCCGCGAGCTTCGAGATTCTCGCGAAAGGAATTGGTTACCGACACAATTAACGCGGCCTTGCGGTAAAGGAACAGTTCAACACGTTCGAGCCAGTTCAGCACCGCGGACTGTTTCATCGCACCGACGGCCCGGATCGATTCTGGCCAGAGATCGCGCAATTCAAAGACGAACGGAATGCGCTTCAGCCGACTGACAGTATAGGCCGCACACGCCGTGAAGAACTGCGGCGACGTACCGATGACCAGGTCGACGCCGCGAACGAAAGGGGCGGCCAGAGTCGCAGTCACCATGTAGCTGATATAGTCGGCGACGCGACGCGCAAACCCTTCGTTGGCCGTAATGTAGGACCAGACGCGTATGACCCTAATCCCAGCCATCTCCTCCTGCTGCCAGAGCCGGTTGCGATAGCCGTCGAAGACTTTTCCCTTGGGAAAGTTGGGCACACAAGTAACTACTGTAACCTTATGGCCGGCTTTCACCCACTCGCAACAGTGCTCGAATGTACGGCTGGCCGGCGCATTTACTTCTGGCGGAAAATTGTCGGTGAGGAACAGGATGTGCATGATGAACGCGGTTACCTTTCAGACCGCTCCAGCGCAATCTTTTCGTCCCAACTGAACCGTATCGTGCTCTCGCCGTTGACGAGTGAGATGACAAGGCATGTGGTCGGCTGGTTTAATCCAAACTCTGGATGCCAAGTCGATGGTTCCAGACGACCTGTGCCCACCTCAATCCTCCAGTACAGCTTGTTACCATCTGGAAACAGCGCCTGTCCCGATGAACAAGTTTCGTCCTCCTCCAGCACAACGTCTGGATGGAAATGAAAATTTGCCTCTGATCTATGATTCCCACTCGTTACCAGATCCGAAACCAAGAATTCGTTGCGCCGCAGTTCCCAGCTCCGACGGTGGGTTGGACTTTCGCTCAGTCTTCGATAGCCGTCATGCGCGCAACTGACTTTCAGCCCGTTACTATTATCAAACGTCAGATTGAATGGGCGTGCCCGACGTGCCACGCGGAAGCCCGACCAGACTTCGGACGAGTTCTGGCCGGCGACGACGACAGTGTTATGGGCAGAGGTACCGCGCTGACGCAGCCGTTCGGCGCCGGTTCCATAGACCGAGGTACCAGAGTTTACCAGGACACGTTGCCCGTAAAACGATAGTTCGAACGAGAGAGTATCCGCATGTGCGTGGCCGGGTAGATAGTCGGGCCCGACGGGGGCCACATCGAGTAGGGCGACCGCGGCACTGGCGTCCAGCCGTATGTAGCCGCTTTCAGCCAGCCATGTTTTCGCATCCCGCGTTGCCTGAACGCCTAGACTCGGCAGCCCAAGCCGCAGCGCATAGGCTTCGATCTCGCGCGGTAACGGCGCGATTCCCAAGGCGGCATCATTAAACAAGGCGATGTCGCCGTCTGGATGGCACATCGTCGCCAACCATCGCCGCATCGGCTCGATCTGCCCTGGCAGCGCTGCAGCGAAAGCCTGCCAGTGAGCAGCGCCGGTACCCGGAAAGTTGCGGGACAGGTTCAAAAGGTCCATCATATCTTCCAGGGCCAGCGCATGGTACATCGGACTGCGTTCGAAATGGCCACCGTCGCCAAGGATCTGTTCCGGCACTTCGCGCTCCAGGATTGCGCAGCCTCGCTCCAGCCAACCGGCAGCCTCCACCCCTTCAAAAAACAAACCGGCGAAGACAAGTGCCTTGGCGTTGGCGAACAGATGGTTGCCGAGCAGGTGATATTCGAGACGCCGGTTCAGCCATCGCACCTGCACGGCGAGGCTCTGAAGTGCAGTTTCCGAAAGCGATCGTCCGGAAAGAACCCATTTGATCCAATTGACGATGCGCAGCGAGGTTGGATAAGGCTCCCAGCCCGTGCCAGCTCCCGCCGGATTTTCAGCAATCCAGCGTTCCATGAGCGCCCGATGCCAGTCGAGACGTCGGGCCGCCTCCAAGGCGTTCAAATCGTCGAAATAATGAAGGTTGTATCGCCACAGCTTATCCACGCTAGTGTCATCCCAGCCCTCCGGATCCAGAGACCGCTCCACGTTCAGAAAGCGGAACACTTGCGGCCCGATTTGGCTCTGCGACCGCAGCGCTGGCATCACCCAGAGACCCGTGGCGGAGCGTCGGCCCGGTGCAGGGCTGAAATCCGGCTTTGGTCGGGCCAGGCGGAACCAGGCGCGCCCGTAGATCTGTACTGGCCGTAGATAGCGCACCGTGTGCCAGAACAGCCGAGCCTGCTCCAGAGACGGCATCAGGACGGAAACAGTTCTTCCAGCGCGGCGACGATGCGCCCTCCGGTTCGACCATCCCATAATTCTGGGATTCCGCCTTTCTTCCAGCCGCCGGCAAAGAGGCGGTCGAGCGCTCTGGACAGATTGGCCGGGTTTGTTCCCAGAATTTCATTGGTGCCGATGCTCACCGTCTCTGGCCGTTCCGTCGTGTCGCGCAGAGTCATGCAGGGAACGCCCATGACAGTCGTCTCCTCTGTGATCCCGCCGGAATCGGTGATGACCGCTTTGGCGTGCCGGACAAGATAGTTGAATTCGAGGTAGGGCTGAGGTTCGACGAAAACGAGATTGGCTGGCAAATCCTCCATCGCCTCCAGCGTCTTTCGTGTGCGCGGATGGACGGGGAAGATTGTCGGCAGACTGCGCGTCCCCTCGCCGATCGCCTGCAGCAAACGAGCAAAAGATGATCCGGCATCGACATTCGACGGTCGATGCAGCGTCACTACGAAATAACCGCCCGGTAGCAGCCCGTAGTCGTCCCAAAAGGAAGGCGGCCGCAGCCGATTCATATGGGCGAGCAGCGTATCGATCATCGTGTTCCCGACGAAGAACAGGCGATCGTCTTCGATGCCGGCGCGACGCAGATTGTCGTTCGCCGTCTTGCTAGTGGTAAAGAACCAGTTGGTGATGGCGTCTGTCACCATCCTGTTAATTTCCTCCGGCATCCCCCAGTCGCCCGACCGGATGCCGCCTTCAACATGCGCTACCGGCACGCCAAGCTTTTGCGCCGCAATCGCGCAAGCCATGGTCGAGGTGACGTCGCCGACGACGAGGCAAACGCTGCTCGAATGGTCGAGCAGCAGACGCTCGTACCGAGTCATGATCGCCGCCGTCTGTTCGGCCTGGGTGCCGGAGCCGACATCGAGATTGATATCAGGCATCGGTATGCCGAGTTGTTCAAAAAAGTCGGCCGACATGCGGGAGTCATAGTGCTGGCCTGTGTGAACCAGCCTGTATCGAAGGCGCCCACCTGCAACTTTTCTCTCATCAAGCGCCCTGATGATCGGCGCGATCTTCATGAAATTTGGTCGCGCACCAGCGATAATGTCGATCACGGTCGGCGAAGTGTTGTTCATGCGCGAGCCGCTTCGGCCACTTCTATGGTGACGCGACTTACTTCCAGCAACTCTTCGAACGGTATCGGCGGCGCGCCGCCCTCCTCTACCGCCCGAACGAAGGCTGCCGCGCATGCCTTCTGGCCCTTGTCCTGTCGCCACAGGTTCATCCGATTGAAGCCCGACCAGCCATAGCCGGTCAGCTTGCGAAAATTGTCGAGTTGCAGAATCCGCCCGCTTGCGAACACCTCCAGCCGCTCCTTCGAGAAAGCCTTGCTGCCATTTGCGAAATAGAGAACCGTCCCCGTTGAACCGTCGGCGAATTCGAGCTGGATCGTAACCGTATCGCGGCTCGCTGAGGCCATGCTGCTGGTCGCGTGTCGAACAATCCGACTGGCGGCCAAAAATCGCAGCAGATCGATGAAGTGGCAGGCTTCGCCGGCGATCCGACCGCCGCCGACAGATTTATCCTGGGTCCAGTGTTCAGCAGGTATCGCGCCGGCATTTACCGTCATCACGAAAGTCTTCGGACCGCCGATGCCATCGAGCAGCGATCTTATCTTTCGAACATGCGGGGCGAAGCGTCGGTTGAAGCCGAGAGCCACGACTGGTGTGAAGGCGGATGCGACAGCCTTTTCCCGCGCAGCTTCAACCCGCCGCAGATCATCGAGAGAAAGCGCCAGGGGCTTTTCGACGAAGACATGCTTTCGCCTCTCGATGGCCTGGCACACGAGGTCGGCATGGCTGTCATGCCGCGTCGCGACGACCACCGCGTTGATTTCGGGATCCGCAAATACTGATGATGTATCGGTCGTCGTTTTTTCGAAGCCAAATTTGCGGCCGGCGTAGACCCCGCTGACGCCGGCACTGGAGGCGACGAGGGCAAGCCGGGCTTCGGTCGCCTTGAACGCCGGAATTAGCACCGCCGTGGCATAATTGCCCGCTCCGATGAAGCCGAGTGCGATTTTTCCGGCAGGCGTTCCGGCTGGATTCAATATCACCGAGCGGAGTGTAAGTGCCTCTACGGATTTGTCCGATCCGCCCGGATAGTTAAGCAGGATGCCCAGCGAAGGCTCCGCGCCGCCGATCAGCGCATAGGCTTTTTGGGCTTCAGTCACATTAAAACGATGCGAGATCAGCGGTCCGACATCGAGGCGGCCGGTGGCCATCATATCGAGCACAGCCTCCAGATTCCGCTGCTCGGTCCAGCGTACGAAACCAAAGGGATAGTCCTGCCCCTTATCCTCGTAGTTGGTATCATAGCGCCCAGGACCGTAGGAACATGACACCTGGAAAGTCAGTTCCTTCTCGTAGAAATCGGCGCGGGAAAGTTCTAGCCCCGTCACACCGACCAGGACGATGCGGCCGCGCTTGCGGCTCATCAGCGCCGCCTGATGCACGGGCTCGCTGCTCTTGGTCGACGCTGTGATGATGACGGCGTCGACGCCGCGGCCGTGGGAGAACGCCGATGCTGCTGCAATCGGATCTTCGCCGGAGCCGAGCCTGACAGTGCTAGCACCGAATTGTTCAGCGAGTGCCAACTTTTGCGCGTCGAAGTCGAGCGCTAACACGCGGCAACCATGCGCATGAAGAAGTTGCACCGCCATCAACCCGATCAGCCCTAACCCGGTCACCACCACCGCTTCGCCGAGAGTGGGTTGGAGTAACCTGATACCTTGCAATGCGATAGCGCCGAGCACGGTGAAGGCTGCCTCGTCGTCGGACACCCCGTCAGGGACTTTGGCGCAGAGATTGACCGGCACCACCACCGCTTCGGCATGCTTGCCGTTGGAAACCACGCGCTCGCCGGGTGCAAAGGCGGTCACATCCGCGCCTGCCTGCAACACCGTTCCGACATTGCAGTAGCCGAGCGGCAGCGGCTGGTCTAATTTGTTGAGTACGGCCTCGAGTGTCGGAGCAAGTCCGTCGGTTCGAATCTTGTTGATAACCTGCTTGACGCGCTCAGGTTGCTGGTTCGCTTTGCCAATTAACCCGGCCTTGCCGAAATCGACCAGCATCCGTTCTGTGCCGGCGGAAACCAGCGTCCGTGACGACCGGATCAGTAGCTGTCCGCTACCTGCGGTCGGACAAGGCACTTCGGCAACCTCGGTGGTACCGGTCTTGAGAGATTGGAGGATCTGTTTCAATTGGCCACACTGTGCTGAGAAAACTGGCACCGCTCAACGCCGTACGAGGATCGAACACAAACCGGCGACAAACCACAACTCCTCGTTTCAACATATCGGCGACGATTACGGCCGGTCACTTCCGGAATTCCATTATTAAGGTTCGGGGCGCAGAAGATTCCTCTTGGCGCTCTTTCTCCATGCACACTGAAAAAATCTCTGGATAATCGGTCTCCTTTGTCGGCAACTTTACGGTTCCTGCAAGAAATCCGGCCCTCTTGGCGACTTCCTGTAGGTACGACTCCGTAAGGATGGTCAGATGTTCATTCCGGCAAAATATGAAATTCACGAACCGACCGCCAAGGCTCTCATAGCTGTCAGGCCAATCGCCAAACCAGCTCAGATCTCCTTCAACGAATTTCTTGATGGCGGAGTCACCATTTGGTCCTCCAACCCGATAGACACCACCAGGTTTTAACACACGGTAAACATCCTTAAAATGGCTTTCAATCCGCGGCAAATGCTCAACCACGTGGTGCGAGTATACATAATCAACGCTTCCGTCACGAAATGGTAAATTGTTCCTTAGGTCTGCCCATATATCGCATTTTCCGGTAAATATATTTGCGTCTACATTTATCCACCCATCAATGTAATTTCTTTGCCCTGGTCCAAGGTGCAGTTTTTTCTTTTCATCTGTTATTATTCTTGCCCATTTTGACACATAGCGGATTCGGATTCCGTTCAATGCCATGAATGGTCCGGCCATCAGATAGAATGCGTGCTTTGCTCGTCTTGATAACATCTTCGTTCTCTACCCTCTGGCGGCGAATTTTAATTGAACGCAAAACTCACTTCTGCATCATCTGACTTACCTCTCCAGATGAGTCTTCTCGTAGGTCTGCTTGAACGGCGTTAGGATGAGCCGGACCAAGCACCGGATCTGGTAGCCAGAGCTCGCGACCCCGAAGGCGCATTTCCGCCAACTTCAAGATCCGCATTCGATACACGTCGACACGAAGACGTGACCAAATGTAGCCGGGTCGACCTGCACGCCATGCGCCCTGCCAAAAATAGCAATAGACGAAAATAATGAGCGAACGAAGCGGGATGCGTGAAAGGTACAGTTTGAGCCACATGCGCCTCTCCAGCGGAACTCCGAAGAGCCGGGGCTTTGCCGAAAGCGGGGCGCCACGAAACGCGCTCAACGCCTCCGCGGAGGAGTACCGGTTCTGCTTATCGAACCAGTGATGCAGGTCTGGGCTATCGTGGTGCTCAAGTTCGCCACGGGTATCTCCAATGCTGCCCAAGACCAACGGATGTTCATTGACAAGCACGTCGCTGAACCGACATGTGCCGGTACGCCATCCACGCAGAAGAAATTGTGTAACCGGTAGCGGGCATCCCATAAACCATAGACGCCGCCGGACTCTCCACGCACCTGCTTTTCCCTCCTTAATTGCTGCCGTTATGCTATCTTTTAAACTGTTCGTCAGTCTCTCGTCGGGATCGAGCTTCATCGTCCAGGGCGCAGTAATGGGGAGCTCTGCTATGGCAAAATTCCATTGGTCCCCGAAACCATGGAACCGCCTCTGAACAACATGGACCCCATGGCTCAACGCAATGTCAACTGTTTGATCAGTGCTGTAGCTGTCAACCAGAAAAACTTCTTGGGCAAATCCCTTGAGGTTTTCCAGCACGACTCCCATGTTGTGCGCCTCGTTGTAGCTGATCATCACCACTGCCAATGGGGTCGAGCCAGCGTGCCAAACTGCCTTAGACTCACTCGTAGTCACACTTCCGCCGGCTGGTGGCTTCGTTGTCATTCAACCGACCCTAATCCAGGGCGGGATAGGACCGCCATTCCGTACCCATGAATATGTTGCGACCATTCTCGATCCAATGTTGTGCCACGAAAACTCATCCTGCATCCAAACGCGGCCAGCAGCCCCCATCGCTCTCAACGTTTCGGGTGTCTGCGACATCGCTTGCTCGAATGCGGATACCAACGGTGCCACGCCAATATCAATCCACCATCCGGCTTGTCGCGAAATCAGACCTGACCAAGGAGCGCCTTTGGTGGTGATGACCGGGCATTCGGCCGCAAGAGCCTCGGCGACAGCGATGCCGAAATTTTCTGAATATGTTGGGAGAACGAAGAGATCCGCTGCTCGAAATGCGGCAATCTTATCAGCCCCATAGAGTGGACCGTGGAAATTGGCTCTGACAGCCCCCAATGCGGTCGCGAGTGACGACATTTCCCGCAGATAGTCAGCGTCGCCTGGACCTACGATTAGTAAGTGCCATTGGGGAAACTTTTGCTGCACAGCCACCCATGCACGCAGCAAATTATCTACGCCTTTTACGGGATGAATGCGCCCAAGGAACAGCAAGGTTTTCTTTTCGGCAACTGTGCGGCTCGGAGTACCTGGAGCAACATCGATACCATTCGGAATGATTGCAACGGGTTGGCCAAAACCGGCGCGCCGAACATCCTTGTATTCGTCCTCTGAGGTGACATGAAAAAGCGTTGCGTTTTCGATGGCCCGCTTCTGCAAGAGATACCAGAATGCGAACTTTGTATAACGAGACCGTTGGAGTGCCCAACTGGAAAGCGTGCCTCTAGGGGATACTATCAACGGTGTTCCAGAACGCCTTGAAACCCATCCTGGATAGACATTCGGCATCATCCACAGACTGTGGCTATGCAGAATATCAATCTTACGACCATTGGCCTCGTTGCGGAGCCAGCGAAGCATTTCCGGTGATCGGCCCAGGCGGAAGATAAACTTTTGCCTCCGAAACGTATAGATGTCCTCTGAGATCGCAGGCGCCGCTCCTGTAACGGCGATCCGAGAGTGCACACCAAGCGATCTCAGGGTAATGTTGAGTGCTTGTATCGAATAGCTTGGCCCACTTGCCTCCTCTTCAATACTAGGGACAATATGTATGATATTCACGCTTGTGACAGACCTTCCGCGACCCGGCGGTAAACTTCGGCGTATCTCATAGCCACGGCGTCGACAGAAAATTTTTCGGCGTTTTTGAGTCCATTCTCCACAAGGCTATTGCGGTAATCTTCGTCATAAACAACCCTCTCAATTCCTCTGCGGATCGAAGCCACGTCAAATGGATCGACTAGGCAGGCCGCATCACCAGCAACTTCCGGCATTGAAGAGAGATTGCTCGTCACCACCGGGCGGCCAACCGCATTTGCCTCAACAATCGGCAGGCCAAACCCTTCATAAGTGGATGTAAAAACAATCATGTCGCAGGCAACATATTGTTGCAACAGTTCGCCGCGCGAAATCCCGATATAATTCTCGAAAGCTACGCGATGCCGCTTTAGCAGATTGCGCTGTAGTACCGACAGTGGGCCGATCACGACAAAAACCGCGTTCATCCCTTCAAGGGCTTGGATTACCCGTTCAACGTTTTTGTTTACTTTCGTCCCGATCTGCAGAATACGCGGGCGCTGCATGTCGAACGTTTTTGCCACAGGCCTGAATTCGTCGGACACATTATTGTGGACGACCTGAATTTTGTCCGGGGGACAATGAACCTCATCCAGCAGCTGCTGCTTTGTGCTCTCGGAGATCACCACCACTGCCGCGCTGCGCTTGATCGGCAGCCAATACCACAGAAACCAAACAAGCAATCGCGTGAGGCCGTTGAGCCGCCCGAGCAACACAAAATCGTGAATGGTGAGAATGGTTCGGCGCTTCTCCAGGAGGAACGTCAGATAGTGAACGTCGCCGGTAACGTGGTTGACTTCCCCCTGAGTTTGGCGGGCAAGCCATATGTCCTGCAGCCGCCCCCAAAGCCCGGTCGAAAAATTCCGGCAGGTATGTACCTTGACCGTGCAGTCGGGCGGAAGGTGGGCGCGAACGTCCTCGAACAACCGTTCCATGCTGAAGGCATTGGCTCGCGGCCGCCGCATGAACTGCGTTATCTTGATGACCGGACGTTTTTCCGCCGGAATCACAGCATACCGCGCATCTGCCGCCGCTTTGTCCAACGTCTCGCGCGACCTCATCTCGTGCCCGATCATTGGGGAAGCCAAAGGGACAGTTGCCGTGGACTCGGCTAGCAAATCGGAATCTTCGTGCCTCATAGCGTCAGCGCAAAGACACGCCAGGAGAAGTCGCTAGCGCCTATCTGATCGGATTGGGCGGCCCTTCGATCGCCAAATGACGAACAGCGCGCTTCGGGACTGGCTTGAGATCGACAATCTGGCCCCTGCTGCACCGCTCCCTTTCCGAGGCAACAAACTGAAAACGCATCAGAGTTGCGATTTACTGTTGTCAAGTTTTCCGCCGGCCATGCCAAACTGAACGGTACCGATTGAAGGCAAAGCCATTTTTCTCAAGGCTGCAAAGAACGGTATTCTTGATTTGCTCGCTGTGCAACTCTATTAGAATATGGTCGACGTGCGGAAGCCACTCCTCCGGTGCGTTCTCGAAGATAGCGGCCTCGGCTCCCTCAATATCCATCTTTAAGATATCGATGTGCCCTTCAGGCAACATCCGCAGTATCTCCGGAATCGACGTCGCGGAAATTACCGTCCCAGAATCCCCAATCGATCCGCCCAACGCTTCTCCGGAGAAGCGAAGTGTGGCCTGCTTCCACCACAGAGCGGACTTTAACAGGCGGACACGATTTCCATAAGGGGCGAGATTTCTCTCGGCTAACTTGAAGTTTCGCTCATTCGGCTCCAGGGCGACAACACGCAAATCGCCGAAGCGTGAGAGAAAGTATGCGCTGGTATCGCCGATGAACGCTCCGGCATCGATCATGGTTTTGGGCCTCAGCCTAGGCGGAAGAGGGACGCCCCATTCCTCTCGGACTGCATTGTTGATTACTGCAGGAATGTCGGAAGTTCCGGTAACGACGGTGAAAGGATGATTTAGCCTCGACAGGCGCAGCTGCCGTTCAGAGCCGCGGGTGATCCTGTTCAATTTCCTTACTTCCGCGGTGGTCTTAATCCCCTCACGAATGATCAACGTAGACGTCACAAGCAACGACGATCCGAGTACATATACTGGGGACTGGTACCCAATTATGTTTCTGACAAATCGTCTTAATTTTTCCACTTATAGTTTCCTTAGAACAATTACAACGACTGGATCCCATGGGATGTTCGTGGAGTAAATCATGTTGAAAACCGCAGATATTGCGTCACGAAACCAGTACCGTAACGCGCGAACCACACGCTTTTGCGCGCGACCCGTCTGGATACGGAAAGACGGACCGTATCTCGACACCGTTAACTTGCTGTCTTGCAGGAGTTGCTCGATCACGCTTTTAGAAAGGTGGGACCGATGCGTCGGATCGCCATGCTGCGGCACCAGTCCGAAAGGGCTTTGGGCATTCGGGAACCGAAGCGCGATATGCCCGCCCGGTTTCAGCATTCGCCCCGCGGCATCCAGGCGCGCCGCCACCTCGTCCAAAGTAAAATGTTCAAAGACATCGAAGGCAATGATCGTTTCAAATCGCGCGACCTGCTGTTCCGCGATAGTCTCGAAGTCGGCCGGCAGCAATTCGACACCATGTATGCGAGCGGCATCGAGCAGGACAGAGTTGATTTCCGTACCGACTACCTTGGCACCTCGATCTTTCGCCCATTTCAGGAAGTCACCGGAGCCGAAGCCTATCTCCAGAACGGTCGCGCCGGAAATTGCCAAATCGCGTGTCTCGCCAGCAAAATAGTGGGCCTTCTCGTCACCATACGAAAAAAGCTTGTCCCAGCCCTTCCACGCCTCGTATCCCGAATATGGATCTCTGCTCATACCTTCATTTTCCGAAATGCGCGCGAAGTTTCCGAAACGCCGTGAGCCCTCAAAGCGACAACCGTTCGGCTATCTGACGAGCCCGTTCGCGATAGGAATAGGCTGGTACGCAACGCCGATATGCGCGATCGATCATCGACGCTCGCAGATCAGGCCTTTGTAGATAGAAGCGAACTTTGTCGGCCAGTTCATCCGGCGATGCGAACACGTCGATTTCCAAACCCGGCTCAAAGAACTCCCGCACTTCCTCATTGTCGATGTGCAGCATGAATCCGCGACAGGCAGGAATTTCGAACGTTCGCTTTGATACCATGTCCTCCCAACCCGATTTCGTTTTTCCGAAATGAACCGCAATATTAATCTTTGTCGTCTGCAGCGCTTCGGCGTAGGAAGAACTTGTTCTTATGCCAAGGAAATCGCAGCCGGCAAGCGGGCCAGAGGCAGCTCGTTCTTTCCACCGTCCTCCAATAATGTCGAGACCAAGGCCCGGATGCCTAAGCATAAGCGATTCTAGCCACTCTTGCTTATGGAATGAATGGTTTCCTGCATAGAGAACATCTGTGCGATATTCGTCCTCTGCAACCCCTTGGTACATCGGGCGGATCATCGACGGCGAGTAACCATGCGGAACATATGCCGCCCGTCCGGGACCCAGCCGTTCCTCGAGATACGGAATTTGGAACCGCTTTGTAGTGCAGAACAGATCGAACTCGCCCAACACGGCCTTGTTCAGCCAAGGATGATCAAAGTCGACATCCGGATAATAATTCACTGTCCTCGCGCCGGTCTTGCGGATCTTCTCAAGTAGCTCTGGCGTCAGGAAGTCGCCCTTCACGGTCAAGAAAACGTCAGGGCGCAATGTATTGCATACATTGAGTAGATCATCACGATAGGTTTGACCCGCCTTGAAACGACTAAATCTAGCAAGGAGCCTTGAAATAGAACCAGAGGTGCGCCCAAGATAGTGACGTGAATTGACCTCCTGAACAATCCAACCCATTTCCCGGAAACCGCTCGCGATTTCTGCTCCCGGATCGCCATGACCCGCTTGTCCGCCAAAAACCATAACGGGAAAACGTTTCACGACCGACACCTTCGTGTTGCGGCCGTCACGGCAGTTAGCAGCCCCGCTACGCTTGCCTGTGAGCTGCATTCCTCAAATATCCGAATAGATGCCCCACCCATGGACTGACACAATGCATCGTTGGTGGCAAGGCGAACAATATTTTGCGCGAAATCAGATACGTCACCGCACTTGAAAACGATCGTGTTCTCGCCTTCTCTGGCGATGTCCGTGAGGCCGATCGTGCCGACAAGATCACTAAGTATCATCGGCAGACCAACGCAGGCGGCCTCGGAACAAATGAGTGGATGCGCGTCACGGTCCGCCGGATGCACCAAAACATCGGCAGCGGCGAAATAATCGGGCAGTCTATCAATGTTCACAAAACCGGCGAAAGTCGTAGGTGAATCCAATGTTGTCACGATGTCTTCTATATATTTCATATCCGGGCCATTGCCGCATACCAAAAGATGGATCTTGCGTCGCCGGGAGCAGGCTTTTGCTGCTTGAGCCACCGCAACAACCGCATCCTGCGTTCGTTTTCGCGCGATAAGCTTTCCGACCACGATCCCGACGAATGCGTCATCGGGGATTCCATGCAGATCTCGGACCGCCCGCCGCAGAGTTGAGCGTTCGGCTCGCGCGCGGCGGTACCTGTCCTCGTCGATGGTGAAAGGACACCGATACATCCGTGCACGCGGTACGCCCAGTGAGGCAAGCAAATCCTCGTTCTGATCGCCGACTGTCAGGAAACCCGTCACTTGGGAGAAAAGCATCCTGAGGATTGTTTGCCGAAGCACCATTTTCCAGCCGGGTCGTTTGGTGACCGCATTACTGTCGGCGATCATGAGAACGGGAACCTTGTTCCAGCGGCACCAAGCAAGAGTCCGCAGCTGGGTCGGTTGTGCATAGCCGTAGATTATCACGGCATCAGGACCGAACGCGTTGAGCGCGCCGGCGACGCTCGGATTGTTCAGCGACAGCCGTCGCGTGCCCCTGATCCGCATGGCTTCCGGCAGAAATTCATGATCGAAGCCCGACAGCATGTCATCCGCCCAACGAATGATGGTGCCCATGTCCTTATCGAGATAGGCTTCCACCCCAATGCGGGAACAGAAAATGACCTTGACGACCAGATCCTCCCGCGCGGCCAAAGCCCGATAGAAATGCACGAAGTGCTGAATCGGGTGCGAAACGACGATCGCCAGCCGCGGCTTTTTCATTGTCAGGGTTCCGCGATATTCCATGTGGCCTGGCTAGGCGTAGGTGTTCGACTGATCAAAAGTGCCGGGACGGGCTTCGAACCAGGAAAGGGCGGTCACCTTAACAAGCACGTAATTGGACTGATAGAAGCGCTCGAGTTCTGGATGCCAGCTATCGAACAACTCGACGTGGTCCGGCATGATCCTGCCTACCCGGTATGGCAAACCATCCGAGAGTTCAAAAACGTCTTTCAAGAACGCCCGCGCACGCACCCAACAGTGGTTATATTCGAACTGGAAGACATCGATCGCACCGGCGGAAAGGAGTCGCGAGGCGCCCCGCATGACGTTTAGATCATTTCCTTCAGTATCACACTTCACCATATGGATATGTCGAATGCCTCGGTCCAAACAATACTGGTCCAACGTGACTAGCGGAACTTGAATAAAGCCGACGGCAGCTGTTTCCATTGTTTTGTCGAAAACGACGGAATTGGTCCCGCCGGTGGGACTCATGACGGCCATTCTGAGATTGCCAGAGCGATCCGAAGCGGCCGCCTCAGCGACTTCGACTTGACCCGAAAAGCCTTCGGCGGCCAACCTGTCTGTAAGACAAACACGTGTCGTCGTTGTCGGCTCGAACGCATGGACCTTCAAACTGCGAATGTCACGGCGACGCTTCTTCACATCCTTAAGGAGTGCGACCGTCCACTCGCCTTGATTAGCACCAACGTCAAAAATGGTAAGTTCTTGGTCCGACCGCGTAGCGTCAACCACCCTCGCCTGAAGATAATATTCACCATTGAACCGCATGTCGTTGTTTGCCTGCTCACCTCGCGCCATGCAATAGAGCCATCTGCTAGCGCGCCAGAGGAAGCGACGAACCGGGGACGAACTGACAACCGCTTTTCTAGAAATATCTACGAGCTTCGGTTTGAACCAAGACGCCATTACTCTTACCATTTCTTGCTATGAGATTGCACAGTTACAACGATCAATGAGAATTTTTACTTTAAGCTCTCATATGAGGAGGAGCCGCATATCCTCCGCGATTGCCGACTCCCCGATGATATCTTAAAATCCCAAACATTCTTCCCACCCATACAAAGACGACAAGTACGATTACTGTGCGTGTAATCGTAATAAATTGATAAATGGCAACTTCATCGAACTGCGAAAGGGATAACGCCGCAACGAATACTGGGAATAGCTTGACCGGATTAACGACCCAGATTGACATAAGGATGCTGGCAATCGTCAGAAACACTCCAGTTAGAAAGCCGACCACCGCCACGCCAACTACCCCTGCCCAGATGTATGAACCAACTGGCCTACTCGGAGAAATCGAACTGTACGGATTCCCTGACAGTTCAGTGGAAAGGACTGCTCCCAAATTTGCCAGCGGCTTGCTAGGCCAGATGAAGCGAGGGACAACGGCCATGGCAAACCAGCCGCGATACATTTCCTCTATCCCGTCCTTATACGCGCCAAGCCGTCCGAGTTCATAGTGCTGTAGTGTTCGCACCGATATTTCTGTGTAGTCAAACCTCTTCACCACCCGTTCAATAAGTGCGTCTGTGGTATAAATCTCGATGTCAGCACGTGACCCCAACTCATTGTACGCCTGGACAACATCAACTTCCCCGGTAAGCTCGCGATATTTACGCAGCGGTTCAATCACGGTATAGGCTGCAATCATCGCCAACATAACATATGCCATATAACGCCACCTCAAGTTGCCGGCGAGCCAGCTTGCAACAACAATCATGGCGACCGGCAAGAAAACCGAGGACTTGAAACCTGAGAGAAACCCACTCCCAACCCACAGTATTGCGAGCAGGAATGCGGGACGAGGCCGGCCAGTTATCTGCCCAACTACCGCCACAATTAGGAAAAGAGCGTTCCCCAGGCTTATATACTTCTCAACAAAGTCGAGCCAATTCGGAGGATTTGTTAAATAATCAGGAACCTTAAAGTATCCAGAGTATCTGTTTAATTGCAAGTATATCTGTATTAATACAGCCGAAGCTGAAATGCAATATATTATGTAATATAATTTGTTGCTACTCAAAGATAATTCAGGAAGTTTTACCTTCTTTATCTTGCCTCCAAAAAAATTAGAGAAAAACCAATGCCCTACCAGTATAGAAACGCTTTCGACTAACTGAAGGGTATACATAAGTTCATATTCGGCATCGGATGCCCTGGGCTCGGTCGGCCTTAACCCGAGACTGTCAAGGGAGGTCAGTACAACACTCGAACTTATTCCGAATGCGAATAGTGCCCAGAACCAAGAGTACGGCGTCCTCACCCCTCGATACGATCGGAAAATTCCGAAGAGCATGAGCCCGACGGAAAGCCAGTTCAGGAATTCAAAGTATCTCATTTCTGACTCAAGATGACGATCTATGCCCGATGCGTTCCGCTAACAGCCCGCGCACTTCATTGAATGACCTTAATCCAAAAAGCCACCCCACACCGGCATAAAGGCAAGCCCCGAGGATCGTCGTCAGTATAAGTGATGTGATAGGGGCTCCAGCCAATTTGTCAGAGATCAACCATACTAAACTGGCCATGGCGACGGCGACACCAAAGGGCGGAAAACAATCTAAGAATTGATCCCTTAAACTATATTGCAGATATCTTTTGATATACAATGCACTTATTGTGAAAGAAATCATTGATATGGCAACCTGCGCCCACGCAACCCAAATTACCCCGTATAGCGACGATACTGCGATTGCAAGAATGGCAAACAGCTTCTTCGTGAGCTCTATTCTGAAATATACATTCGCGTGTCCTTGTGCGAGAAGGGCGTTTCCGTAAATTACCTGTAGCGGCATTAGCACCGCAGCCATGCACAGGATTTGCAAAATTGGCACGCAAGGCAGCCATTGTGTACCGAACAACACAACAACAACTGGCTTCGAGACAATTATGAGCCCAAACATCAGGGGCAGATTAATGGCCATAACTATGCGTGCGGCTAGCCGCACTCCGCGAAGAAGCCGCGCTTTGTCGCTGCCAATCGTCGCAAACGTCGGATACGCAACGCTGGACAGAACCCCGGATAGTAGACTAGTCGGCAACTGCTTTGTATTATCAGCTCGGATGTAATATCCTATCTCTTCCACTCCGTACAGGCGACCGATGGTCAACGTATAGAGCCGATTGTAGGTCACGTCGAGCAAGCGTGATGCCAGCATATAGCTACTGAAGCCAAAAAGATTGCGTGCTGAACTAATGCTGATTTTCATCGTTGGACGCCATCCCTGAAGGATCCATACGAGCAACAGCAGCACTGCCGACGCAGTTACCGTCTGGGCAGCAAGCGCCCAAACACCATACCCCTTTACGGCTAGAACGATCGCCACGGTACCTGAAAAAAAGGTCGACACGCCACCCACAGCTAGGAGCAGTTTGAACCGTAAACCCTTCTTAAGCAACGTTATCTGCAAGGCTGAGAGGCCATTTAGGAAAATGCTTAGAGCCACGATTCTCGCAAGGGGAACGAGGATCGGAGCGTCGTAGAAGTCGGCGATTAAGGGAGCAAACGCAGCAAGCAAAGACGCGGTGATTGCGCCCATCAGCAGGTTGAACCAGAACACGGTCGACTCGTCGGCATGGGTGCTATGCTGCTTTTGGATTAGCGCCGAAGTGAAGCCACCGTCCACAAATACATGTGCTACGCCGACAAACAGATAGAGTAGCGCGACGGTTCCGAAATCCTCTGGCGTTAGGAGTCTCGCCAATGCAATTGAAACGACGAACTGAAGGCCTGTCCTCAGAAATGCGTCGGAAGCGCTCCAAATAACCGCTTTGAAGCTGCGTTGCTTAAGCACCTCGCCTCCGGCGAAGCAGGGACGCCCTCTGCGCCGCCGGACAGCCCATAGGCGCCAGACTCATCGCGCACCGAAGCCTGTCAGCATAGTTTTGATCGTCCTCAGAACAATGACGACGTCCAGCCATGGCGAGAAGTTTTTTATATAATAGAAATCATAGTGCAGCTTCTGAAGCACTTCATCGACCGCCGCGACATGGCCCTGGTTCACCTGTGCCCAACCACTGATTCCCGGCCGCACTATGTGTCTGTAGCGATAAAACGGCAACTCCGCCTCGTACCAGCGCGACAGCACCACCGCCTCAGGGCGCGGCCCGATCCAGCTCATCTCGCCGCGAATGATGTTGATCAACTGCGGCAGCTCGTCGATCCTCGTTATTCTCATGAAGCGCCCGAACCGAGTGATGCGGTCGTCGCCGCTCTTCGTCATCGCGTTGTCCTTTTCGTCGCCCGGCCCGTTGTCAGCTTTCATCGAGCGGAACTTGTAGACGGTAAACACCTGGCCGCGATAACCCATGCGCTCCTGTCGGAACAGCACCGGCCCATTCGACTCGAGGCGAACGGTCAAGGCGATCAGCGCAAAAAGCGGCAATAGGAAAATGAACGCAAGAAATGCGCTGATCCAGTCGATCGCTTGCTTGATCTTGAGATAGGCCTGGTTGGGATTAAGCGAACCCAACGTATTTTCGGACAGATGCTCGATTTCGACGCGACCCGTCAGCGATTCACTGATCTGCTTGACGTGATAGACAGGAACGCCTGCGAGGGCCTGGTCGGCTATGTAGCGCTCCCAATCATCGGATAGCTCGGCACGAAGGTCGGCAACAACGCCGCTCACGCGGTCAATGACCGTTTCGGGGGAGCGGAGCCAATGCCAATTCACACCACCAATCTCTTCAAGACGACTGACAGCCCCGCCTGGAACCACGGCGAGACTATACGGATCCAGGCGCCGGCTCAGGATGCTCAGACCGAAATACCAGAAGATTGACAGTGTCAAACTGCCGGCTGCCTGGAAAGCGCTGTAGTCAATTCGGAACAGGAAAATTGTTAGATATACAAGTCCGTAGGAAAGCGCAAATGTTGGCATAATATAACCAGCAGCCGCAACGCCAGGCAGATTGATTATTCGGCGAAAGAAAAAAAAGCCTGCAGTATGGGCGACGATACCTGCGAAAATCGTAATCTGAACGTTTGAGTAATACAATACATTTTGACCGATTAGCATCCTAACCAGCGCGGGAGTTAGAATTGCAAAAGCCAATCCACCGAGAAGCTGAAACCTAATCCGGTGCAGCAGGTGCCGCTGATTTTTCGGCTTTATGATGGACATATTCAATTCAGAGCGCTCTCTAGTGAGGTCACCGAAAAACGGTCAATGGCTACCGCACTCCCGGGTGAACCCGAGAGCCGACATTGCAGCAGCTTGCATCGCATAACCGAGCGTCAGTTGCGGTTATGCGATCGCGACGAGTTCCCTTGAATCCATGTCAACAGGGATCTCGCCATTCATGATGGCAACCAGGACTCGGGCCCTTCCGGCTGGATCGAGCCGGTCAAGGCGACCGATCATCTCCGCGAAAGGACCTGAAAGAATCCGAACCGATGCGCCCGCAGCGAGGCCTCCGCTGAAATCAAGCAGGCCATCCCTGCCAGTCAGGGCTATGAACCGCTCCACCAACCCCGACGGGACCGGCAATGGCCGTTCGCCCTGCATGATGAGTGAGCGCACACCGAACGTTCCGTTGACCGAGCGCCACCGCTGCAGCGCGACATCGAGGGCGATGAACATGTAACCTGGAAAATAGGCCGCCGGTCGCGTCTCGATGCGCCGGGCATGACGTGTGGTCTTCTCGCAGCGAGGCGTGAACGGGTGAAACCCCTGCATCCGGAGATGCCGTTCGGCGACGTCTTCTTTTCCCGGAAATACGCTGGCGGCATACCAGCGTGCTGCGGTGCCGGTTGCGGGCCGTTGCGACGACACAGTCCTCTTAACAGTTGCTTTTTCCGGGGTGGTCACAAGTATCCTTCTCGGCGATCTTTGGCACGGTCGGGGCAAGCGTTACGACAGCGCAAAGGCATCAGCAAGCAACCATGTCGCGAGAATCCATGGGGTTGGTCGAATCCTGCTAATTGTCCACTACTTTAGCTGCACCTAATAGTCATCGCGCCGATTTCTTGTTTAGCTATCCAGCAGCGGTATCGAGCAATTGCGTCGATATGTAGCTGCTTGGTTACGCTGACTCGCGACGAACCGCTGGCTCTTCTGGTCCTTAATCGGTCGATTTGAACATTGTGTGACGGTTATCGTTAGCAAAGCGTTACCGACCGCTTGGCGGCGGCCTGCTTTGACGAGAACTCGTGGCAGGCCGTCGCTGAAACGGGACCATTCCACGATCACATCCTGTGGTTGCGTGCACTCGATCAGTGCCCGCGCCCGATCTATCGACCAGAGTTCAGGGACGTTTGAGCAGCGACCAGACGGCTGGCACAAGGCTCGCCGCCAGGCCGGCCTTGATCAGGTCACCGACGATGAAGGGCAGGACGCCGAACTGCCATGACTTTTCCGGGCCGATGAGCAGTGCCAGCCAGGCAAAGCCCATCGCCATCGTGACGATTTCGGCAACCAGAATCGCATTGAAGAGCTTGATCGGATGGCGATCCCAGCCGCGATCGGCGGCCCAGCCGACGATCGCCGCCATGACGACGAAGCCGGCAAGATAACCGCCGGTCGAGCCGAGCATGTAAGCGATGCCGATGCCCTTTTCCGGCGTGCCCTGGAAGACCGGCAAGCCGATGGCGCCCTCCGCCATGTAGAGAAGCAGCGTGGCGACGCCGAGGCGCATGCCGAATGCTGCGGCGATCAGAAACACGGCCAAGGTCTGCATCGAGATGTCGACCGGTCCGAGCAAAACTCTCGTCTTGGCCGACAAGGTCAGTACCAGCGTACCAACGATCGCGAGCAGAAGCTGCGTCGCCAGGCGGGTCGCGCCCTTTTCAGGCAGAGCGAGAGAAACAAGCGGCGTCGTTGCAATTGCCATGGTCTTCCTCATTGCGGACTGCCGCAGATCGCGGCCTTGCGTTTTCCTATATTGGCTTCCGTGCTATGCGGCAATCAGTTTTGCCGCCTCTAGAGCGCGTCGCGTTCGACCGGCTCATGCGACGCGCTTCAGGCTGTTGTCTTATGTATGTCGTTATCGCAAAACCGCTGCACACCCTCGGTTCAAGCCCGAGGGCATGCTTTTTGCACGACACGCATTGGAACAGGGCTGAACGACATTGGCCATGGCGCTGAAATTCGACACAGACTTCGATCCGGCCTACGGCCAAGGCGTGACCGTTGCGCCCGACGTGCTCCGGGTCACCGCGAAAAATCCCAGCCCGTTCACATTCTACGGCACCAACAGCTACATCGTCGGGCACGAGACGCTGGCGGTGATCGATCCGGGGCCGGATGACGATGCGCATCTCAAGACACTGCTCGAGGTGATCGCAGACAGGCCGGTCAGCCACATTTTCGTCAGCCACACGCATCGCGACCATTCTCCGCTGGCAGCGCGGCTGAAGCAGCACACCGGTGCAATTATACTGGCCGAGGGTCCGCATCGGCCAGCCAGGCGGCTGCGCACAGGCGAAATCAATCCGCTCGACGCCAGCGCCGACACCGCCATCAGGCCGGATATCGCGCTTCCCGACGATATGGTGGTCGACGGCGACGGCTGGGCGATCAGAACGGTGCTGACGCCGGGCCATACCGCCAATCATGCCGCCTTTGCGCTGGAAGGAACCGGTATCCTATTCTCGGCCGATCATGTCATGGCCTGGGCGACCTCCATCGTCGCGCCGCCGGACGGCGCCATGGCCGACTATATGGCCTCGCTGGATCGGCTGATCGAGCGCGACGACCGCCTGCTGCTGCCCGGCCATGGCGGGCCGGTGACAGCGCCGCGCAGCTTCATGCGCGAGTTGAAGTCGCATCGTAGGATGCGCGAGCAAGCGATCCTGGAGCGGATCAGAAGCGGCGACCGGACGATCAGGAAGATGGTCGCGGCGATCTATCACGATACCGATCCGCGCCTGCACGGCGCGGCCGGTCTGTCGGTGCTTGCCCATCTCGAGGACCTGGTGGCCCGCGGCCTTATCACCACCGACGGCGACCCGGCGATCGACGGCATATTCAGCCTGCCTGGCTAATGCATGTCGCCCAAAAGTGCGGAAGTGCAGCCCTCGACCATAGCCCTCGTCAAGGAGGCGGCTAAGCGGGTCGGCTATCTACCAAATCATCATGGTCGTGCACTTTCCACCACGCCCGACGACGATCCCGTCGAGAGTGTGCAGCGGCAGCTTCAGGCGCGCAGCACGGACGGACTGATCATCACGCGCTTGGTCTCGGGTGATCCGCGCGTCAAGCTGCTGCTGGATCAACGCATGCCATTCGTCGCGTTTGGGAGAACCGACCTGGACACCGCGTATCCTTATGTCGATGTCGACAATGAACAGATTGCCTACGAGGCAACCCGACGGCTCATGGATAAGGGCTGTCGACGGTCGACCAGGGGACGGCGACCCACTCACGCGGCTGCTTCGCGGCGCAACCGATCGCAGCAATCCCGCGACTGCCCCGTCGAGCGAAGCACGTGCATTTCGACCGAAGGGAAAGGCCGCTTATGGATGCAAGGCGACTGGCGAGACAAGTCGAATAGACTCAAGCAACCCCTGATTGTATTAGCCGCATTTCTGTGGGGCCGAGCGATAACCGCTTGGCTGCAAATGCTCTGGACATCACTCGACCGGGGCCGTGCCGACCTGGCCGGCGACTTCCTGATCCAGCAGACGATGATATGCGAACGCCAATCTGCGGGACCGGTGGATCAGTTCCGCGCACTTGCCATTCTCAGCATTGAGCTTTCCGTCGGCTCGTCCTCGCAGCGGGCATGTTCCGGCTGTTGGGGCGTAGCCAAGTGGTAAGGCGTCGGTTTTTGGTACCGACAGTCCCATGTTCGAATCCTGGCGCGCCAGCCAATCTTTTCTGTGTCCAACCCGGAGACATAGTGACCGCACCCCTTTGGTGAGACACTAATTATCAATAATCGTCAACCGAACTGTGTCGGCGCTTTTCCACGCAGCCGGGGATGCTTCTTACGGTCAACGTAGATGGTCTTGATCACTTCGAAAAGTTCTGGGTCCTGATGCCATTTACCACCAAATCGTCCGGCCTCCACGCGCCGCTTGTCGAATTTGTAGCGAGTGCTGATCGACTTGCTTTTATCAGACATAAAGGCCGAGTTCATGGCAGCGGCGCAATGTGCCCACCACTGTTCTTCGTCCCTCGCACCCGACTGTGTAAGCGCCACCTTGTTTCCAGATATGTGCTCGACGGCGGTAGGCAACCCTCTTTCATCAGTTGAAAGGCATGCGACACCAAGACCGATCCGGCGGCCGCCAAAGGTCGGAAACGTTAGATCGGAGAAACGGACAAACCTGTCGGCGATCTTCTGGCTAAGTGTGTAGATATCGACATTGTCAAGATCGAGCAGGAAATACCGCCACGTCCGCCTCATAGTTGCCCTTCCTTTATTGACCGCCTTGGCAGAGATGCCCGGTGCTTCTATGCTACCAACGGCTGGCTTTCCCAGACCGCCATCCCACTGCGCTGACGCCATTCCCTCAGACCCGCGTCTCTGCTGGCGTTCTCCTCCGACGTGCTGCAAGGCTTGCGGAAAATCTACGGTCTGCTGTCGACCAATCGTGCCGGAGCGGCAATACGAGCCAATGCCTTCGACAGCTTGCCAGGCGAATCCGACGGCGTAGGCACTGGAGGATCATTTGCCTCCAGCCGCACCGCTTTGGCGCGTCGCGGACGCCCAGCTCGAAAGCAGGAGTTACGGCGCCCACGGAAACTTGAGCTCTATCGGCTCCTCCCAAAGATCGCGCGTTTCTATGAAACCCCACGGCCGAAATTTCCCACACATTTCTTCGGACTTGCTCTTGTGCGTTTTGATTACATCTCTGTCCCTTTCGATAGCCTTCTTGAGGCGTCTCACCACCGCAGGCCTGGTTTCCTCCCCAAGCGCTTGCTCCGATACGGCAAGTCTGTTTTTGAAGACTTGGACCATTTGGCGACAATCCTCTCGGAATTCCTCATAAAAGGCTATCGAACTGTCCTTCTCTTCCTTAGTCAACGGACCCACAATCAAGACCTCCCCATTCCGCTCATTTCGCAGGTCGAGGATAATTTGATCCGGATGCGGAATGATTTCAGGCAGCCCAGTTATGCGCAGCCGAGCGCGCCGCTCGAGCTCTTTCTCCGCGCGAATCTTGTAGTCCATCAGTGCTGAAATGTTTTCCCGTTCGATGCGCGCCCGTTCCCTTTCAGCGGTGAATAGAATCTCCGTGAACTGGCGCTGAGAGCGCGGATCGCCCTTCATCGCATTGATGCCGATGGAGCGCACCACGGCCTGGGCGACTGGTGTCTTGATAGAGCGTTCGCCGTCCTTGATCTTGATGACGCGTTGAGCCTCGCTCAAGACGAGCGAAATGATATCGCTGTCCTTGATCTTGTTTTTGGAGCCACGCGGGCGACCGGCAGGATTGCCGGAACGGCCGGGCCTGAACTTTCTCTCGGCAGGCGGCTTTCCATAGCCGACCTCATAATTCCGCTCCGGCTTGTCCGAAGGCGGTTCACTACCTCCACTGCGTGATTTACTCATTGTGCTGCCTCCTGGAATTTCGAAGTGATGCCTTCAGCGATGCGGTTCGCTTCGTCCCTGGCGTACGTCTCCCAGCGTCGGATGATGCGATCGCAATAGATCGGGTCGAGTTCACACAGGAAGCCGCGTCGCCCTGTTTTTTCCGCAGCGATGAGGGTTGAGCCTGAGCCACCGAAGATATCGAGGATGATGTCGCCGCGGGCAGAGCAATCCTTGATGGCGTCGGCGATCATCTGAACCGGTTTGACGCTCGGATGGAGAGAAAGCTCGTCCATTCGGCCGGCCTTCGAGGTGTTGACGCTCTTGTACTGCCAAACGTTGGTGCGGTGGCGCCCATGCTGGCCAACTTCGAAGGTGTTGATATGTGGCGCCTCACCATTCTTGAAGGCGAAGATCAGTTCGTGGCGGGAGCGGTAGAATGTGCCCGTCCCAACATTGTCCTTTGCCCAGACGATCAGATCCTTCAGGTCGGAATAGACACCTTCACCGGCCTTGAGCATTTCGCCCATATGGCGCGAGTCCATGCAGATGAAATGTATGGAGCCGTCACACGAGTGACGCACGAGATTGCGAAACGATGCGGCCAGGAAATCGGTGTACTCGGAAGAGGTCATCTCGCCCGAGGCCATGGCGAACTCGCGTTGCCTGGTCATTGAGCCGCCGAAGAGCCCCTGGATCGCCACTTTGTAGGGCGGATTGGAAAATACCATCATTGCGATTTCGCCATCCATCACCGTGGCGACAACCTCGGTGTCGAGTGCGTTGCCGCAGATCAGCCGGTGCCGACCAAGTTGCCAGACATCGCCGGGATTGCATCGCGGTGTGCCTTCTTCGAGCGGCGGCAAGGCATCGTCTTTTGGGTTGCCTTCCTCCTCGGGAACCAGCCCTTCGACGAGATGGTGGATCTCGGCGACGGAGAAACCAGTGATCTCGGCGCTGAAGCCGAGGTCGACATCAACGTCGAGCAATGCCTGCAGTTCTTCAGCAAGCAGGTCTTGGTCCCAGCCCGCATTGAGTGCCAGCTTGTTGTCCGCCAGCACGAAGGCCCGCTTCTGTTGCGGGGTCATCGTATCTAACCGGACGCAAGGAACCCGGTCCATGCCGAGCAGCTTGGCCGCCTCGACCCGGCCATGGCCGGCCAGAATGGTGCCTTCCTGATCGAGCAGGACCGGATTGGCGAAACCGAATGTCTTGATGCTTTCGGCAATCTGCTTGACCTGCTTGCGCGAGTGGGTTCGGGCGTTGCGTGCATAAGGCTTCAGAGTGGCGACCTGGCGATACTCGATCTGCAGATCCTCGCCGTGGCCTCGGCCGCTATGGGGCGACTTTCCCTCACCACCATCCTGGGCCGATTTAGATATTCTATTTTTGTTCGTCATGTGTAATCCTTTTGTTCGTATCTGCGGCAAGCCCTCAGCTGGAACTGAGCGCCGGCACATCGCTGTAGACCACAACATACGCGAAGCGCGGACAGCGCCGAACGCGGGGCAACTGACCTAAAATGTGGTGATTCGTTCACCCGCGTCGTCGAATTTCTGTCCACCGACTTGGGCAGGTGGTGGATAGTGGGGATGAAGGGGATCAGGCTGATTTCGCTTGACAGCCGTCAAAGTGATTCGAGCCGAGATGCCAAATCGTGGGCTACAAGTGGATCCAGGGCCTGCAGAGGCTTCCACAGTTCGTCACAGAGTCCATCAAGGACAGGACAATTTCGTCGCCGCCCGATCCTGTGTGGCGAGCCCGCACGATGCTCCAAGAAAAGACAAAGCCATAAATTCCGCTCTCGCACGCCAGAGCGGCGTCCATGACGTCTCTGAATCCTTTGATGCAAGTTGGCAACCTCGTTAAACAAGCGGGCCAACGGTCGCCAAGGGGCGCGGCACTTGAGAAAATCGCCGGCTAGCGACCGCCGCTCCATTCCTACAATTCGTCGTTAAGAAATCTCGTCACCGCCGTCCTATCCTGAGCATGCCAAAACATTTGCTCTGGTGTGCACTTCAAATCCTTTTCCCGCGGTTTTTGGCTGCCGCCAAGGTGGAACTTCGTCGCCGCTGTGTGGCGAAGATCGGGGAAGTGCAAATCTAGTCGGTCTTCATCTCGTGCATAGATGTGCCAATACCGTTGAGCGTCCAACGTCCTCGGCAACCCACGCAGGGTCTTTTCACCTTCAGGGCCGGAGCCTTCGCCGTGATCCGCTCGGCCGCCTCGGCTTGGAAGTCGGGGTGATGATGATAATAGGTCGAGCGGAGAACCGCCTCCGTCATGCCAAGAAAGTCGGCGGCCAGAGATAGCTCCGTCCCGTTCTGCATCAACCACGTCGCGGCGGTGTGGCGAAGAACGTGGGGCGTCACGTCGGTTTCGAACTTGCCGTCTTTGTCATACCAGCCAAGCCCGGCCGCCTCGCACGCGCTATTGAATGATTTCTTGATGGAGCCGACGGGTCGGCCCTGCCACTCGACGACGAAGTCGTGCGCGATCATCCGGCCGATCGTAAGGCTCTTGCCTCGCTTTTTCGTCTTGATGTTGACAGGCGTCGTCGCCCATCGGCGGATATGCGATAGCAGGCGATCGGGGAGCCGGACGGGCGGCTGTCGCTTCTTGGTCTCACGCTGGCCGTCGGCGCGGCGATAGAACACGCCCCGATTGAGGTCGATGTAGCCTTGACCTTCCGTCGGCCGGATAGCGGCGCCACAGACCGCGCCGGAGCGCGTTCCGGTGTAGAGCGCCACAAGAATGAACCGGGCGACGTGTTGGCCTGTCCGGCGGTCGCTGGCGTTGCCTTTCCATGTCTGCCGCATTCGCCATGCCGCGAGGATCAATCGCGCGGCTTCGCTCCGCGTGAGCCAGCGCTGGCGCCCCACGGACTTCTCCGGCATGACGATTGCCGGGATGGAAGTCACATAGCCTTCGGCATAATAGTGCTTCAGGGCGGCGCGGAGGTCTTCTAGCTGTCGACGCGCCGCCGGAACGGTAGGCGATTGCTTGACGTAATCGCGGCAGAGTTGACCATTGATGTCGGCCACCATCAGGCGGCCGAAGAACTTAGCGATAGCCTTCAGGCGTGCGGCCGTCTCGCTCGGCGCGGCATGATTAGGCGCGATCTCGGCCGCATACACGCCAAGAACATCGATAATTTTTACCTGATCGGGGTCACGGTTCCGCTGTCGGGCCGGTTGGTGCTTTTCCGCGAGGTAGGCCGTGAGCTTTTTTTCAGCTTCGACAAAGTCAGGTCGAGCGCAGCCAGTGCTACGTCGAATTCTTCCGTCGTGAATGAACCATCCGGCCCGTTCCCTGATCGAACCGTCTCCCTTGCGGGCCTCATTGTGCCAGACAAGGTGGGCACCTTTGCTTGGACGCGGCATAGCTCTCTCATGCGCTCGATCGCGGCCAAGGTGGTATATTCCTTGTTGGCGATTACTTCTGTGGTAAGGCGACCAGCGTCGCGCTCCTTTCGAAGACCTTTGACTCCCATTGATCCATCGGGAAACGCGATCCTGGCCGCAAGGACGAGCCGGATGGGCGCTTCAACGGGGTAATCGGAAAAGCTCTTTGGGTCCAACTCTCTGAACCGGCTCATATTTTCCTCGTACTATGCCTCGACGACCAACCTGCTCCAGCACGAAAACTAGACCTCGATCTTTCTTTTCTGATCCGCTGTTTTTGGTTCCCGGAAATGGGGTAATTAAGACCTATTCTCGGTCGCCTGATAAAGAGCGCGACTCGGAGGCTATTTCCATTTCTATCAAAATGGCGATCGACGGTTTCGTAAAGAACTCCAACCCCGTTTTTCACAGCAAAAAACACTCGCAAATTCCCACCATAGATTGGCCGACCAAAAAAAGAGCGATGCGACGATTTTCGCGTCAGGTTGCCAATCCGCACTTGGGCTAATGCGGTGCCTCCCCCGGCTCTCTGCGCACAGTTCATCATTGCGACGGCCTGTGCACCAGACAGGCGGCAAAAAGACCAAGAAAATCAGATAATTGTTCCCAGTCAACGGGATAGTCTGGTGCTGAGAGAGAGGTTTGAAACTCTCGTCTTCCGATTGAATTTCAGTTTTGTAGGAAACCCGGCGGGTTTCGCCGAATTAATTGCTTGTTGCAATTCCCTGCTATGAAAACCGGCATCGGAAACTCTAACTGACTGAATTTTATAATAAAACTGACCTTTTTCGCCCCTTCGTCGTACTCAAGAACACGTAGATTCTCTGTAAATTCCCTGTAAACAGCGGAAACTGGTCCGCTTACGTCTACGTCCTCAAGCATTTCATACCGCGCCTGAAACGGCATGGCGTCGAGCAGCCAGCCATCGACCGCATGCTGATCGCCAATCCGAAAGCCGTGTTCTCGCGGCAGAATCAAGCCCAGACTTACGGCTGAGACTTACGACGGAGTTCAAATGTCCAAGAAAAAGATCCTGCTTGCCGGTGAATCCTGGGTGTCGACCGCCACCCATATCAAAGGCTTCGACCAGTTTCCGACGGTCACCTACCACACCGGGGCGGACGAATTGCTGACGGCCCTGAAAGCGACCGACTTCGACGTGACCTTCATGCCGGCTCATGAGGCACAGCGCAGCTTTCCGCAAACAAAGGAGGCGCTTTCGGCCTATGACGCGGTGGTGCTCTCCGACATCGGCGCCAACACGCTGCTTCTGCATCCCGACACCTGGGTTCACTCCAAGCCGACGCCGAACCGCCTGCGGCTGCTGCGCGATTATGTGCGCGACGGCGGCGGGCTTTTGATGTTCGGCGGCTACTATAGCTTCCAGGGCATCAATGGCGGCGCGCGCTATCGCAAGACGCCGGTCGAGGAGGTGTTGCCGGTGAGCTGCCTCGCCTTCGACGACCGCGTCGAGGTGCCGGAAGGGTTTTCGCCTGTCCTGAAAGGCTCCTCGGACCATCCGATCCTCAGGGGTCTCGGGTCGGATTGGCCAGTCCTGCTCGGCTTCAACGAGGTGACGCTGAAAGACGGGGCGGAAGTCCTGGCAACCGTGTCGTCGGATTATGGCTCGCTGCCGCTGCTCGTCACCGGTCACTATGGCAAGGGCCGCACTGTGGCCTGGACGTCCGATGTCGGGCCGCATTGGCTGCCACCGGAGTTCATCGCCTGGAAAGGCTACAAAACCCTGTTCGAGCAGATGCTGAGCTGGGCGATCGGTGAGAGCTGAGCGATGCATGTCCATGTCGTCGGCAATGCCTGCGTCGACACGATTTTTCGCGTCGGCCGCTTCCCTGCCGCCGGCGAGACTTTGAATGCCAGCAGCTACGCCGACGGCCTCGGCGGCAAGGGAGCAAACCAGGCGGTTGCCGCCGCGCGCACGGGTGCTGCGGTAACGTTTTGGACGGCGCTCGGCAAGGACCGCGCAGGCGCATGGATCAGGAGCCGCCTCGACAGGGAGTTGTCTGACCTCGAGGCGATTGAATTCGACCTGCCAAGCGACCGCTCGACCATCGTCATTGGGGCCGGCGGCGAGAACTTCATCGTCAGCGGCGTCGCCTGCAGCGAGGCGTTCGATCCGATCGCACAAACCGCACTTGCGGGCCGAATCGCGTCTGGCGACATCGTTGTCTGCCAAGGAAACCTGCGAGGCCCCGCGATAGATGCCTGCCTGCGGGCAGCACAGGAAAATGGCGCGCGCACCGTCCTGAATGCCAGCCCTATCGATGCGGCGGCTCTGCCTGACTTCGGCCTGGCGCAGGTGTTGGTGGTGAATCAATCCGAGGCGAAAGCGCTGACCGGCCAGGATGACATGGCAGCCGCCGCCGACGCGCTGGCGGCCAAAGGCGCCGAGACAGTCGTGATCACGCTCGGTGCGGAAGGCTGTCTCGCCCTTGGCCCGGACCAGGGAGGATCGTTTCGTTTGCCGGCACCACGTGTCGAGGCGCTCGACACCAGCGGCGCCGGCGATGTGTTTTGCGGCTGTCTGGCCGGCGGGTTTGCCAAGGCAATGTCGGTTGCCCCAGCGCTGAAGTTCGCGCTCGCGGCTGCCGCAATTGCGGTGACTCGCCCGGGCACATTGATATCCTGTCCTTCCGCGTCTGAAATGGCGGCGCTCATCGATCAAACGGAGCTCTCATGACCCAACTCGGTCAATCAGGCGGCGACGCGCTCGTAGAACTTTTCGGCCGCACCAAGGTGGTGATCGGCGTCGTTCACCTGTCGCCGCTTCCCGGCGCGCCGCGCTATGACGGCGAGGCGGTCGAGGCGATCTATCAGCGCGGTCTGGACGATGCGAGATCTTATCTCGATGGCGGATGCGACGGCGTGATCGTCGAGAATCATGGCGACATCCCGTTTGCCAAACCTGACAATATCGGACCGGAGACAGCGGCCTATATGGCGGTTATTTCCGACCGTATCCGCCGCGAGTTCGGCAAGCCGATCGGCATCAATGTGCTCGCTAACGCCGCGATCCCTGCCCTTGCGATCGCCAGCGCCTCCGGCGCGGGCTTTATCCGCGTCAATCAATGGGCGAATGCCTATGTCGCCAATGAGGGTTTTGTCGAGGGGGAGTCCGGTCGCGCAGCACGCTACCGCGCCAGGCTGCGCGCCAACGGCATCCGCGTCTTCGCCGATGCTCATGTCAAGCACGGCGCGCACGCGATCGTTGCCGACCGCCCGGTGGAGGAACTGGTCAAGGATCTGGTCTTCTTCGACGCCGACGCCATCATTGCGACCGGTCAACGCACCGGGCACACTGCGGATCTGAGCTATATCAGCATGATCAAAGAGGCCGCCGGCCTGCCGACGTTGGTCGGCAGCGGCGTGACGCCCGACAATGCCAACGATATCCTAGGCATCGTCGATGGGATCATCATCGCCAGCGCGCTGAAGCATGACGGCGTCTGGTGGAACCAGGTCGACCCTGCCCGTGTAAAGACCTTCATGAGTGGGCTGAGGCGATAACAAGCCATTGAGACACGCGTGAATTGAATCTATCGCTTCGCGCCCTTGGGCTTGGTTTACGGAAGGGCTGACCTGCAGAGCCCATCCGGCTGCTCGAAGCTGCGGGGCTTCGAATGGAGGCGACGACCGGTTCGCCGCAAACGGCTGGAGGAATCAATCGAGAACCGTCGACGAAGACACGCGGACAACTCGCCCGGGCAAGCGGTTCGTCTGCGATGGCGCGACCGTCTGGCGCCGCTCGGCAACTTATGATTTCCAGGAGCCAGTCGCGCCCTGCCCGGCCGCCCACTTGGGACATTTCGGGTTCGCGGCTTGATCGCCGGCCTGAGATCGGCAACCGATATCGGCAATTGTGCTGACTTATGGCCTCAAATGCCTTACATTGCAGGTGATTGAGAGACGATTGAGATCGGCAAGAATGCTTGAAACACCTACCCGCATTGAGCGGCTGTTTTTGACGACGCGTACCGACCGTCCTGGCCGATCTCGCGATCGAGACGCAAAAGGCGGCCGTTGAACTCGGACGAGCCCTGCATCCGGAATCGGCTGCCGAACTGGCCGATCTCGTGCGCGTCATGAATTCTTACTATTCGAATTTGATCGAAGGTCACAACGCCCGACCTCGGGACATCGAGAGTGCATTGGCCGGAGCCGAGATTGACCCTGAACGCCGATCTCTCCCTTGGAGGCCAAGGCGCATGTCGAAGTTCAGAGGATGATTGACGGCCTCGGTTTGCGTGGGGAGTTGCCGAGCCCGACTTCGATCGATTTCATCCGGCGGGTTCATCGCGTCTTCTACGACGAGATGCCGGAGGAATTCCGGTTCGTCGACAAACCCGACGGCACCAGGGCCGAGATCGTGCCTGGCGAGTTCCGGTCGTCTCCAGAGCATGATGTTGTTGTTGGCCGCCATCAGCCGCCATCGTCTGACTGGGTGTTGGCCTTTATGGAGCACTTCGAGAAACGGTACGCGATGACCGAAAAGCAGGCCAGCCTGCGCATCATCGCGATTGCGTCAGCTCATCACCGCCTCAACTATATCCACCCTTTTCCAGACGGCAACGGCCGCGTCAGTCGCCTGATGTCTCACGCTATGGCGCTCAAGGCCGGAATCGGCGGCAATGGCCTATGGTCGATATCTCGTGGACTCGCTCGTGGGTTGAAAGATCGCGGCGAATACAAGAGCATGATGGATTACGCAGACAGTCCCAGACGGGGCGACCGCGACGGCCGAGGAAATCTTTCGGAATCAGCACTCAAGGATTTCGTCGAATGGTTCCTGACAGTCGCGCTCGACCAGGTGCGGTTCTCGATCACCATGTTCGACCTCAGACGGCTTGAGGCCCGCTATCGCGCCTTGGTGAAGGATATCGTTGACGACAAACGGGCGCCTGATCTGGTGGCGGCGGTATTGCGGCACGGCAGGCTGCCGCGTGGCGAGGCCAATTTGGTGCTGAAGACATCCGAGCGCACGGCACGGAACACGTTGTCGGAACTCGTCGACCGCGGTTTCCTGAAATCTGATACTCCGAAGGCACCGGTCCGGATCGCTTTTCCTCTCGATTTCAGGGAACGGCTGTTTCCCAATCTCTTCACCGATGCCGAAGTCGATGTCCCAGAACCACCGTCACTTGTCTTTCAGGTGAGTGGAATTTCAGGAATCATCCATTTCTATTTGAGGATGACAGTGATGGCCGTGACGATTCGAGGCCTTGGGGTCGTAGGAAGAAAGGCGCGCACCGCGACGACCCGCAGGCCGCAGTCACCTTGTCGTTGATCCAGCCCATTCCGACCGGTACCAGTCGACGAATTTTTTCAGTCCGTCTTCTGTCGAAACGCTCGGCTTGAAGCCGAAATCGCGCTCCAGCGCAGTCATGTCGGCATAGGTCCGCTCGACATCGCTGCTTTGCATCGGCTCGCTGTCGCGGATCGCTTTTACGCCGAGCAGTTTTTCCAGAGTGGCGATGAAATCGCCGAGCCGCACCGGCCGGTTGTTGCCGACATTGTAGAGCCTGCTCGGCGGAACTTCAGCCGATGGCGGCTTGTCGAGCACGGCAACGACAGCTCTCACCACATCCTCGACATACGTGAAATCGCGCCACATCTCGCCATTGTTGAACACCCGGATCGGCTTGCCTTCGAGCATTGCCTTGGTGAATATCCAATAGGCCATGTCGGGCCGGCCCCAGGGACCGTAGACGGTGAAAAATCGCAAACCGGTCTGCGGCACCCCGAAGAGATGGGCGTAGGTGTGGCTCATCAATTCATCGGACTTCTTGGTGGCGGCGTAGAGCGAGACGGGCTTGTCGACCTGATCGGTCTCGCTGAACGGCACCTTGCGGTTGCCGCCATAGACCGAGCTAGACGAGGCATAGACCAGATGCTCGAATGCGGGCTGCGCGCGACAGAATTCGAGCACTTCGAGATGGCCGACAACATTGGAACGGACATAGAGCCTCGGATTGTCGAGTGAATAGCGCACACCCGCCTGAGCGGCGAGATGGACGATCCTGACTATGCCTTGCCCGGCCAAAGCGTCGGCAAGAGCGCCCTGTTCGGCGATGTCGATCTGGTGAAATGAAAAATCCTTGTAAGGCTGCAAGCGGGCGAGGCGCCCCTTTTTGAGCGCCAGGTCGTAATAGTCGTTCATGTTGTCGACGCCGACGACCGCTTCCCCCCTGCTCAGGAGATGATGGCAAACATGGCTGCCGATGAATCCTGCGGCTCCGGTGACAAGTACAGGCAACAAGGTTCTCCATGCATATGCTGGCACATGATCGCGAAATCGAGATCGATTTCGGAGAGGATCATGGCAACATCAAAACGCTCATCAGAATGAACGGAACCGACCCAGTCCAATTCGTGTTTTAGCCGAAAGCCCCAATAGGCGCTACCGACAAGCTGTGCGTCGACGCGTCAGCTCGCCTCGCGCAGGGCCTCGGCCGCCTGCAGGTCGACCGACACGAGTTGGCTGACGCCCTGCTCGGCCATGGTCACCCCGAACAGCCGGTTCATGCGGGCCATGGTGATCGGGTTGTGCGTGATGATGACGAAGCGCGTCTCGGTGGTGGCCGCCATTTCGTCCATCAGATTGCAGAAACGCTCGACATTGTGATCGTCGAGCGGTGCGTCGACTTCGTCGAGGACGCAGATCGGCGCGGGATTGGTCAGGAACACGGCAAAAATCAGCGACATCGCCGTCAACGCCTGCTCGCCGCCGGAAAGCAGCGTCATCGTCTGCGGCTTCTTGCCGGGTGGCCGCGCGAGGATTTCGAGACCGGCCTCGAGCGGATCGTCGGACTCGATCAGTTGCAGTTCCGCCGTGCCGCCGCCGAACAGATGCGAAAACAGCCGCTGGAAATGGCCATTGACCACGTCGAAGGCAGCCAGCAGCCGTTCGCGGCCTTCGCGGTTCAGGCTCTGGATCGCCTGCCGCAGCTTGCGGATGGCCTCGATGATGTCCTCGCGTTCTGAAACGATGGTCTCCAGCCGGTCCGACAGCTCCTTCTGCTCTTCCTCGGCGCGCAGATTGACGGCGCCGAGCCGCTCGCGCTCGATCTTCAGCCGGTCGAGCTGACGCTCGATCTCAGTCATCTCCGGCATCGGGCGGTCGGCCTCCAGGCCGGTGTGGCGGATGACCAGATGCGGCGGCGTGTTCAGCGTTTCCTGGATGCGCGCCTCGACCTCCAGCCGTCTTTCATCGGCAGCGGTCAGCCGCTCTTCGGCGCGGACTCGGGTTTCGCGCGCCTCGGCCAGCGACTGGATCGCTGATGTCGCGGCCTTGTCCAGTTCGGACTGCTTGTTTTCCGCTTCCTGCAACCGGTCGCCGGCGGCCTGGCGCAGGCTTTCGGCTTCGGCAAGCTGCGACAGCAAGGCGCGCCGTTTGGCGTCGATCTCGTCGGGTGCGTCGGCCAGCCTTTCGCGCTCGACCTCGGCCTCGGCCTTGCGTTCGCCGAGTGCGGCGATCTGCGTCGAGGCGTTTTCGGCGCGCTCCAGCCAGTTGCGGCGTTCCGCGCCGATGGCGTCGAGGCGGCGCGTGCGCGCTTCGGCTTCCCGCCTCAAGCCCTCGTGGACCGCGCGGGCATCGGCAAGGGTGGCGCGGTCGCGAGCGACGTTGGCGGCCGACTGATCGAGCTGCAACTGCAGATCACCGAGATCGGGAGCGCTTTGCAGCAGCATCTCGGCCTCGACGAAAGCCGCGGCCGTCTCTTCATGGCTGTCGACGACGCGCGCGCGCGCCTCGTCAAGTGCGGCGCGTCGGCTCGACAGCTCGCCGCCGGCCTTTTCGGCCTCGGCCAGCGCGTTGCGGGCGGCGTCCAGCCCATGCTGGGCATCACGCCCGGCCTGACGGGCATTGCGCTCGGCCTCGCTCGCTTGGGCAAGCGCCTGCTCGGCATGGGCAAGGGCCTGTTCGGCCTGGCGCAGGATGCGGTTCGCGAGGACCGCCTCGGCGTCGAGCTCGGACAGCCGGTTTTTCTGCGCCAGCCGCTGCGCGGCGGCGGTCGGCGCGTCGGCGCTGGCGGTGAAACCGTCCCAACGCCAGAGCGCCCCTTCGCGGCTGACCAGCCGCTGCCCGGGAGCAAGCTGCGCCTGCAACCGTCTTCCCTCAGCAGCGTCGACGATGCCGATCTGCGCCAATCGGCGGGCGAGTTGCGCCGGCGCGCGGACGACGCTGGCAAGGCTCTTGATGCCTTCGGGCAGAGCGGCGTCGCCGGGCTGGACCTCGCTTTGGCCCCAATGCACCGGCGCGCTGCGGTCGAGCGGCACGTCGAGATCTTCCCCAAGGGCCGCGCCCAGCGCCGTCTCGTAGCCGCGCTCGACGCTGATCTGCTCCAGCACGGACGGGAAGAGGTCGCCGCTCGCGGCATTCAGGATCTTGGCCAGCGTGCGGGCCTCGGTTTCGATTCGCGCCAGCTCGGCCTTTTCATCCTGAACCGGCGGGCGGGCGGCGCTCTCCGCCACGCGCGCCTCGGCGACAGCCTGTTCGGCGGCAATCGCCGCGGCTTCGGTTTCCTCCAGCAGCGCCAGCGCCTGTTCAACCAGAAGTTGCTTCTCGGCAGGATCGGCCAGGCCGGCGACCCTGGAGGCGATATCGGACAATTCCCGGTCGACATCGGCGAGTTGGCGGGCGAAACGGTCGCGGCGCTCCGCGGTGTCGCGCAGCGTTCGTTCGATCTGGTTGCGGGAAGCGGCGGCCTCCGCCCGTTCGGCGGTCAGCCCGGCGAGTTTGGCTTCACTGGCGGCAAGCGTCGACGCAGCCTGTTCGACCGCCGCGCGGGTGCTGGCCTCGCGGTCGGCGGCGCCGGCGTTCTCGGTGTTGAGCGCAGTTTCTTCGGCGGCGAGACGCTCAAGAATATCCGCATTGTCGCGGACCATCCGCTCCTCGCGGACGATGTCGCCGTCGAGCTGCTGGAGCCGGCGGTCGAGCTCCAGTTGCCGGGCGCGGATGCGGCCCGATTCTTCCTCGATCTGCGTCTTGGCGATCGACAGGCGCTGGAAGGCGGCAGCGGCGGCGGCTTCCGCGTCGCGCAGGTCCGGCAACCGATGGGCGCCGATCCCTTGCTCCCTGGCGGCAGCCATCTGGGCGGCGGCGCGGTCGCCGACCAGTGCCGTGGCGATCGCCAGCGCCGAGCGCGCCTCGCCTTCCTGCGTCTTGGCCAGCGTCCAGCGCAGATGCAGCAGCGTCGCTTCAGCCTTGCGGATATCGGCCGACAGGTTCTTGAAGCGCGAGGCCTGACGAGCCTGGCGCTTCAGGCTTTCGATCTGGCTTTCCAGCTCGCCGACGACATCGTCCAGCCGTTCCAGATTCTGTTCGGCCGCTTTCAGACGCAGTTCCGCCTCGTGGCGACGTGTGTGCAGACCCGAAATGCCGGCCGCCTCTTCCAGCAGCGCGCGACGCGCCTGCGGCTTGGCCTGGATCAGCTCGCCAATGCGGCCCTGCCCGACCATCGAGGGCGAACGGGCGCCGGTCGACTGGTCGGCGAAAAGCAGCTGCACGTCCTTGGCGCGGGCTTCCTTGCCGTTGATGCGGTAGAGCGAACCCGCCTCGCGCTCGATGCGACGCGAAACCTGCAACTCGTCCGCGTCGTTGAAGGCCGAGGGCGCGCTACGGTCGCTGTTGTCGAGGAAAAGCGTGACTTCGGCGGTGTTGCGGGCCGGACGCGTTCCGGAACCGGAAAAGATGACGTCGTCCATGCCGGACGCGCGCATGTTCTTGTACGAGCTTTCGCCCATCACCCAGCGCAGCGCCTCGACAAGGTTCGACTTGCCGCAGCCGTTGGGGCCGACGATGCCGGTCAGGCCGCGTTCGATGACGAACTCACCGGGTTCGACGAACGACTTGAAACCGAGCAGGCGAAGGCGCGAGAATTTCATTCGCGCCGCCCCAAAAGCGGGTTCTGCAAAAGTGTTCCGCGGTTTGGCGACAAGAACTCGCGGCGCAACAAAAAGTTGCGCACGCCGAAGCGCAGCCGCTTCGGCGCTGCCGAGACGTCAGAGCAGAGGGTCGATAATGGCCGAGATTTCCTCAATCGACAGCGCCCCCTTGTAGGTCTTCCCGTTGATAAAGAAGGTCGGCGTCGAGTCGACCTTGAATTCATCGGCGCCGCGCTTCTGGACCGACCTCACATCGTCCAGAAGTTTCTGGTCCGTCAAGCAGGCCTCGAACGACTCCTGTGTAAAACCGGCCATCTTGGAGATTTGCAGCAGGGCGTCCTTGGTATTGGCGACACCTGCCCAGTTCGCCTGCTGCTTGAACAGAACGTCCACCATTGGGAAATAATTGTCCTTGGAGCAGCGCGCCAGCATGAAACCGGCCTCGGCGCTGGGATCGAAGGGGAACTCGCGCAGGATAAGGCGGGCCTTGCCGGTATCGATGTATTTCGTCTTCAGCGTCGGGAGCGTGGTTTCATGGAAATGCGCGCAGTGCGGGCAGGTCATCGAGGCATATTCGACGATGGCGACCTTCGCGTCGTCCTTGCCGAGCTGCATGTCGGGCAGTGCGCCGGGCTTCAGCAAGGCAGCCATGTCCACCGTGCCCTGGGCCTCAGGCGCCTTGGCCGCGGCCGGAGCGGCCGGCTTTGCCGGATCGGCCGGCTTCATCGCATCGGCGGGGGCCGCAGGCTTCACATCCTCCGCCACGGCTTTCTCGCCCGAGTCGCTGCAGGCGGCGAGCAGAGCCACCGCCGGAATGGCGGCCAGTGACGACAGGAGGTTTCTGCGGGACAAAAGACGGAGCATACGAATCACCTGACAATGGTTGGATTTTGCAATGCAAAGGCTAGAAAAGGCGAGAGTTGGCGCGAATTAAGGCATCGCCGTCCCCATTCCAATCGCCAAAACTTGGCTATGCGATCACGAAAGCGCGAGATTATGTTTTCTTTTGACCGAGAACGGTGGCGCCGAGCCGCTCCAGCGAGGCGCGCAGCCCATCATCCTCGATCATTCCGACAGTGCCTGACAGCTTCACCTTCTCGGCCGCGGTCAGCGGCCGGATGCTTGGTTTAAGCCGCCCTTTGTCAACCGTGACCGGCTTTTGCACGATTCTGATCCGGCCGATAGCGTTGAAGCCGAGGAAGGCGTTGACCCGGTTGATGATCTCGCCGGTCTCGTGCTGCAGATGGAGCGCCGCCATGCCTTCGCAGGCGATGACCAGCACCGCCGGCTCGAACGGATCATCTTCATGCATTCGGCGCGGCCACTGGATCTTTTCAGGGCGCGAACGGCTGGCAAGCCGCGGCCCGGCAATCTCCTCCCATGACTGGACGAGCCCGATCGACATGCCGGCTCGCTTGCGCAGCACCGGATCGAGGATCTGGGTTGCGAGATCACTCACCGGAACGGGATTGCCGAAGGGCCTTTTCCCTGCCATGTGCGTTCTCCAGTCACGACCTTCACCATGCATCGGTTAGGCCAGTCCTCGATCAATGGCACTGCACGACCAGACCCGCAAGACCGCATCCGTAGACAGCGGCAAAGCCGCATCCGGAGAAAGTGGCGAGATCGCGTCCCGCCTGCTCGCCTGGTACGACGCGCATCATCGCGACTTGCCGTGGCGCATTGCGCCGCGCGAGTTGGCACGCGGCATACGACCCGATCCCTACCGGGTCTGGCTTTCCGAAGTCATGCTGCAGCAGACCACGGTCGAAGCCGTAAAATCCTATTTCCGGGCCTTTGTCGAGAAATGGCCCGATATCGAGGCGTTGGCCGCTTCAGCGACCGAAGATGTCATGAAGGCCTGGGCCGGACTCGGCTATTATTCCCGCGCGCGCAATCTCAAGGCCTGCGCCAATCTCGTCGCGCGGCAAGGCGGCAGGTTTCCGGATACGCAAGCTGGCTTGAGAGAGCTGCCCGGCATCGGCGCCTACACGGCGGCGGCGATCGCCGCGATCGCCTTCGACCAGCCCGCCGCGGTCGTCGACGGCAATGTCGAGCGGGTGGTTTCCCGGCTGTTTTCGATCGTCACGCCGCTGAGCGAGGCCAAGGGCGACATACGCACCTATGTCGAGCGCATGGTTCCAGCGACCAGGCCGGGCGACTTCGCCCAGGCGATGATGGATCTTGGCGCGACGATCTGCACGCCGCGGCGGCCGCGCTGCGGGCTCTGCCCGCTGCGCGAGGATTGCAGCGCCATTATTTCCGGCGATGCCCAACGCTTCCCTGTCCGCCTGCCGAAGGGCGAGAAACCATTGCGGCGCGGGGCTGCTTTCGTTGCCGTACGCGGCGATGGCGCCATCCTGTTGCGCAAACGTGGGGATAAGGGCCTGCTCGGCGGCATGACCGAAGTGCCGACGACCGGCTGGAACACGCGGATCGACGGCGGCACCACAGCGGCGGCGGCGCCCTTCCCCGGCAACTGGCGGCCAGCCGGGAAGATTGGCCATGTCTTCACCCATTTCGCGCTCGAACTCGAAATCTTCAAAGCGATGGCCGATGTCGCCGCCCCAGCGGGTCATTTCTGGTCGCTGGCCGACGAAATTTCCGGCGAAGCACTGCCCACCGTCATGAAAAAGGTAATCGAAGCAGCGATACCGGGCGCGACGAAGAAGCAGCGCGCACATTGAATTGCCCACGTCGCCCCATTTGAACTGCGTTGAACGAGGACAAGAATGACCGAAATCCGCCACATCGTTTTCGACATCGGCAGAGTGCTGATCCACTACGATCCGAACCTGCCGTTCAGCCGTATCATTCCGGATGCCGAGGAGAGAAAGTGGTTTTTCGACAATGTCTGCACGCATGACTGGAACATCGAGCAGGACCGCGGCCGCACCTGGGAAGAGGCCGAGGCGTTGCTGATCGCCGAATACCCGGACCACGCCGAAAACATCCGCAACTTCCGCCGCCTCTGGCACGAGATGACGCCGCACGCTTATGACGACAGCGTCCAGCTCATGGACAAGCTGATCGAGAGCGGCCACGACGTCACCATGCTGACCAATTTTGCGTCCGACACGCTTGCCGAAGCCCGGCAGCGTTTCGACTTCCTCAACCGCCCGCGCGGTGTGACCATTTCGGGCGAGATCGGCATGATCAAGCCGGATCGCGGCATTTACGACCATCACGTCGCCGCGTTCGGCCTCGAGCCCGCGGCCACGCTGTTCATCGACGACAGCCAGAAGAATGTCGACGGCGCCAAGGCGGCCGGCTGGCAGTCGGTGCTGTTCACCGACGCAAAGACACTCGAGGCGGACCTCGATCGCCTGGGGGTCAGAGTGTGATCACTGCGACGGGCCTGACCGCAGTCGCTGAGACGCGCGGTCCACGGCGCTGCCATTGGATCCGTCTCGGGCGCTACTTGACGTGAGAAGCGTAGATGCGATCGAACTCACCCGTCGCCTTGGCAAGATGCAACCATTGGTCGACATAGGCCTTGAAGACAACGGCACCCTCAGGAAGCATATAACCCATTTCGCCATATTGGAGCGGCTTCTCGGGGTTGATCGCGCAAAGGCCGGGGTGAAGTTTCTCCTGCAACTCGGTTTCGACCGATTCGGCGATCATGATATCGGCTTTGCCGTCAAGGATTTGGCGGAAGATCGTGACGTTGTCCGGGTAGATCTCAATTTTAGCGTCACTGAGTTTTTCACGCACGAATTTCTCATTGGTCCCGCCGGGATTAACAATCACAGTCACATCCGGCTTGTTGATGTCGGCAATCGATTGGAATTTCGCCTCGTCCTCGCAGCGCGCAATCGGTGCCTTGCCATTGACGAGATAGGGCTCGCTGAAGAACACCTGCTTCTGGCGTTCCAAGGTCACCGAAATACCGCCCATCGCGATGTCACACTTGCCGGTCGTAAAATCGGCAAGCAATTTTTTCCAGGTAGTCGCCACGAAGTCCGCCTCGACCCCTAGTGAGCTTGCCAGAGATTTTGCGAGATCGATATCGATGCCCTGGTAGTTGTTCGCGGGCTTGTCATGAAAGGTGAAGGGCTTGTAGTCGCCGGTCGTACAGACGCGCAGCTTGCCGTTCTTGATAACCGCATCAAGCTGGTTTTCTGCGCCGGTGTTCTGCGCAATCGCCGGAGAGGCCAACAAACCCATGACGAGGGCGGCGACAAACGGCGAGGCAAGAGCTTTCATGGATCTGGTCTCCGATGGATAAGAGAATCGAGCATTCGAGAAACGGTGGGCAAAGGTCAATAACTCTTCCTGGGGAATCGCTCACCGTGATCCTCCGGCGGCGCCGAAAACCCGAACCGGCTACCCGCGCTAGTGGTACCCACCTGACATAAGAGTCCGGCTCGGGATTCCTCTTGGCTCCACGCGAAGGAGCGGTATTTAGTTTGGCTCCACGCGAAGGAGCGGTATTTAGTTTGGGCCAACTCAGTCAGTCACCGTCGTGAAAACTTCGAGTACCAATTCCATTCCCACGTTCTGCCTGCATCAGCGGAGAACGCACGGCTGTAAATCGGGGTTTTCGGGTTGCGCTTATCCCAGTGGAATTTCACGATAGCGTCCTTGCCGGCCACAACCTCACGGCCGAAGAATTCGCCTTCGTCGCCATTGAACGAGCCCACCTTTCCGTCGTCGAGTTTGCCCGCGTTGCTGTCGGCCCAGTAGATCGTCCAGAGACGCGTCTTTGGATCGAACAATCGCACGGTGAGGCCCTCGAACGGCTTTCCTCCCAACTCCGTTTGAAAAATGTCGAAGTTGCCCAAACCCACTAGGATTTGGCGGAACTCCTAGGTCGCGTCGAATTCCTCCCACTCGTCGCTGCCGGCCAGCGGTTCCTTCAACGTGCGATTCCTGATGTTCCAGTTGCCCACCAAATAGTCGAAGTCATTTTTGGACGACATCTCGCTCGCCGTTATCGCAAGTTTCCCGTCCGATGAAAGAGAGAACGCACTCATCTACTTTCCTTTGGATCGACGTCGTGCCAGCACTCCCATCGCCGCGGACATGACGAATGTATGGGCGTTTCTTCGATGACTGCGGCGCGCTTCGCATGTCCGATCGCGGCAACAATTGGATGGGAACCCAACCGCGCGTCGTGATGCACGCGCGCCGTCACCTCCATGTTGCAACGCGTAAGCCGAAGACCCGTTCCGGGCACGATTCGCTTCGGTTAGCTCCGCCACTCCGTCGCGAAGTCGCGTTGCTCCGCGGGGCATCACCATCCGCAGGACAGTCGATATGATTATCGGCACGTTCTGCATCCTGGGCGGACACGCGCTGTTGCATGATGACCGAGACTTCGACCCGATGGTTCGTTACCTCGGCCTGCGCGCCGCATGAGAACGATGTGCAACGAGACCTCTGTAGCGGTTATCGTCAGGCCCCTGCCCGCTCCATGCCGAGGCGGGCGATGCGGCGAAGCTCGTCGATCGGGGTCAGGCCGCCGCTGCGCTCATAGTGCCAGAAGGTCCAGCCGTTGCAGGCATCCAGCCCCTGCACTTCCGCGCCGATCTTGTGGATCGATCCGGCGCTGCCGCCGACCGCCACAGTGCCGTCGGCGCGCACCCTGGCCGCCCAGCGCTTCTTGGCGTCGTAGAGCGTGGCGCCCGGCAGCATCAGCCCGGTGTCGATGAGGCTGACGAAAGCGACGCGCGGCTCGGCGCGCTTGCCGGTAAGCACAGTAAGAGCAGCGCCGTCCAGCGGCCGGACTGCATCGATGCGCTCGTTGGCGGCGTCGATATAGGCCTGCTCGCGCTCGATGCCGACGAAATGGCGGCCGAGGCGCTTGGCCACGGCGCCGGTGGTGCCGGAGCCGAAGAAGGGATCGAGCACGATATCGCCGGGCTTCGTCGAGGCCATCATGATGCGGGCGAGCAGCGCTTCGGGCTTCTGCGTCGGATGCAGCTTGTCGCCATTTTCGTTCTTGAGGCGCTCAGCGCCGGTGCAGATCGGAAACAGCCAGTCGGACCGCATCTGGATGTCGTCGTTCGACGCCTTCAGCGCTTCGTAGTTGAAGGTGTAACCCTTGCCCTTCTGATCGCGCGAGGCCCAGATCATCGTCTCATGGGCGTTCTGGAAGCGGCGGCCGCGGAAATTCGGCATCGGATTGGTCTTGCGCCAGACGACATCGTTGAGGATCCAGTACCCCAGATCCTGCATCTTGGCGCCGACCCTGAAAATGTTGTGGTAGGAGCCAATGACCCAGATGGTGCCGTTGGGCTTCAACACGCGGCGCGCCGCCAGCAGCCAGGCCCGGGTGAAGGCGTCGTAGACCTCAAAACTTGCGAACTGGTCCCAGTCGTCGTCGACGGCATCGACCTTGGACTGGTCGGGCCGGTGCAGATCGCCGTCGAGCTGCAGATTATAGGGCGGATCGGCAAAGATCACGTCGATGGATTTTTCGGGCAGCCGGTCGAGCGCGGCGACGCAATCGCCCTTCAGGATCGTATCGAGCCATTCGGATTGCTGGGGAGCATGGGAAAGCTCGTCGAGAAGACGCACGGCAGACATTGTGACACCCAAAGCACGCGTTACTGTTTACTCCCTGTTATGGTTACCGATCAGCGTAAATATTCGGTGAAGGCCGAGGGTGCGGACCCCGGGTAATTTGCGAAGATCCGCCTGTTGGTGTATGCCGCGCCGCCTGAACCGTCCCAGCCTCCTCCCTCCCGCTTTTCGGATCGCTATGCCCCAGCCAGACCTTGTCATCTTCGATTGCGACGGCGTGCTCGTCGATTCCGAAATCATCGCCGCGCGCATCGAGGCCGAGCTTTTGACGTCGGCCGGCTACGAGATATCGGCCGAGGAGATTTCCGAGACCTATGCCGGGCTGACCTTCAAGGACATCATGATGCGGGTCGAGGAAAAATCCCGCGTCCCATTCCAAGCCTCGCTGATCGATCGCGCCGAAGACCTGGTCGACCGCCGGCTGCGCAGCGACGTGCGCGCCGTCGACGGGGTGCACGAGGCGGTCGCCGCGGTGACGGCGCCGCGCTGCATCTGCTCGAATTCGCGCACCGAGCGGATCGAATTCATGTTGGAGAAGGTGCATCTGCTGCCGTTTTTCAGCGGCCGGATTTTTTCCTCGCTGGAAACACCTAGCGGAAAATCCAAGCCGGCGCCCGACGTGTTTCTCTTTGCCGCGGCAAAGCTCCAGGCCGATCCGGCGAACACCTTCGTCATCGAGGATTCCGTGCATGGCGTGACCGGCGCCAGGACAGCCGGCATGCGTGTGATCGGCTTCACCGGAGCGGCGCACAGCTATCCCGGCCATGCCGACGCGCTGACCGAGGCCGGCGCCGAAACGGTCATCCGCCGCTGGGCGGAACTGAAAAGCGTGATCTCCGCCCTGTCGGAGTGGTCGGCGGATGCGTGAAGCAGGCGTCCAAATGGACGCGCAGATCCAAAGCCGCGGCTATTCGGCCGCGGCAACCTTCTTGTCAGTCTTCTTCGGCGGGCCTTCGTCATAGCCGGCGAACACCTGATAGTCCCGCGCGGTGGGTTCGGGAACGACAACGTTCGAATCGGTGAAGACGAACTGGGTGGCACTCGAGGGATTGGTAACCTGGACCTGATGTTGGTGAAGCTGCGAGTAAAGGACCTCCTTGCCATGCATCACAGCGATACGGATCGGCATGGTGATGGTGCCAGGGCTGAACATCGGTCCCGGAACGACCTTGCCGGCGACGGCGATCTTCATCGTCAGCGAGCCGTTGGCGCGGATGCAGTCGCGGGTCACATCGGTGATCGAGGCCTGATAGACGATCTTGGCGGAATCATCCTGCTGGCCGCTGCTCGCGTCAAGCGCAGCAGCTTCCGCATCCAGGGTGGCGGCTTTTTTCTTGAGCTTTTGACTGCCCTTGGCATAGGTATTGAAGAAGGCGGTGCCGTCGCGCAGCGTCACTTTCGGACAATAGGCCAGCAATTGGCTGGCGAGAACCTTGGGGTCCGGCGGTGGTGGCGGTGTCGTGTCCTTCTTTCCGAAGCCCAGCATGCTGCTGCCGCCTGATTGGCAGCCGGCGGCGGTAAGCATAAAGCCGGCGAGCGCCAGACCCGCGACAAAACGACCGTTAAATGTATGAAACGCCATGAACTGCACTTCCCTCTCGCAAAGCGGGTGACGTATATCAACCGCGCGGCAAAAATGCGACTGAGCAAGTACGGAAATTAACCACTTTGCCGCGGACAATACCGCCCGGCAGCAATGGAACATGACGATGCGTTATGTGAGTACCCGCGGGGAAGCGCCCGTGCTTGGATTTTCCGACGCTGTGCTGGCGGGTTTGGCGCGCGATGGCGGACTTTATGTCCCTGAAACCTGGCCGCAGTTTTCGGCAGCTGAGATCCGCGCGATGCGCGGCCTTGCCTATCCCGACCTCGCCATCCGCGTGCTGTCGCCGTTTCTCGGCGGCGAGATCGCGATGCCGGTGTTCGAACGCCTGGTGCGCGAAGCCTATGCGACGTTCCGTCACGAGGCGGTCTGCCCGCTGGTGCAGACCGGCTCGAACGTGTTCATTCTGGAACTCTTCCATGGCCCGACGCTTGCCTTCAAGGACGTCGCCATGCAGCTTCTCGCCCGGCTGATGGACCATGTGCTTGCCGAACGCAACCAGCGCGCCAGCATTGTCGGCGCCACCTCCGGCGATACCGGCGGGGCCGCCATCGATGCCTTCGCCGGGCGCAACCGCACCGACATCTTCGTTCTTTTCCCGCACGGCCGGGTCTCGCCGGTGCAGCAGCGGCAGATGACGACGTCCATCGCCGTAAATGTCCATGCGCTGGCGGTCGAAGGCAATTTCGACGATTGTCAGGGCCTGGTGAAGGACATGTTCAACGATCACGGTTTTCGCGACCGGGTATCGCTGTCCGGCGTCAATTCGATCAACTGGGCCCGCATCATGGCCCAGATCGTCTATTACTTCTCATCGGCGCTGTCGCTCGGCGCGCCCGACCGGCCGATTTCGTTCACGGTGCCGACCGGCAATTTCGGCGACATCTTCGCCGGCTACGCCGCCAAGAAGATGGGGCTGCCGATCGAGCGGCTGATCATCGCAACCAACGACAACGACATTCTGGCGCGCACGCTGTCGAGCGGCGAGTACCGCACGAAAGGCGTCTTTTCGACCACGTCGCCGTCGATGGACATCCAGGTCTCTTCGAATTTCGAGCGCTTGCTGTTCGAGGCGGCCGGCCGCGACGCCTCTACCGTGCGGCGCTACATGAGCGGCCTCAAGCAGTCCGGCGCCTTCACCATCGAAGCCGGCGAGATCGCCAGGATCCGCTCCGAATTCGACGCCGGCCGCTCGACCATGGACGAAGTCGCCGCCACGATCCGCTCGACGCTCGCAGCCAGCAACTATCTGCTCGACCCGCACACGGCCGCGGCCATGCACGTTGCGGTTGCAAAAGCCACCAATGCCGTGCCGATGGTGGTGCTGGGCACCGCCCATCCGGCAAAGTTCCCCGCCGCCGTCGAAGCGTCCAGCGGCGTGTCGCCTGCCCTGCCCGCATGGCTAGGCGGGTTGATGACTTCAGAGGAAAAATACACGGTACTTCCATCCGACCTGAAAATGGTGGAAGATTATGTTAGCCGCCACACGCGGGCGGCAAATTAGGGAGTATCAGCTATATGGGTGTTGAGGTAAGCCGTCTGTCGAACGGCCTGACAGTCGCCACCGAAACCCTTCCAAGCCTCGAATCCGTCGCTCTTGGCGCCTGGATCAAATCAGGCGCTCGCAATGAGCGTAGCGAAGAGCACGGAATGGCCCACCTGCTTGAACACATGGCGTTCAAGGGAACCAGAAGGCGCAGCGCCTTCGAGATCGCCTCCGAAATCGAGGATGTCGGCGGCGAGATCAATGCCGCCACCAGTGTCGAGACCACCTCCTATTATGCCAGGGTGCTGAGCGACGACGTGCCCCTGGCCGTCGATATCCTGTCCGACATCCTGCAGGAATCCGAGTTCGACCCGCAGGAGCTGGAGCGCGAGCAGCATGTGATCCTGCAGGAGATCGGCGCCGCACACGATACACCCGACGACGTCGTCTTCGACCACTTCACCGAGACGGCCTTCCGCCACCAGACGATCGGCCGCTCCATCCTCGGCACGCCGGAAACCGTCAAATCCTTCACCTCGAAGCAATTGCACAAATTCATCGAACGGCAATATGGCGCCGAGCGCATGGTGGTCGTTGCCGCCGGCGACATCAAGCACGACAACTTCGTGCGCGAGGTCGAGAAGCATCTCGGCGGTTTCCGCAGCAAGTCCGACAACACCATGCCGCAATATGCGCAATATGTCGGCGGCGATTTCCGCGAGGACCGCGACCTGATGGACGCGCAGATCGTGCTGGGGTTCGAGGGCCGCGCCTATCATGTACGCGACTTCTACGCCTCGCAGGTCCTGTCGATGATCCTTGGCGGCGGCATGTCGTCGCGTCTTTTCCAGGAGGTCCGCGAAAAGCGCGGGCTGTGCTATTCGGTCTATGCATTCCACTGGGGTTTTTCCGATACCGGCATATTCGGCGTCCATGCCGCGACCGGGCAGAGCGATATCGCCGAATTGGTGCCGGTGGTCATCGGCGAGTTGCAGAAGGTCGGCGAGAACATCCTGCAGGAGGAACTCGACCGGGCACGCGCCCAGTACCGTGCAGGCCTGATCATGTCTGCCGAAAGCCCAGCCAGCCGCGCCTCGCAGATCGCCCGGCAAATGCTTCTGTTCGGCCGGCCGATCGCCAAGGAAGAGCTGATGGAACGGCTGTCGGCGTTGACGGTCGAGCGGTTGACGGACCTGTCGTCGCGGCTGTTTTCGACCAAGCCGACGCTGACTGCCGTCGGACCGGTGGGCACGCTCGCTCCCTATGAGGCGGTCCTCGAGTCGCTTTCGGGCACGCAGACCACGGCCCGAAAGCTCGCCGGCTAAGTCCATCAAAGCGTCATGTTCGCGCTCCCTTTCTTTCGCCGTGACCTGCCGGCACTGAAGGGTGACCGGGTCACGCTGCGCGTGCCGCTGACCAACGACTATCGTGAATGGTCGGTGCTGCGCGGGGAAAGCCGCGCCTTCCTGGAGCCGTGGGAACCGCGCTGGAACCCCGACGAGCTCGACCGCACGGCCTGGCGGCATCGCCTCAGCCGCTATCGCGAAGACTATGCGCAGGGAACGGCCATAGCCTTCTTCATCTTCGACAAAGGCAACGGCAAGCTTGTAGGTGGAATCACCCTCGGCAATATCCGCCACGGCGTCGCGCAAAGCGGCCATATCGGCTACTGGATCGGCGAGCGCTACAGCGGCCGTGGCCTGATGACCGACGCGGTCAAGGTGGTGACGCGCTTCGCCTTCGATACGCTGAGGTTGCACCGGATCGAAGCTGCCTGTATTCCCGACAACGCCCGGTCGATCCGCGTGCTTGAAAAAGCCGGATTCCGGCGCGAAGGACTTCTCCGATCCTATCTCAGGATCAACGGCATCTGGCAGGACCACTACCTCTACGCCCGGATCGAGGACGATCCGCCGGGCGCGGAAACGAAGGACTGATTTTGACGAATTTCCTGCGAATCGGGTCGTTGTTCGCCTTTGTGCTGACGGCAATCGTCGTGCTCTGCGCGGCGTCTTCGGCCTTCGCCGTCGAACCGATCAAGATTGCTCGCGACGACGTGGCGCTCGACCTTTCGGGCGCCGTCGAAATCTACCGCAACCAGGGCGAGAATTTTCAGGTGTCGACTGCTCCGGGACCGGACGGCATCGTGCGGCGCATCGAGGTCGAGGCCAATGATGCGCGCTCGACCGGCGACTGGGCGGTGTTCGCGCTTGCCAACACCACCGACCAGCAGCTCGACAGGCTGATCGTCGCACCGCATTTCCGGCTGGTGAATTCCGGTATCTTCTGGCCGGATCTCGGCTCGACCCGCATTGCCGCGATCACGCCCAGCGAGGGCTTCGCGCTTGACCGCCAGAGCAGCCCCGACGCTGATGTGTTCCGGGTGACGCTGAACCCCGGAACGGTGATCACCTTCATTGCCGAACTGGCGTCGCCCAAACTGCCGCAGGTCTATCTTTGGGAGCCGGAATCCTACAAGGATTCGGTCAATTCCTACACGCTGTTTCGCGGCATCGTCATCGGCATCGCCGGCCTCCTGGCGCTGTTCCTGACCATCCTTTTCGTCGTCAAGGGGACCTCGATGTTCCCGGCAACCGCAGCACTCGCCTGGGCGGTGCTCGCCTATATCTGCATCGATTTCGGCTTTCTCAACAAGGTCCTGGAAATATCGCCCGGCAACGAGCAGATGTGGCGGGCCGGAACGGAGGTGGCGCTTGCAGCGACGTTCGTGGTGTTCCTGTTTGCCTATCTCAACCTTAACCGATGGCACGGCCATTTCAGCTACGGCGCTCTGGTCTGGATTCTGGGGCTGCTGCTGATCGCCGGCGTTGCAATCGTCGACCCGGCGGTCGCGGCCGGCATCGCCAGGCTGTCCTTCGCCGCCACCGCGCTGACCGGTCTCGGCCTGATCATCTTCCTCGGCATACGCGGCTACGACCGTGCCATCATGCTGGTGCCCAGTTGGGTCATGGTCCTGTTGTGGCTATGCGGGTCGTGGATGGCGATCACCGGCATGCTCGACAATGACATCGCCCAGCCGGCACTGGGCGGCGGGCTGATCCTCATCATCCTGCTCATCGGCTTCACCGTCATGCAGCACGCCTTTGCCGGCGGTGCGCTGCATCAGGGCCTATTCTCCGATCTCGAACGGCAGGCGCTGGCCGTGGCCGGATCGGGCGACACGGTGTGGGACTGGGACGTGATGCGCGACCGCGTCGTCACCAGGCCGGATGTCAGCATCCAGCTTGGCCTTGCGCCCGACAGCCTGGGCGGCGCTGCCCGCAACTGGCTGCCTGTACTCCATGCCGACGACCGCGACACCTTCCGTACGACGCTCGACGTGGTGCTCGAACACCGGCGCGGCCGGGTGTCGCAGAATTTCCGCCTGCGCGGCGCCGACGGGCACTATCACTGGTTTTCGCTGCGCGCCCGGCCGGTGATCGGATCGGACGGCGAGGTAATCCGCTGCGTCGGCACCATGGTCGACGTGACGGAGCAGAAGAAGTCCGAGGAGAGGCTGTTGCACGATGCCGTGCACGACAATCTGACCGGCCTGCCGAACCGGGAATTGCTTATGAACCGGCTGGAGGCGATCATCTCGATCGCGCGCACCGAAGAGAAGGTCCGTCCCACCGTCTTCGTCATCGACATCGACCGGTTCAAGCAGGTCAATGACGGGCTCGGCATCTCGGCCGGCGATACCATCCTGCTCACTGTTGCGCGCCGGCTGCACCGGCTGCTCAAGCCGAAGGATTCGCTGTCGCGCTTTGCCGGCGACCAGTTCGCGCTGATGCTGCTTTCCGAGCAGGACCCGGCCCGCATCGCAGCCGTTGCCGATGCCATCAAGCATGCGATCAACAATCCGATTACCTTTGCCAAACGCGAGATCGTGCTGACCGCCTCGATCGGTCTGGTCACCTGGACCTCGGCGCAGAGTTCGGCCGAGGACATGGTCAAGGACGCCGAGCTTGCCATGCACCAGGCCAAGCGTTTTGGCGGCGACAGGATCGAACCGTTCCGACCCGCCTTTCGGACCGTCGGCACCGACCGGCTGCAGTTCGAGTCCGACCTGCGCCGCGCCATCGAACGGCGCGAATTCACACTCGCCTACCAGCCGATCGTGCGGCTGGAAGACGGCAGTGTTGCCGGCTTCGAGGCGCTTTTGCGCTGGGATCATCCGCGTCGCGGCATGATCCCGCCAGGCGATTTCATCCCGGTCGCCGAGAGCTGCGGCCTGATCGTGCAGCTTGGCTTGTTCGCCATGCAACAGGCCGCCGAAGATCTGGCGGGATGGCAAAAGCAGATCGGCGACGCGCCGCTGTCGGTTTCGGTCAACCTGTCCAGCCGACAACTCATCCGCCGCGATCTGGTCAGCGACGTCCGCTCGGTGATCGCGCGGGCCAATCTGAAGCCGCGCTGTTTCCGACTCGAGCTCACCGAATCGCTGGTGATGGACAATCCCGAGCAGACAGCCCATGTGCTGAACAAGCTGAAGAAGCTTGGCATCGGCCTGTCGCTGGACGATTTCGGCACCGGCTACTCATCGCTGGCCTATCTGACGCGCTTTCCCTTCGACACGATCAAGATCGACAAGAGCTTTGTCGACGACACGACACCGAAGCGCGCGGTGCTGCTCAAATCGATGGTCAACATGGCGCATGAACTTGGCCTTTCGGTCGTGGCCGAGGGCATTTCGGACGAAAGCGATGCGCTCGAACTGCGCCAGATGGGCTGCGAATATGTGCAGAGCTTCATGTTCGGCGCGCCGATGCCCGGTGATCAGGTGCTGAGGACGCTGAAGGAACAGTATCCGCTGACCCGGGCTTGATCTTGTTCATGTCGTTGTCCCAAAACCGCTGCCCTTTTTGGGCGGCATGAGCCTGGCGATTGGCACCCGCTGAAGCGCATCGGCAAGGTCTCGCTTCCCGCGGCTCGGCACTCCATCAATAGCACGACCAGAGGTCACGCGACTGTGAACTGGGAGTATTGGTTTGCGGCTCGCGCTGTGCATCATACCGACTTCGCGAAATCGGTGCGAAGAGCGGACCCGCTGATAATTCAGCCTGCTGCCCGGAATCACCGGGTCATGATGGAGGCCCAACTGATGAATTTCGACAAGATTTCTGCCTGGGCTCCGGTGTGGTTAAACGTCGTGAGGATCATGTCGGCGCTGCTGTTTCTGGAGCACGGAACTCAAAAGCTCTTCAATTTTCCGCCCGCGCCCGAGCCGATGCAACTGTCGGGGCTTATTGTGATCCAGGCATTGATCGAGCTGATCGGAGGCGCGCTGCTTGCCCTCGGACTCTTCACCCGGCCCGTCGCGTTCATTCTGTCCGGCAACATGGCGGTCGCCTATTTCATGGCGCATGCGCCGCAAAACTTCTTTCCGGTTGTCAACGACGGCGACTCGTCGATCCTCTACTGCTTCATTTTCCTGTACTTCTTTTTCGCGGGAGGCGGCGCGTGGAGCGTCGATGCGGCCCGTCGCGGGACCGGCCTCGCGACGCCCTGAACAGGATCGCGAGGGAACTTGCTGGGCGGCTACCAGCGGAGCATGTCCGACAGCCTGCCAGGTCGAAATGATAGGAATTTCCGGCTCCGCTGATCGTCGCTTTCGGGCCCTTCGCTGGACATTCCCCAACACGAGATACGCGCCCTTAGGGCGGCCATTGCCGCACTTTTAACCCGTCGCTTTCCCTTATGCGGGCATCAAATCCCGCATGATCGCGACCGTGCTGCTCGTGTCTAGGTGCCTTCTGTCGGCGATAGAGATAGTTCTCGGGAAGACCGAGGCGACGGCTCGACTGGACGGCCGGAGATGAAGGGAGCACGATGCTCTCGCAGATTGCAGCCGTCGTCTTCACAAAAGCACGCTCCCACGGCTTCAACGTCCAGTGGTCGCCGAGTGCCAACCGCTTGCGGACCCAGCGGGGCAGGATCTCGACAGCTGCCTTCAGAAATGGCCGCTGAAGCGGTTGAGCCACCCCCGGCAAGACGGGAACGTCTTCCATGATCTGCAGGAATTCCAGGACGATCGGCGATGCGACGAGTCTTTGCCTCATCACGTCGAACAGCGCGTAAAGCTCGGCCTGCGACGTGGGCGCGCCAACCGCACCATAGAGAAGCGCGACGGGGCGAGCCTCGGCAAACATCGCATCTCGTTCGAAAAAACGCAGTCGATGCACATAGATGTGATAGGCCTCCATGAAGCCAAACCCGGCCGTCGCTTGCACCCAGTCCAGCAACTCCGGGTCGGTGGCGTGGTATGGCTCACCTTCGCTGGTTCGGCCTGAAACGCGCCCATGCCTCCTGACGACACCTTCAATCATGGCCTTGGCCTTGGTCCGGGGACCGTAGACCGTGACCAAGGCGGCGAGGCCCGTGCGCCGTAATCGTCGGAGCGCGTCGGAGCGGAATGTGCTGTGCTGCCAAATGGCGTCGCGAACCCGCGGCTCTGCCAATTCGAGCAGCACCGCCGTAACCCCGCCGATGAAAAGCGCAACCGGGTTCTTGAAAATACGCCACGACACCGAGCTGGGCGGCAACAGCGCCGGCTCGCCCTGCGGGGTCGAGAAGTCCATCTGCGATCCGAGCCGCTGGCGCATGAACGACTGCGCAAGGGTGTCCACACGACGCTCAAGCAGGCGAGGCAGAGGAAGGGTGCCCGAATTGCCAAACATGCTCCGACTCTCCTGGCAACGCGTGTGGCTGGCGGATGCAGCACGAACGACTTGGCCCTTCCGTCGTTCCAAAGATTCAAACTGGCGCGCTGCATAACTCCGCAAGAACACCGCCCGGACAGTCATCACGAGCCCGGTCGCGCCGGCCCTATGGGGTAAGATCGAGCGCCGGCACGATTCTGTGATAGGGCAGCCCCGCCTCGTCGTTTAGACGCTTCACGTCGACATCGGAGGCAGCGTCAAACAGGCACATGCAGCGCCCGTCCTCCGGTGCGAAGGTCGAGCGCAGGTAGCTGATGTCGGTGCCGTGGGAGGCCATCTCGGCGGCTTTGCTGATCGCCGCCTTCTGCGCATCTCCCAGCGCTTCCATGCTGATGCCCTTGAGATCGCGTTCCACCATGTAGACAGTCATTTCCTTCTCCTCCTGTGAACAGTGACCCCAAGAGTTGAATGCAGCGGCGGGCGAAAGAGAACGACATTTTTTCTATCGATCGATAGCCGACAGTTATCGATGAAAGGATTACAATGTCGTTTCGTGGAACCGCCTCGGGAGGGCTCGCCATGGAGATGTTTCAGGTCCGCTACGTGCTTGCCGCCGCGAAGATGCTGAACTTCACCAAGGCCGCCACTGATTGCAACGTGTCTCAGCCGGCGCTCACCAAAGCGGTCAAGACGCTCGAGGATGAGCTTGGCGCGCCCTTGTTCCACCGCGAGGGAAGGCGCGTCCTCCTGAGTGAGTTCGGACGCTCCATTCTGCCGCATCTTCAGCAGATCATGCAGGAGGCCCACGCAACCAGAACGCTTGCCGACAATTTCAGGTTGCTCAACCAGGTGCCGATCCGCCTCGGCGTCATGTCGACCATCGGCCATGTGAAACTCGCCCGGTTCCTCGCAAAGTTCCAGCGCGACTATCATGGCGTCGAGCTTGAAGTTAGCGAGGCGAGCGTTCAGGAACTGAAAAACAGGCTTGAGCAAGGCGATCTCGATCTTGCCGTTCTCAATCCGCTGGAGGGATTGGGAGCGGCGTTCCGCGTCCATGATCTCTACAGTGAGCGTTACGTCGTCGTATTCGCGCCGGATCACCGGCTTGCGAGCCTGAATGCAATCAAGTTGGTCGACCTCTCTCAAGAACCCTATGTCGATCGTCTGTCCTGCGAAATGCGGGACCTGGTAATGGGTGCGTGCCGGGAAAGAAACGTCAGCCTTTATGCCCGCTTTCGTTCCGAGCGCGAGGATTGGATCCAATCAATGGTGCTGGCGCGGATCGGCTTCGCCTTCATGCCTGAATATTCGGTGACATCGCCTGAACTTTTGCAGCGTCCGCTGATCGAACCCGCGGTGGCACGCACGGTGTCCCTGGCTAGCATTCCCGGCCGGCCCTATAGCCCGGCGACGGCGGCAATGGTCCGAGCTGCCCAGACGTTCGATTGGCCGGGCTAGGCGTTTATGCTGAGGCGTGAGCTTTGCTGATTTGAGATGCGTCAGATTCAACTTCTCGGCCGCTCGGCCCACGTGGCACTCGTCGTGCACGATCTCAAACAGAACGAGGAGGTTGAGATCAATCCTGTTCAGCATGTCGATGAAATCATATCACTGGATTCAGCATCATCGAAGTGCGATCTCCTGAGCAAGCGGAGCAGCGCAAGGCGCGCTTCGCATCGGAAACAGATGCAGGAGCACCCGCATGCCAGTATCGCGACGTTCCCTTCTCGCCGCAGCAAGCGCTGGCGTGGCATTGTCAGAAACTGCAAGATTAACGAACGCCTCGGCACAGGCTCTTGCGGAGCCTGCCATGGACCAGACGGTTGCCGATCTCGTCGAGCGTTCTGCGGAAGCAAATTCGGCGCTGATGCGCGGGGAGATAACGAAGTACTACGAGGTGATCCCACGTACCGGGGACTTCCTGCTGATGTCTCCATTCGGCGGAAGGCCCACGCGGGCTTCTGAACTGACTGCGGAGCGGATCGAGGCGATGGGCCGCTTTTTCAAGAACGGGACCTTCGAGCACGAACTTCTGCAAGCCTATGGTTCCGCCGACATGGTGGTCCTCGCGATCATTGAACGCCCGCACGTCGAGGTCGGCGGTCTGCCAGCCCAGGATTGGCCGCTGCGGGTTACCTTGGTCTATCGCCGCGAAGAGGCGGAATGGCGCCTGGTGCATCGGCACGCTGACCCCCTGGTCAAGGGCGTGAGCCTGGAGCAGGCGGCGGCCCTTGCACGCGGCGAAGCCGCGTGATGCGAAGAGTGTTGCCATCCCGGCGGAGCGCTCTGGCAGTTGGTCCAAAGCCCGCTGAAGGGTTTTCGCTTCTCGTCGATGCAAAACGTCATTTTATGGCGCCAAACGTGGCCCGATGCGCCTTGCGAGCACCTGCTGGTGCCGGTGGAGTAGATCTGCCATAGTCATGCGCCCTGCTCGCTACAGACGGTTGAAAACGGCTGAAAGCAACGCCTGAAGTCAGGGCCACGTTGCCGAGCCTGATCGCGCCTTGCGGATCCTCGAAACGCCAGGCGCGGACCCTCATTCTCCGGCCGCATCGCCTATGCGAGCCTGACTGCCCGAAAGCCGCATAGATTGTTCAGGTGCGATGGGTCCCGTTGGATCTAGCGCGGGTGAAGGGTCACAATGGTCGGATGGAAATTTGAGGGAGGACGATCATGACCTTGCCCAGCTACGCAATGAACCAGGTAAGTTTCCCGGAGATGTACGAGCGGTGGCTCGTCGGCCCTCTCTTCCGTCCATGGGCCGAGATGGCTCTTGACGAGTTGGAATTGTCTTCGGGCGATCGCGTACTCGATATCGCTTGTGGAACAGGAATAGTGGCGCGCGTTGCAAGAGAGCGGCTCGGTGGAGCCGGATTTATCGTCGGTGTCGACGTCAGCGCGGACATGCTTGCCGTGGCGCGGGCTGTAGAACCAGCCGTCGACTGGCGCCAGGGCAATGCCGGCGAGTTGCCTCTGCGTAGTGGTGAGACGTTCGACGTGGTCGTCTGCCAGCAAGGACTGCAGTTCTTTCCTGACAAACCCGCGGCGGCGGCGCAGATGCGTCGCGCGCTGACGAAGGGTGGTAGGCTGGCAATCGCCACGTGGCGCCCGGACGACGAAATTCCGTTCTTTCGCGACCTGCGCCGCGTCGCGGAGCGTCATCTGGGCGCCATCGCCGATCAGCGGTACAGCTTCGGGGAAGCGGCTCCGCTTGAGGCGCTGCTGCGAGACGCCGGCTTCCACGAGGTCCGATCGAGGATTGTTTCGCGCACCATCCATTTCGGGGAAGGCGTACCTTTCCTGCATTTGAATACGATGGCGCTGGTCGGGATGAGTTCGTCAGCCAAGGAATTGGGTGATCAGGAACGCAAGCGCGTCGTGGAGGCGATCGTGAGCGGGAGTGCGCCCGTGCTGCAGCCATACACCATCGGGTCGGGACTGGCCTTCGAGCTCAGCACCAATCTGGCGACAGCCAAAGGCTAAATGATCTCACCAACGGAGAACTCGTTCGATCGAGTATTGTGCCGAGAATGGCTGCTCATTCACAATCTGCCGTTCGAGAACCGAAAGGATTGCCCGGCTGCGGTCGAGGGCAGACCACCTCAGGGAAATTTCTGCTCGCCAATCGAGAGGCTTCACAAGCAACGCATCGGCTACGCAGCCCTCGATTAAAACCAGCTTGTTTTACATTTCGAATTATTTTGCCGCACTGTGGCCATTGTGCCGCCATTATCCATGACTAGTTGAATGAAGCACTGACCGTTCTTCTTGTCTTTTTCGACGTTGACGGCTCAACGTTGGAAATAGACCTGCCCCAAAATATCTGGGCGGCTAGGCAAGGAACGGAGGGGGACCTGGCGTCACTCCAAAGAACATTTGAATTCTTTGCTTGCGGAGCCTTCGTCCTTTCGGGCGGACGGCCTTTGTCGAAAAGGATGGCGGGGCTTGGCCTGGCGGCGACCGTGGCAGCCATGCCATGGCCGGTCTATTCGGGAGTCCTGGTCAACGGCGTGACCGAAGCCGCGGTTGCCACTGCTGTTCCGTTCTCGGCTCTGAGTTTCCCCTCGGCCGCGCCCGAGTTCGACATCATCGATCCAGACACCATATCGACCTCTGGACGCGAGGGAGAACGCACGCTGGCCGAGGCATTGAAGGGCACCGTCTCCATCCTTTCCGAAGGCGCGGAACAGATCGTCATCGGCATGTCGATGCACGAGTTCGGCGAGTACAAGGTGTCGCAGCACATCGCCAGCGAAATCCTTCGTGCAGCCAAGGACACCCAATTTCCTGCCGATACGCTTTTTGCGATCGCCGAAAAGGAATCCTCTTTCGACATCAACAATCGCCCGTCTAAAGGGTCGGCGCTTGGTCTTATGCAATTCCTCGACCAGACATGGCTCGAGGCGGTGAAGAAGCACGGTGCAGAATTCGGCCTGGGCGACGAAGCGGAACTGATACGGACCCGCCCCGAGGGCAAACGCGAATACCATTTCGTCGAGGACAAGGCCGAAGAACAGCGCATCCTTGAATTCAGGCGCGATCCCTATCTGTCGGCGGCACTTGCGGCAAAGAACCTTCTTGCGGCCAAGCAACGCATCGAAGCTCGTCTTGAGAAGGCCATGGATGAAAGGGATCTCTACCTCCCCCACTTCCTTGGCACCAACGGGGCAGCAGCGCTCCTGTCGAATGCCGATGAGAAGCCCAATGCCACGGCCAGCACAATCTTCCCCAAGGCGGCACGCTTCAATATTGCGATCTTCAAGGCCGAGGGAAAACAGCTCACCGTCGGCCAGTTTCGCCAGCGCCTGCGCTCCTTCCTGGAAGCCCGCATCGGCAAATACAGCGATGTCGAAACGCGCGTGAAACAGGCTGACCTGTCCTGGACGTCGGGTTTCGAGAATCTCGTCTACGATCTGGGCAAACGGCTGGCGATGGCAATGCGGCGGTAACCAGCCAGGTATCGGGTTTTCACTTCTAAAGCGCGTCGCGTTGATCGGCCTCACGCGACGCGCTTTTAGGTTGTCGTTTTATGCATGTCGCTATCGCAAAACCGCTACACACTTTTGCGCGACATGCATTAGGCGTGACCGGCGGCCAGGCTGAGATGCGCGAGGTCGATACCGATCGAAGCGAGTATCCGGTCGTATTTGCGTTCGATGTCGGTATCGAACAGAAGCTCCGCATTTGCCGGGCAGGTCAGCCAACCGTTCTCGGCGATTTCGCTTTCCAGCTGACCGGCGCCCCAGCCCGAATAGCCGAGCGCCATCAGCGCGTGCCGAGGCCCGCGGCCCGACGAAATGGCGCGCAATATGTCGACGGTCGCGGTCAGGCAAATGTCGTCGGAGACGGCCAGCGACGATTCCACCCGGTAGTCGCCCGAATGCAGGACGAAGCCGCGGCTGCGGTCCACCGGTCCGCCGTTGCGGACGACGAAGTCGCGGGCCTGCGCGGGCAAGCGGATCGCCTCCTGTTCGTTCATGATGCCGAGTTGCACGAGCAGATCCGGAAACAGCATCTGCTGCGTCTGGTTGATGACCAGGCCCATCGCGCCTTCGTCGCTGTGCGCGCAAATATAGATGACGGAGCGCGTGAATCGGTCGTCCTTCATGCCGGGCATGGCAATCAGGAACTGGTCGTCGAGAAAGCCGCGTCCCGCAGCCATCTTCTTGTGGCGCAACAAGTCCATGAGGGGAGCGTAACGCGTTTCTGGAGCGCCGAAAAGATGCGCCGCGCGCGATTTGGTCGCAGATGTGCATCCAAGGCACGCAAAGCTGTGCCCGAGGTCACACAAAGCTGTGCCCGAGGTCACGCAAATATGATAGCAGCGACGCCATGAAGTCATTGCGCAGCCATGAACGGACGCTCAAATCACCGCCATGCAAAGCTTGAAGGTCCTGTTGCTCAGCGCCGCTGTCGGATGTGGAACCGGTCTTCCCGCCGCAGCCTCCTCGTCGATCTGGTACGAAAGCGAAGGCGGCAAAGTACGCCTTGTGACCAGCGGCAAGCCCGACACAGCCGGACGCATCCATGGCGTCCTCGATATTTCGCTCAAGCCTGGCTGGAAAACCTACTGGCGCGATCCGGGCGACGCGGGCGTGCCGCCGCAAATCGATATCTCGGCCAGCACCAACATTGCCAACGCGACGTTTTCGTTTCCACCACCCCAGCGCCACGACGACGGCTCCGGCAAATGGGCCGGCTACGACCATCCGGTTTCGCTGCCGGTAACGTTCACGCTGTCGGCGCCGAACGAGCCGGCCGTCATCGTTGCCGATATCTTTCTCGGAATTTGTGAGACGATCTGCATCCCGGTGCAAACAAAGCTGACCATCGATCCGGGCTCCGATCCGGACAATGTCGAAGACGCCGCTTTGGTGAAGGCGGCGCTTGCAACGCTGCCTGCTCCCGCAAGACCCGATTTCGGCGTCAATATCCTGCCGGGCGACCGCGCGACACTGATTGTCGAGGCGAGCTTTCCGGGCAATCCCAAAGCAGCGGATTTCTTCGTCGCCGGCGAGCGGGACTACATGTTCGGCGTGCCGGCCCGCAGCGAAAAGGACGGCAAGCTGGTGTTTACCGTGCCGATCCTCGACAGACCGACGACGACGCCGACGGATGGCGGACTTTACTACACGCTGACAACTGCGGCCGGCGCCGTCGAAGGCCTGCTGCCGTTCCCTTGATCCCCAGCAAAGGATGTTCAGATCGAACATCCCTTGCTCCGGCCACCCCGACAGTTGCGGGAAACGGCTGAATTCGCTATCGCAAGGACACTCCCTTCCATTTGTCAAAACGAGGACCACGATGATGATTGCCGTTGGCGACAAGCTGCCCCAAGCGACCTTCAAGACGATGACTGCCGACAGCGCAAAAGCGATCACGACGGCCGAGATTTTCTCGGGAAAGAAGGTGGTGCTGTTCGCTGTTCCCGGCGCTTTCACGCCGACCTGCTCCAACAACCATCTGCCCGGCTTTCTGGATAATTACGACGCCATCCTGGCGCGCGGCGTCGACACCATCGCCGTCGTCGCCGTCAACGATGTTCACGTGATGGGCGCCTGGGCCCGCTTCAGCGGCGGTGAAGGCAAGATCCTCTATCTTGCCGACGGCAATTGCGATTTCGTCAAGTCGATCGGTCTCGACGCCGACCTTTCCGGCGGTGGCATGGGGCTGCGCTCGAAGCGGTTTTCGATGATCGTCGACGACGGCAGGGTCGCCGCGCTCAATGTCGAGACAAAGCCTGGCGTTGATGAATCCGGTGCTGCTCACATTCTCGGACAGCTTTCCGTTTTGGCGACAGCATAGGCCGAGGTTGCCGCGGTCCTTTGGCCTGACGATCGCGCTCGTTTCGGCAGCCGCGCGTCCAATTGGGCGTGCAAAGAACGCTGTTAGGGAATTGCCTGCTTTTAGGGGACCTCAATGATGTTTGACCACTTCTGGCGCGCTGTGGCGATCGGCATCGGCGCCACGGCGCTCATGGACCTCTGGGCGATTTTCCTGAACACGGTGTTTGCTCAGCCACGGCCGAACTGGGGACTGGTTGGTCGCTGGGTCTGGCACCTGAGGGACGGCAAGGTCTTCCATGACGATATCGGCGAGGCAGCACCCTATGCGTATGAATCGGCGCTGGGCTGGGCCTTCCACTATTTTGTCGGCATCGTCTACGGCATCGTTCTGGCCGTTTTGGCGGGAGCGGCGTGGCTGGCCGCGCCGACCTTCCTGCCGGCCTTCATCCTCGGCATCGTCACCGTAGGCGCCGGCTGGTTCCTGCTGGCGCCCGGCATGGGCGCCGGCTGGGCCGCGTCAAAGCGCCCCAACCCGATGCAGATCCGCGCCCTCAACCTCGTATCGCATACTGTGTTCGCGCTCGGACTTTTCGGCACAGCGCTGCTGATCCGCTGAATATGGCGGACCAGACTGGTCAGTAGTCCAGACTGGTCAGTAGCCCAGACTGGTCAGTAGCCTTGGGTCGAGCGGCGCAATTTCCTGGCTGCCGGCTGTTTGGCTTGGGTGTTTTCCCCAGCCGAAACGGGCGCGGGCCTGGCCGTCTTGTTCTTGAACGGCGCCATGCCGAGCCGCGCCAATTCGTCGGCACGCTCGTTCTCCGGATGGCCGGCATGGCCCTTGACCCAATGCCAGATCACCTGATGACGGTTGCGCGCCTCGTCGAGCGCCTGCCACAGTTCGGCATTCTTCACCGGTTGCCTGGCAGCGGTCTTCCAGCCGTTGCGCTTCCAGCCGTCGATCCAGCTGAAAATGCCGTCCTTGACATAGTTGCTGTCGGTATAAAGATCGACCGCACAGGGTTCTTTCAGCGCATTGAGCGCCGAGATGGCGGCCAAAAGTTCCATGCGGTTGTTGGTGGTAGCAGCCTCGCCGCCCGACAGTTCCTTCGTGACGCCCTTGAAGCGAAGGACAGCCCCCCAGCCGCCAGGCCCCGGATTGCCCGAACAGGCACCATCAGTAAAGATTTCGACGCGCTTGGTCATGTCAGTCCGTATTCGGAAGAAGATTTGATCGCCCGGTGGAAACGCATACGCCTGATATATTCGGTCGGATCGCGTTTCACGACCAGCCCGCCGTTGGCAATGATCAGCCAGTCGTAAAGCCGGGTCAGCATGAAGCGCAGTGCCGAGCCGCGCGCCAGCATCGGCAGCGCAGCTTTCTCTTCGCCGCTCAAGGGCCGCACGCTTTGGTAGCCTGCAAGCAGCGCCGTGCCCTTGGTCAGGTTGAAGGAAAAATCCTTCTCGAAGCACCAGGCATTGAGGCAGGTAGCGACATCATAGGCGTAGAGATCGTTGCAGGCGAAATAGAAGTCGATCAGCCCCGACAGTTTCTCGCCGAGGAAGAAGACGTTGTCGGGGAAAAGATCGGCATGGATGATGCCTTCCGGCAGGCCGTTCGGCCAGTTCCTCTCGAAATCGGCGAAGTCGGCATCGACCTCGGCCGCCAGTCCCGGCTCGACCTCGTCGGCGCGAGGGCGAGAGGCGCTCCACAGCTTGCGCCAGCCATCGATGGCAAGGGCATTCGGACGGGTCATCGGAAAGTCGGCGCCGGCCAGATGCAGCGCCGCCAGCGCCTTGCCGACCTCGCCGCAATGCGCTGATGTCGGCCGCCGCAGCGAAACGCCTTCGAGGAAGGTGATGATGACCGCCGGCCGGCCGGCAAGCGTTCCGATGACGTCGCCATCATGCGCGGTCACCGGAAGCGGGCAGGAAATGCCCTTCCTGGCGAGATGGCTCATGAGGCCGAGGAAGAACGGCAGATCGGCCTTGTCGACGCGCTTTTCGTAGAGCGTCAGGATGTAGGAGCCGCTGGTCGTGTGCAGCAGGAAGTTCGAGTTCTCGGTGCCTTCGGCTATGCCCTTGTAGGACAGGAGATCGCCGACTGGATAGGCCTTCAGGAACGCGCCGAGCTCGCCTTCGTTGACGTCGGTGTAGACCGCCATGAACCTTACGCGGCCCCGTTGACGAAAGCCATGTCGGCGGCCGTCAGCTCGACGTCGCGCAGCACCCGCATCACCGGAAAATCCTCGGTTTCCGTCGCCGTCACCGCCAGCTCGATGGTTACCTCGAAGCGCTGCCGGAACGCATCGATGATCTCGTCGACGATGATTTCCGGCGCCGATGCACCTGCCGACAGGCCGAGCGTCGAGATGCCGGCGATCTCGGTCCATGGAATCTCGGAGGCGCGCTGCACCAGAAGCGACATCGAGGCGCCAGCGCGTTCGGCCACTTCGACGAGACGCCGCGAATTTGAGGAGTTGGGAGCACCGACGATCAGGAAGAGATCGGCACCCGCGGCGGTCTCCTTTACCGCTTCCTGGCGATTGGTGGTGGCATAGCAAATCGATTCCGCTGCCGCCGCATGCAAATCGGGAAAACGATCCTTAAGCACCCGAATGATGCCGGCGGTGTCCTCGACCGACAGCGTCGTCTGGGTGACGAACCCGAGCGCCTGCGGGTCGGCGGGCACCAAATTCGCGGCATCGGCTTCGGTCTCGATCAAGGTGACGGCGCCGTCCGGCAACTGCCCCATCGTGCCGATCACTTCCGGGTGGCCGGCATGGCCGATCAGAAGCACGTGACGGCCGAGCCGCTGATGGCGCATTGCCTGCTTGTGGACCTTCGACACCAGCGGGCAGGTGGCGTCGAGATAGAAGAGGTTGCGCGCCTGGGCGTCCGCCGGCACCGACTTCGGCACGCCATGCGCCGAAAAGACGACCGGGCTCTGGCGATGCTCAGCCGGTATCTCGGAGAGCTCCTCGATGAACACCGCACCGAGGCTTTGCAGCCCCTCGACGACGTAGCGATTGTGCACGATCTCGTGGCGAACATAGACCGGCGCGCCGTATTTCTTCAGCGCCAGGACGACGATCTGGATGGCGCGGTCGACGCCGGCGCAGAAGCCGCGCGGCTGGCAGAGCCTTATCGTCAGCGGTGGCTTTGTCGTCGTGTGAAGCATGATTCCCGGCCGGTTGGTCGTAGCGTGAACTGAAGTCTTGAACTCAAGGCGCGAAATGAGGTGCGCACCCCTGCCCTGTCAAGGGCACCAGTGCTGATCATTCTTCTTTCGCCGGGCGGCGAAGCCTGAAGATGAGGACGCCGGCAAGGGCAGCGGCAAGGCCGTACCAGGTTACGGCGTATTGCAGATGGCTGTTCGGCAGCTCGATGATTGTAACGCCGCCGACCGGCAGCCCGCCCGGGTTCGGCGTGGCGTCCGCGTCGATAAAGAATGGCACCAGCCCCGCACCTGCCGGCAGACCGGCGCTGGCCGCCATGGCGTCGCGATCCTTCCAGTAGAAGATGTTTTTCTGCGGATCATTGTCGGGAAGCATCATCGAGGGCTTTGCCGGCAGCGGATTGCGGGCGAGCCCCGTCACCGTCACCTGGCCCGCACCCTGGCTTTGCGGGCGCTTGGCTGCGTCCTTGAGATCGTACGGCACGAAGCCGCGATTGATCAGAACGAAGCGCCCGTCCTCCAGATGCAAGGGCGTGAAGACATCGAAACCGGACTGGCCTTCCCAGGTCGCGAAGAAATGTCGCTCGCCTTGATGCAGGAAGGTACCTGATGCCGTCACCGGCGTGTAATCCACATCGCCGCTGGCGGCAAACCGCTTTTCCACCTCGGCCAACGGCACGGGCGCTGAGTGCGTGCGCTGGTCAATGGTATGGAGAAGACCCTCTTTCCAGTACAGGCGCTGGAGTTGCCAGGTGCCGAGCGCCAGCAGGATGAAGAACAGCACGAGGCCGAGGCCAAGCAGCAATGCCGTCTTCGGCCGCGAACGGCCCGCAATCGAAGCGGATGTCGTGCTCATTCGCCGAGGTCCAGCCTGCCCTCTGCCGCCTTGTTGCGGTATTGCAGCGTCAGGAGCACGCCCTTGATCAGCCTGAGCGCGCCCAGGCAAAGCACCAGCGTCAGCGGTATCCACAGCAGGAAATGCAGCCAGAGCGGCGGGCTGAGCGTCACCTCCATCCACAGCGCCAGCCCGACTACGATGAAGCCGATGATCAGGATGACGAACACCGCCGGACCGTCGCCGGCATCGGCGTAGGAATAGTCGAGGCCGCAATTGGCGCAGCGTTCGCCGACGGTGAGGAAGCCGGAAAACAGCCGGCCCTCGCCGCAGCGCGGGCAGCGGCCGTGCAGGCCAGCCGAAATCGGATCGATTGCTGGCCAGATCGCCTTGTCGTCGCTCATTGCGATACTTTAGTGCCCTTCACTCCAAAAGGTAAGGCGGCCACGTCGCCGCAGCCGCCTCATCGATTTCCTCAGGAAGATTTCAGTGGCCTTCGATGACCGCGCCGCTCGAGGCCCAGACATAGATCGACGCGAACAGGAACAGCCAGACTACGTCGACGAAGTGCCAGTACCAGGCGGCGGCCTCGAAGCCGAAATGGTGCTTGGGCGTGAAGTCGCCCTTCATCGCGCGGACCAGGCAGACCAGCAGGAAGATGGTGCCGATGATGACGTGGAAGCCGTGGAAGCCGGTCGCCATGAAGAAAGTGGCGCCGTAGATCGAATCCCTGAAGCCGAACGGCGCGTGCATGTATTCGTAAGCCTGCACCATGGTGAACAGGATGCCGAGACCGACGGTCAGCACCAGGCCGTTGATCAGCCCCTTGCGGTCGCCATGAAGCAGCGCGTGGTGCGCCCAGGTCACCGTAGTGCCCGACAGAAGCAGGATGACGGTGTTGTAGAGCGGCAGGTGGAAGGGGTCGAGGACCTCAACGCCCTTCGGCGGCCAGACACCGCCGGTGAAGGTGGCGCGGGCATATTGCTGTGCCTCGCCGGGAAACAGGCTGGCGTCGAAGAAAGCCCAGAACCAGGCGACGAAGAACATCACCTCGGAAGCGATGAACATGATCATGCCGTAGCGCAGATGCAGCGACACAACACGCGTGTGGTGGCCTTCATGCGCTTCCCTGATGGTATCCGACCACCAGGCGTACATGGTGTAGATGACGATCAAGAGGCCGATGAAGAACAGCCACGGATTGGCGATGTTGAAGCCGAAGATCGGGAAATCGCCGCCCTTGAGATACTGCATGTAACAGACGCCGCCGATCGCGGTGACCAACGCACCGACCGAGCCGAGGAAAGGCCACGGGCTCGGGTCGACGAGGTGGTAGTCATGTTGTGGTTTTGCGTGCGCGTCTGCCATATCAACCCCCGAGGCTTCGTTCGGTATGTGAAACTTTGTTGCTTGTGCCTTCGGCCGGCACTGTCGACGCCACCGGCTTGGTCTTCTCGTTCTTCTCGACCGGGAACATCGTGTAGGACAGGGTAATCGTCTTCAGGTCCTTCAATTCCGGCGCATTGACGATGTCGGGATCTACATAGAACACGACCGGCATGTCCAGCGTCTCGCCAGGCTTCAGCGTCGTATCGGTAAAGCAGAAACACTCAACCTTGTTGAAGTAAGACCCCGCAAATTCCGGCTGCACATTAAAGGTCGCGCGGGCCGTCGTGGCGCGAACGAACTTGTTGGTCGCGCTATAATGCGCCTGCGCCGTCTCGCCTATCTTGATGGTGACGGAGCGGGCGACCGGCTCGAACTGCCAGGGCACGCCGGCCGTGTTGGCGTCGAAACGGATGGTGATATCGCGGTCGAGCACCCGGTCGGCATATTGCTGCGTTGCGCGTTTCACAGTGCCGCCGTAACCGGTCGCCTGGCAGAACATCGCGTAGAGCGGCACCGCGGCATAGGCCATCCCGATCATGCCGCCGAAAAAGGCGATGCAGACGCCGGCGACGACGCGGTTGGTGTTCTTCTTTTGAGGATTGGTCACTGTTTGGCGGTTCATCTTGAGCCTCACATCGTTCCGGTGAGGTTGTGACCGAATTTCACGACGGTCGCGATGTAGAAGATGACGACAAGCACCGCCAGCGCCAGGCCGATGGCTACCGAGCGGTTGCGCCGGGCCTTCTGCTGGCGCTCCGTCAGCGTGACGAGTTCAAGCTTCTTGTCGGCCATGGTCATGCTCCGCCCGTGGCCAACGCGCGCCCGACAACGCAGTCGGCAAGGTAGATGGCGAAGATGGCGAAGAGGTAGAGCAGCGAGTAGCCGAACAATGCCTTGGCTGGCTTCATCACATGGTCGTCATCCGCCATCCGCAGCACCTGCCACGCATACCAGACGAAGCCGGCGCCAAGCAGCACCGCAAGGACGCCATAGACGGGTGTGGTGAAGCCGAGCGCCCATGGCAGCACGCCAACCGGCGCAAGGATCAGCGCATAGGCGAAGATCTGGCGTCGGGTCGAAGCCTGGCCGGCGACATTCGGCATCATCGGGATGCCGGCCCTGGCATAGTCCTCGGACTTGAAGAGGGCGAGCGCCCAGAAATGCGGCGGCGTCCACAGGAAGATGATGAGGAACAGGACGACGCTTTCCAGGCTGACGGTTCCGGTCACCGCGGCCCAGCCGATCACCGGCGGAATGGCGCCGGCAGCACCGCCGATGACGATGTTCTGCGGGGTCCAGCGCTTCAGCCACATCGTGTAGACGACGGCATAGAAGAAGATGGTGAAGGCCAGGAGCGTCGCCGACAACCAATTGACCAGCACGCCGAGCGTCATCACCGACAGCACCGACAGCACCAGGCCGAAACTCAGCGCCTCGCCTGGCCGGATGCGGCCGGCCGGCACCGGACGGCTGGCGGTCCTGGTCATCACCGCATCGATATCGGCGTCGTACCACATGTTGAGCGCGCCGGACGCGCCAGCACCAATGGCAATAGCCAGGATCGCGATCACCGCCAGAAGCGGATTGATGGCCACAGGTGCCGCGACCAGGCCGACAAAGGCGGTGAACACCACCAGCGACATGACGCGCGGCTTCAACAGTGCGAAGAAATCGCCCGCCGTCGCTTCCGACATGCGAAAGCCCGGTTCGTCAGTCAATGTGTCGTCGACAAGGGCCATGCGTACTTAAAGTCCATCATTCCGTTGGCCAAAACCGCCGGGCGAACCGGCGATTCAGTATTCGCCCAGGCAGAAGCCTATTTGATCTTCGGCAGCTGTTCCCACTGGTGGAAGGGCGGCGGCGAAGGCAGCTGCCATTCAAGCGTCGTCGCACCCTCGCCCCATGGATTGGCGCCGGCCACCCGCTTCTTCTGGAAGGCCTCGAACACGCCATAGAGGAAGATGACCACGCCGACGGCCGAAATATACGAGCCGTAGGACGACACCATGTTCCAGCCGGCAAACGCATCCGGATAGTCGATGTAGCGGCGCGGCATGCCTGAAAGTCCGAGGAAATGCTGCGGGAAGAAGACGAGGTTGACGCCGACGAAGGTAACCCAGAAGTGGGTATTGGCGATGACAGGCGAATACATGTAGCCGGTCATCTTCGGGAACCAGTAGTACCAGCCGGCGAAGATGGCAAAGACCGCGCCCAGCGACAGCACATAATGGAAATGCGCGACCACGTAATAGGTGTCGTGCAGCGGGCGGTCGAGACCGGCATTGGCAAGCTGGACGCCGGTAACGCCGCCGACGGTGAACAGGAAGATGAAGCCAATCGCCCACAGCATCGGGGTCTTGAGCGAAATCGACCCGCCCCACATGGTGGCGATCCACGAGAATATCTTCACGCCCGTCGGCACCGCGATAACCATCGTGGCGAAGACGAAATAGCGCTGCGTGTCGAGCGACAGGCCGGTCGTGTACATGTGGTGCGCCCAGACGATGAAGCCGACCGCCCCGATCGCGACCATGGCATAGGCCATGCCGAGATAGCCGAAGATAGGCTTTTTGGAGAAGGTCGAGACGATGTGGCTGACGATGCCGAAGCCCGGCAGGATCAGGATGTAAACTTCCGGATGGCCGAAAAACCAGAACAGGTGCTGGAACAGGATCGGGTCGCCGCCGCCATCGGGCGCGAAGAAGGTGGTGCCAAAATTGCGATCGGTCAAAAGCATGGTGATGCCGCCGGCCAGAACCGGAAGCGACAGCAGCAGCAGGAAAGCGGTGATCAGCACCGACCAGGCGAACAGCGGCATCTTGTGCAGCGTCATGCCAGGCGCGCGCATGTTGAAGATGGTGGTGATGAAATTGATGGCGCCGAGGATCGATGAGGCGCCGGCGATGTGCAGCGACAGGATCGCAAGATCCATCGCCGGTCCGGGCTGGCCCGAGGTCGATAGCGGCGGATAGATCGTCCAGCCGCCGCCGACGCCGTAGGCGCCAGGCGCGCTCGGCACGAAGGCCGAGATGATCAGCAGGATGAAGGCCGGTGGCAGCAACCAGAACGAGACGTTATTCATGCGCGGGAATGCCATGTCCGGCGCGCCGATCATGATCGGCACCATCCAGTTGGCGAAGCCGCCGATCAACGCCGGCATGACCATGAAGAAGATCATGATCAGCGCATGGGCGGTGGTGAAGGCATTGTACATGTTCTTGCCGCCGTCGAGCGCAGCGTCGGCGTTCAAGCCGTAGACCATCTGCGCCAGGCCGGTGAAAATCTGGATCCCAGGCTCCTGCAGTTCCATACGCATGACGACCGAAAGGGCACCGCCGACGCAGCCCGCCATGATCGCGAAGATCAGGTAGAGTGTGCCGATATCCTTGTGGTTGGTCGAATACACCCACCGCACCCAGCCATGATACGGCTTGTGGTCGTGGTCGTGAGCTGCAGCGTCTGCCATGTTCGGCTCCGTTCCCTGATCTTTTCTGGTCGCGGCATCAGTTGCCGGCGGCCGCTACCTTGTCTTTGCCGTCGACCTCGGCCATCAGCGCCTTGTTGGCGCCGGGAAGGTCGGTGCCGGCTGCTGCCAGCCAGGTCTTGTACTGGGCGTCGGAGACGACGCGGATCGCGATCGGCATGAAGGCGTGGTCCTTACCGCAGAGCTCCGAGCACTGGCCGTAATAGAGGCCTTCCTTTTCCGCCTTGAACCAGACCTCGTTGATGCGACCCGGAACCGCGTCGGTCTTGATGCCGAAGGACGGCATGGCAAAGGCGTGGATCACGTCTGCCGCCGTCACCAGCACCCGGGTCATGGTGTTGACCGGCACCACCATCTCGTTGTCGACGGCGAGCAGGCGCGGATAAGCGCCGCGGTCCTCCTTGCCGGCCGCGGCGCGGTCAGCATCCGCCAGGATCGCCGAGTTGAAGGAAAGCGTGTTTTCGGTCTGGTATTCGTAATCCCAGTTCCACTGGTTTCCCGTCGCCTTGACGGTCAGCTTGGCTTCCTCCGGCGGCGTGTATTGCGCAGTCAAGAGCTGGAACGAGGGGATGGCGAGCAAGAGCAGGACGACGACCGGCCCGACCGTCCAGATTACCTCAATCAGCGTGTTGTGGCTGGTGCGCGACGGGGTCGGGTTGACGCTCGCGCGAAACTTCAGGATGCAATAGGCGATGAGAAAGAGCACGAAGAGGGTGATCGGCACGATGAACCACAGCGTATAGCCCTCGAACCAGGCGATCTGCCGCATCATGTCGGTGGCGGCGGGCTGGAAGCTCATCTCCCACGGCGCAGGCTGGGCCGCATGGGCGGATGCGCCGGTCAACAGTGTGGCGGCAGCGCTTGCCAGGAGTTTGGCGCCTGCTAGGAATTTTCTCATTGCCGTCATTATCTCCCAGTTCCTCGCGATCGGATCGCAAGAATATCGAACAACGCCGGGACGGGAATCCCGGAAAGTCCCGAGGCTGGTTCAAACCATACTCTATTTGCCTCTGCAAGAAAGGAGCGGGGGAAACCGTGCGGCATTTTTGCGCGCAAGCGCGGCTGCGCGTTGTGGCGGCGGCCGCGGCGGTGGCGGACCGCGAATGCCAGAGCCGAGGAGTGCCTTGGCAAAATGCGCCGGTCGGTCGCAATTCGGGCGAATTTGGCACGGAAAAGCGCACAATTGCCTTGGTCGAGGCAGGCCGGCAGTGGTCTCATCCTTTACTTGCCCTTGGCGCGGCTTAAAGTGCCGTGATTCGCAATGGAGCCGTCATGAACTCTTGGCTTTGGGGACTTGGGCATTCGAGACTTGGGCTTTCGAGACTTGGGCTTTCGAGACTTGGGCTCTTGAGAAGCTTGGCGAAGGCCATCCTTCTCGCCGTGTCTAGCGTTGGCCTGTCTGGCGTTGGCTTGTCTGGGATCGGCCTGTCCTATGTTGGCTCGTTTGGCGTCAGCCAGGCCAATGCCGCGCAGCCAAGCGGCAAGGTGCGGACGACGCATGGCGCATGGTCGATCATCTGCGACACGCCGGCTGGCGCCACATCGGAACAATGCGTGATGATGCAGAACGTCGTCGCCGAAGACCGTCCCGAGATGGGGCTTTCCGTCGTCGTGCTGCGCACTGCCGACAACAAGGCCGAAATCCTGCGCGTGCTGGCGCCGCTCGGCGTGCTGTTGCCCAACGGGCTCGGCCTCAATGTCGACGGCAAGGACATCGGCCGGGCCTATTTCGTGCGTTGTTTCCAGGACGGCTGCTATGCCGAGGTCATTCTCGAAAAGCCGTTGCTCGATACGCTGAAGACCGGAACGTCGGCCACCTTCATCGTCTTCCAGACGCCGGAGGAAGGCATTGGCATCCCGGTCGAGCTCAAGGGTTTCGCCGACGGTTTCGCCGCCCTGCCTTGAGCCGGGCGAGAGGCCCAAAACCCTGCTGACGAAAATGAGATTGTGACCGCCTTTGGCTACAGCGCCGCGCATCCAAGGACGCGCAAAGGACGCTGTAGCGCTTCGATTTTGCGCATGATCCTTTCCGAAAATCGATTCCGATTTTCGGGGTCATGCACAGACAATGGTCATTGCCGATTGTCTGGACGCACCTTCGCGCCTACATCGTGAGGACAATCTCTTTCCACGGACGGACCTGCCATGAACAGCCTGATCGGCCAATTCGACATTTCCGACGATCGCATCAAGCAGATCGTCGCCGAGACCATCCACGGCGCCGACGACGGCGAGTTGTTCCTCGAATACAGCGAGAGCGAAGCGCTGATGTTCGACAATGGCCGGCTGAAGACCGCCAATTTCAACACAGACCAAGGCTTTGGCCTGCGCGCGGTCGCCGGCGAAGCGAGTGGCTACGCGCATTCCAGCGATCTTTCGGAAGCGTCGCTGTTGCGCGCGGCCGACGCCGTCTCGACGGTCAAGAGCGGCTACTCCGGCACCCTTGCTGCGGCTCCGGCCCGTACCAACCGCCATCTCTATGGCGACGACAACCCGATCCCCTCGCCCTCCTTCGAGGCCAAGGCCAAGCTCCTTCAGGAAATAGATGCGTGGCTGCGAGCCGAGGATCCGCGCGTGCGACAGGTGACGGCGTCGCTCGCCGCCTCCTGGCAGCATGTCGAGATCGTGCGTGCCGACGGACAGATGGTGCGCGACATCCGCCCGCTGGTCAGGATCAATGTGTCGGTGGTGGTCGGCAACGGCGACCGCCAGGAGAGCGGCTCCTTCGGCATGGGCGGACGCAAAGGGTTTGGCGAATTCCTGGTCGAGGACAGCTGGAAACACGCCGCCAAGGAGGCGCTGCGGCAAGCGCTGGTCAACCTCGAGGCCATTCCGGCCCCCGCCGGCACCTTTGACATCGTGCTGTCCAGCGGCTGGCCGGGCGTCATGCTGCACGAGGCCGTCGGCCACGGGCTGGAAGGCGACTTCAACCGCAAGAAGACATCGGCCTTCGCCGGGCTGATGGGCCAGCAGGTGGCAGCAAAAGGTGTCACCGTCGTCGACGACGGCACCATGGCCGAGCGGCGCGGCTCGCTGACCGTCGACGATGAAGGCACGCCGTCGGCCCGCAATGTGCTGATCGACGACGGCAAGCTTGTCGGCTATATGCAGGATCGCCAGAACGCCCGGCTGATGGGCATGAACGCCACCGGCAACGGACGGCGCGAAGGCTACGCGCACCAGCCGATGCCGCGCATGACCAACACCTATATGACTTCAGGAGACATGGAGCCGGACGAAATCATCGCCTCGGTCAAGAACGGCATCTATGCCGTCTCCTTCGGCGGCGGCCAAGTCGACATCACCTCGGGAAAATTCGTGTTCGGCTGCACCGAGGCCTACATGATCGAGAACGGCAAGGTGACGCAGCCGATCAAGGGCGCCATGCTGATCGGCAATGGGCCGGATGCCATGCATCGGGTTGCGATGATCGGCAACGACATGAAGCTCGACACCGGCATCGGCATGTGCGGCAAGGCCGGCCAGGGCGTGCCGGTCGGCGTTGGCCAGCCGCACCTCAGGATGAACCAGATGACGGTTGGCGGAACGCGGGTTTGATAGAAGCTGCGGTTTTTGTCTTACATTCAGAGGATGCGCCGCGATGGCCAACCCGGAAAGACTCGTAACCACTGTCTCGACCAAGGGGCAGGTCACCTTGCCCAGCGCGATCCGCAAGCGGAGGGAATGGGACGCCGGCACACGTCTTCTGGTCGAAGATACTCCGGAGGGCGTGCTACTGAAGCCTGCGCCAGTCTTCGCCGAGACACGGCCAGAAGACGTGTTTGGATCCCTGCCCCATAGAGACAGGCCGAAGACGTTGGAAGAAATGGACGCGGGTGTGCTGGCCGAAGCGCGGCGGCGCGGCCGGCTCGAACTGCCCTAAAGCGCGTCGCGTTTGACCGGCCAGCCGCGACGCGCTTTAGGTTGTTTTTTATGCATGTCGTTATCGCAAAACCGCTGCACACTTTTGCGCGACATGCATTAAACCCATGAAGCCGGCGTTTTCGGCAAGCGATGGTCGGGATCGATGACCTTCAGACGGGGTGTGTTGCTCTCGTTCCATCGCCACAGCGCGACGCATGTGCCGCCGGGCGACATGAAGGAGGGGTAGATCACGCCATGCTGCCCATCGGCAATCAGGCGATCTCTCAGCGTATGCGTCTCAGGCACAAGGCCTTGATCCATGATGTCGCGCCATTCACATCGGTGAATGTCCGCCGTCACGCCGAGCCTGGTCAGCACATCAGCGTCCGTAAGGTCGGCCAGGCGCGCGCCTGAAAGTGCGAGTTGCGCAATCAGCGCCGGATGCTGGACAAAGCCCTGATTGTACTCCGCCCAAGCAGTGGACAATTCGCCCGCGGCATAGATCGTCGTGGCGCCCACTGGACTCCAGCGACCGCCAAAGCGGGCTGCTCCTTCGCCGGAAAGCGGCAGATGCGCCCAACGCGGCACGAAGGCGCGCCATAGGCTCAGTCTGTTTTCAGGCATAGATGCCGGAGCGGACTGCCTCCAGATAGGCAAGCACCTTGTCCGTCTTGCCCTCTCGAACGAGATCGTAGGCAGTCTTTCCCGCCCAGCCGGGGATCGGCTGATGCTTGAACCAGATTGCCGCACGCTGTTCATCGCCGGCCATCTCGCCTGCCATCGCAAGGATACGGACGATCGGACTCAATGCGGCGTCGACCTTGCGCGCGCCGGTCTTGGCGGCAAGCGTGTTGCGCGCGACGCCGATCAGGCCCGCCAGTTCGGTCAGATTGACGCCCAGCAGTTCAGCCACCCGTCTTGCCGAAAGAAATGGCGTGCGCTCGTCGCCAAAGCGCGATGCTCTGATATCGAGAGCTGCGGTATTCATAACAGGTTCCTAGCACGTTTTGAACAGAACACGCTCAAAGTATGCTCATTTTACGCGAAATTCAAGCTCAACAAATGCGGACCCGCTACCGCCTTCGCTTCGGCTTCTCCAGAAGCGCGACGGCCTCGACATGCGGCGACCACAGGAACTGGTCGATCGGCGTCACGCTTTTCAGGGCGTAGCCGCCATCGATGAGGATGCGCAAGTCGCGCGCCAGCGTCACCGGATTGCAGGAAACCGCGGCGACCAGCGGCACGTCGGAACGGGCGATCTGCTTCGACTGGTCTTCGGCGCCGGCGCGGGGCGGATCGAAGACGACGCCGTCGAAGGCATTCAGTTCCTTGAAAGTGAGCGGCCGCCGGAACAGGTCGCGGCGTTCGCTGGTCACGCGCTTCAGACCGCTGGCGAAACGGAATGCCCGGTCGAGCGCCGAAAGCGCTGCCGCATCCCCCTCCACCGCATGGACCTCCGACCTGGCGGCGAGACGCAGCGCAAAGCTGCCGCAGCCGGCGAAGAGATCGGCGAGTTTTTTGGCGCGCGCGAGGTGCCGGCCGACGATGTCGGCCATCGCCTGCTCGGCGGCCGCGGTAGCCTGCAGGAAGGCGCCCGGCGGCACTGCGACAGCGACGCTGCCGAACGTGACAACCGGCTTTTTGGGCTCGATGATGATCTCGCCATCGATCGAAAGCCTGGCCAACCCCTGAGCGATGACGAAATTCGAGGCGACGCGGCGCTGGTTCTCGCCGAGCTTGCCGGACTCGTGAACCGCGACATCGAGGCCGGAAGCGGTCGCCGTGACCGTCATGCGGAACGATTTCGTCGTGGCGCAAACCAATTCGGCGAGTGCTCTCAGACGGTCGAGCATTGCGACGATCTCGGGCAGCGAGATCGGGCATTCCTCAATGGAAATGATCTCGGACGACAACGCCCGAACGAAGCCAAGCAGCATGCCGGCCTCGCTGCGCCTGGCGGTGAACACGACGCGCCGACGCGTCTGCGGCGCGCACGGCACCAGCGCGTCAATGTCGCAACTGATGCCCTTGCTGTTGAGCGCATGCGCAACCTTGTCGTGCTTCCACCGATGATAGGCTTCGGCCTCGAGATGCTGGATGGCGCAGCCGCCGCATTCGGTGAAATGCCGACAGGCAGGGTCGATGCGAAGCGGCGAAGCCGCCAGCACCGACATCAGCGTGGCGCGGTCCTTTTCGCGCGCGGCGGTGACGGTTTCACCGGGCAGCGTGAACGGAATGAAAAGCTCGCCGGTTTCGGTTTCGGCGACGCCGTCGCCCTGGGAGCCCAGCCGTGTGATCGTGAAGCGCGCGTTCATCGGCCTCCGATCCCCCTGTTCTCGATACCGGCGTCCTTGATCCCGGCGAGCAGGAACTCGCGGTTGCCGTCGCCGCCTTCGATCGGCGACAGATGCAGTCCGAGCGAGCGCCAGCCGGGGACGCCGTCCAACCAATCCTGCAGCAGGCCGGCAACCCGCGCGGCATCGTATGGATTTTTCAGCAAGCCGCCCTTGCCGATCGCCTCGCGGCCCGCCTCGAATTGCGGCTTGACCAGAAATATTGCTTTGGCGCCGCTCCTGGCAATGGCGAGCGCCGGCGGCAGCGCCAGTTTCAACGAGATGAAGCTGACGTCGGAGACGATAAAATCTGGAATGCGATCGGCAAGATCGGCGGTCGAAAGATCACGGGCGTTCAATCCCTCGATGACCGTCACACGCGGATCGCCGGCGATATCCGGATGTATCTGGCCATGCCCGACATCGATCGCCGTGACATGCGCCGCGCCGCGTCCGAGCAGCACTTGAGTGAAGCCTCCGGTCGAGGCGCCGACGTCGAGCGCTTCGCTGCCGGCTGGATCGAGGCCGAAATAGTCGAGCCCGGCGATCAGCTTCAGCGCAGCACGCGACACATAGCCCTGTGCCGGATCATCGACTTCTATGAGGCAATCAGCCCGGACCGTCTGGCCGGGCTTGCGGGCGATGACGCCGTCAACCGTCACGGTGCCGCGCTCGATCGCGTCGCGGGCGCGAGAGCGGCTGGGGAACAGGCCCCGCGCGACGAGGAGTTCGTCGAGCCGCTTGCGTGTGCTGGCTGGCAAAGGCGAGTTCATCGGCCTTCATGGCGAAAGCCTGTCACGAAGGCAAGGATATTGGGCAAGACAACGAACATCTTGCGAAAGCGGCGAGCGCTTCAGGCCGCGCCACAACCTGTTGAAATCGCACTGGGTCCGGCACAATGTTGGGAACAATGCTCGTGTTGCTGCCAGAAGGTGAGGAGGACGAATGCTGACCGGAACCTGCCATTGCGGCGCGGCCCACTGGACTTTGGAGGGCGATCCCGGCTCGATCACAGCCTGCAACTGCACGCTTTGCCGCCGCTATGGCGCGCTGTGGGCTTACGATTATGTTGACGAACGCATCCGTCTTGCCGGACCGACAAGTGCTTACACGCGCTCCGGAAAGGATGCCCCGTCGCTCGAGATTCTGTTCTGTCCAACATGCGCCTCTGTGCTGGCCTGGCGTGGTTTGCGCGCCAGTGCCGCCGGTCGCACTCGGATCGCCGTCAATGTGAGGCTTGCGCCGCCTGACACCGTCGCCGACTTGCCAATCGATCATTTCGATGGTCTCCACGCGTTCGAGGACCTGCCGCGCGATGGTCGCTGCGTGCGCGATATGTGGTTCTGATGCATGTCGCGCAAAAACATGCCCTCGGGCTTGAACCGAGGGTGCTCCGTCGCACAATAGGCGACCTTCCCGGCCAGTCTCCAGAGCCGCCCTTCTTGTCCGCAGCGGGCGCTTCGTAATCATGCAATCGCCTCTGTTGTCTGCGACAGCAGATCTTCCGCCAGCTGTAACGCGGCCTCCCGTGCATCCTGGCGAGCCGCATGGTCAATATCGGGTCCAAAGAGGGTTTTCTGGATGACTAGACTGCGGACATCTTCGATACCGATGAAGCGCAACCACGCTTCAACATAGAGTTTTTGAAAGTCGAAGCGCTGCGCCGGCGTGATGGATTGCGCCGCATAGTCGAGACCTCGCGCATGGACGACCACGGCGGTCTTATCCCGGAGCAGTCCTGCGAACCCGTGTTCAGGGTCGAACGAGAAAAGGATGTCCTTCTGCGATACCAGGTCGATGAAGTGCTTGAGTTTGTAGGGAATGCTGAAATTCCACAGGGGCGTCGACAGCAGGACAATATCCGCCCAATGCAATTGTTGCGCCAATTCTTGCAATGTGGCCCATGCCTGCTGTTGAGAAGGGGTAAGCGGCGTGCCGCTGAGCCCGGCATATTTGGCCAACATCGCGTCCTCACCGAATTCGGGGAGGTCGACATCCCATAGGTCGAGCGTTGAAATCGCCAAGTCGGGTCGCCGAGCACGACAGCTTTGAACAAAGGCCTCGGCGACCTCACGCGAGGCGGAACGCTCTTTGCGGGGCGAGGAAACGATATGCAGCAGCTTGGTCATGGATCATCCTTGCTCATTGTGAACCGTATTGCGTCATATTTTAATTCGATATAAAAATTGAGATTATCGACAATATTCATCATGGATCAGAATATATGCTGGAATTGGTCCTGCTCAGGACGTTCGTCGCCGTGTTCGACGAAGGCGGCTTCAGTCGGGCAGCGGCGCGACTGAACCTTACGCAGTCGGCCGTCAGTGGGCACCTGCGTCGTCTCGAAGAGCAGGTCGGAAAGCCGTTACTCAAAAGGACGACGCGCTCGCTGGAGATGACACAAGATGGCGAGCGCCTGCTCGCCTATGCCCGGGCGATGCTCGCCCTTAACCGGGATGCTTTGGCCGATCTGGCGCAGGCACCCTTTCACGGCAGAGTTCGCGTCGGCCTCTCGGAAGACTTCGCACAGGTCCCCATCCTTCGCGCCTTGCAGGCATTCGGCGCCGATCGCCGCGGATTGCAGATCGAGGTGCAAGTCGGGATTCCGGGTGCGCTGCTCTCGAAGATGAAGGAGGGCAATATCGAACTGGTGCTCGGATCCCAGTGTGAGGGTGAGGAGATGGGGCGCCTCCTGTGGCGCGAGCCTCTTGTCTGGGCATGGGCGGATCATACCGGCGTGGAACTTCCGGACCCGCTGCCATTGGCCGTGTTGCCGGAACCTTGCCCCTACAGGGAAGTTGCTCTTGAACGGCTTGCCAAGGCCGGGATCAGCCAGCGCATGGTGATGATCTGCACCAGCAACGCCAGCCTGAGGGCGGCTGCCATCTCAGGCTTCGCTGTAGCGCCGATGACCGTCAGTCAGCTGAGAAACGGCCTGGTCAGTGTACCCGAAAGCTACGGCCTGCCAGAGTTGCCAGAAGCGCAGTTCAGGCTATTTGCCGCATCGAAAGGCGATACTTCCGTCCTCGAAGAACTGGCGGAGGCCATCATGAACGCCGTTCCTCGAAGGCACGCTGGCGAGGAGTGACCCTGACCTCGCACCAACGCTTTCTTCATGGCTCGTTCCGAGTTTCGTTTACCGGACCAACAGCGTCATCAACCAACTTGTGGAGGCGCGCCTGGGCATGGGGCTAGCTGTCCTGCCCTTCCATAGGAACTAAATCCGTCGCGGCGCGAAACTTTCGGGGCCGGACGGCTAGCCGGCAGGCCGGCCCCGCTTCAAGGGTCATTTCTCGATGCTGGAGGTGACGGACTGGATCACTTCGGTCGCCATCTTGAATTCCTTGCTGCGGCTTTCGATGCCGTGGCGCCTGGCGATGTAGTCGAAGTCGGTATAGGCCGCGTAGACCGAGCCATCAGCCGTCTGGTAGACGACGACGCGCACCGGCCAGTCGAGGCCGGCTTTCGGGTTCGCGGTGATGAAGGTCGTGCCGAGTGCCGGGTTGCCGAACATGATGAGCCGCGACGGCCTGACGACGTTGCCGGCGGCGTTGCCGAGCTTGGCCTGGTCGATGACACCGAACAACGTGATGCCCTTGTCGGCGACATCCTTCTTGATCCGCGACACGGTCTCTGCAACCGAATAGCCGCTCTTGACTGTAACGACGCCGTCGGACGCCGTCTCAGCATTGGCCTGGGCCAGAAGCCCCGGGGTGGCAAGCGTCAGGACAAGCGCCGTCGACGCGAGGGTCGATTTGACTGAATTGATCATTTTTCTTTCTCCGTGAGTGAAGCCGGTCCGATGACAGGCTGGAAGAAAGGATGCGGAAAGGCTCGGCGGATTGATAATGCCGTTTGCTGCCTGAATTGATGAGTGCGGCGTATGGCTGGCAGGTTCCATGGAAATGCCGCCGCTCATGAGCGGCGGTAAACGTCGAGGTGAAGCGGGATCAGACGCGTGGCGCCGTCAGCGGGCGGGCGATTATCGTTGCCGCGATTAGGGCAGCGACGAGAACAACAACACAAGTGGTCCAGCCGAGCCGGTCATAGACCTGGCCGAGGACAAAGCTGCCGACCAACCCGCCGGAATAGTATGAAGCAAGATAGATACCGCTCGCAGCGGCCTTTTCGCGGGCGGCGACGCGGCTGACATGGCCAGTCGTGATCGCCTGCGCCAAGAATGTTCCGATGGCGATCAGCGCCATGCCCGCAAGAACGATCGGCAGATTTGGAGTGAGCAGCGCCAGAAGGCCGGCGATGGCAATCCCGAGCGTCAGGACGATGCCGCTGGCCGGGCCGAACCGCCTTGCCACGCGGCCGGCGAGCGGGGTTGTCAGCATCGACGGCAGAAATACGAAATAAACGAGACCGAGCGCCATCGGCGACAGGGCCAGCGGTGCTGCGGCCAGCTGGAAATTCACATAGGTAAACGTGCCGATGAAGACGAACAGGATCAGGAAGCCGATCGCGAAGCTGCCGCGCAGTTCTCGGTTCTTAAAGTGGGCTTTCCAGGCGCCACCTACGGGAGGGTGGTCGGCGTCGATTCGCATCATGCGGTCGGTCTTCTTCAGAGTCAGCCAGACCAGCAACGCGCCGGCAATATTTAGGGCAGCGAAGGTCAGGAAGTTGATGGAGATGCCAAAGCCGTCCGCAACAGCCGCCGAAAGGATGCGGCCGAAGAAGTTGCTGGCGACGTTTCCGGTGACGTAGGCGGCGAGCGCGCCTGCCGCCTGGCCGGGTGAGAAATGCTCGGCGAGGTAGGCGATCGTCAGCGTGAAGGCCGCCGACATGCACAGGCCCTGCAGGACGCGCAGGAGGGCAAACATTGCGATGCTGTCGGTCATCGAAAGTAGCGCGGTCGGTATGGCGAGCACGACCAGGCTGAACCATATCCCGTTGCGCCGGTCGATGTTGCGGCCAAGTAGCGCCACCGCGACGCCGGCGATCGCCATTCCAAAGGTGCTGGCGTTCACCGCGAAACCCATCGTCGCGCGGCTGACGCTGAATTTGACGACGAGCGAGGGAAGGATCGCCTGCGCGGCGAAAAGGTCGACGAGCGTCAGAAATGCGATCAAGGCGATGATGCCGAATCGCAGGCTGTCCGTCGACACCCTGCGGAGCTTCGAGGCAACGGCTTCGTCATAGCTGGCCATCGGAATTTATCCGTGCATGGTTCGACGCTCCCGAAGGGGACCGGGAACGTCGATGGAGGTTGAGGGTCAATAAGCGGGACGCTGCGGTCCGGTTACATCGCGCCGTGGGCGTCCATGTCCGGCGGCAGGATGTCGGCCGAATAGAGCACGGCAGGAACCGAACCGTTGTTCTTCCACCAATGCGCGAGCTGGCCGAACTCGGCGGTGGCTTCGCCGGCCATGTGCTCGATCGCCACCTTGCAGGTGTTGCTGTATTCGCTGATCGCGCCCTCGACGACCAGGATATTTGCCGGACGCGTGGAGTGGTCGTGCCACGGCACGACGCCGCCGGGCTGCACGACGAGCTTGCGCAGACGGAACCTATTGCCCTTCCAGGCGTCGCCCTTCGTGCTGAGGTCGATCGTGCTGATGACCTCGTCGGTGACACCTTCCGGCGCGCTCGGCATCGACTGCACGGCATTGGTGGCGACCTGGTCGACCGGGCATTCGCCGGCGTGGGCCGGTGCTGCAGCGAAAGCCGCGGCCGAAGCGAGCAGGCCGGACGCAAGAACAAGTTTGATCGGGTTGCGAGGTGCTATGACTTTCAAAAACATTTTGCGGTTCTCCTTTTATCGAGCCCGGCAATGGGAATTCATGCGGGGCGTGATGTGGAGATTGGACGAGCACGGCTGCGAACAGAAATGCCGGGTACTTCTGAATTCCATAGCCTGAAGCTATCGCGTGAGCCTAGGCGCAGTCGTACCGGCTCGCACCCGAACCGCAGGCGTAATCCTGCGTAGTCGACGGAGTTTCGATTACGCGGCGGAACGGCGCATCGAAACCGGTGATGCGCCTTCTGCCCAGCCATAGGATTTGACCGCACCGACAAATGTCGACACCGCGGGCGAGAAGCGGCGGCCGGCGACGGTGACGAGGCACACATCGCGGGTCACCTCCGGCTCTGTCACCGGCCGCACCTGCAGCCCTGGAATCACGGCGGTGTATTCGGGGAGGAAACAGATGCCGAGCCCTCCGGCAACCATGTTCTGGATCCAGTCCTCCCGCTCGCTGGAATAGGAGATGCGAAGCTTCACTCCGCGCTCGACGCAAAGATGAGAGAGATGGTCCCAATACTCGCAGTTGACGCGTCTCAGATAGATCTCGCCGTCGATCGCGCTGATTGGCACGGTCTCGTGCTGCGTCAGCCGATGGCCGGTCGGGAACGCCAGCATGAAACGTTCGCGAAAGAGTGGCGTCACGTCGAAGCGTTCCGGGAACTTTTCACTCGACGACATGATTGCGACGTCGATGTCGCCCGCCTCGAGCAGTTGTGAGAGCCGGCTTGGTACCCCTTCAACCAACTGCAACTGAATTCCCTTGTGGCGCATGTTGAAATCCGTGAGCAAACCGGTGAAGCGGCGCGGGCCGATCGTGCACATGATGCCGACCTTCAGATTCGCGTCCTTGAGACAAAGGAAGCGCGAGGCTTCCTGACGCACGCCGCTCAGTTCATCTGATATCTGTTGGAAACGCGGCCGAAGCAGCGCGCCAAGATCGGTGATGTGGGTCAGATTGCGCTCGCGCCGGAACAAAAGGCCGCCGACCTCGTCCTCGAGCTGCTGGATCGCGCGGCTGAGCGCCGGCTGGGTGACGTTGCATTTCTCGGCGGCGCGCGTGAAGTTCCGCGTATCGCAGACGGCGAGGAAATATCGGATGTGGTGGATGTCCATGCCAATCCCCTAGCGCGCCCGAGCCTTCTCCAGCCAATGCAATGGACGCATGGATTTGATAGCACAGCGGCATTTTATTGTTGAGCGCGCTTCGCTCAAGGTCCCGCAGAACAGCCGCAGCGTTGCGGCACATCAACGGAGACCGAAATGCTCAACGTCAGCAAACCTGAAACCGATACGCTTGCGATGCGCCGCCCCCTGGAAGGCCGGACGGCGATCGTGACCGGCTCGACCAGCGGCATCGGCCTCGGCATCGCCCGCGCCCTGGCGCAGAACGGTGCTGCCGTCATGCTGAACGGGTTCGGGGATCCGGTGGAAATCGAAACGCAGCGTGCCGCCTTGGCCGAGGAAAATGACGTCGACGTCGCTTACGACAACGCCGACATGTCGAACCGCGACGCTATCCACATGATGGTGGAACGGGCCGTTGCGCGCTTCGGCCAGATCGACATCGTGATCAACAACGCGGGCATACAGCATGTTGCGCCAGTCAGCGAATTTCCCGTCGCCAAATGGGACTCGATCCTGGCGATCAACCTGAGTTCGGCTTTCCATCTGATCCAGGCGACCTTCGAGCCGATGAAGGGTCGCGGCTATGGCCGCATCATCAACATCGCTTCCGCCCATGGGCTGATCGCCTCGCCGTTCAAATCAGCCTATGTCGCCGCCAAGCACGGCATGGTCGGGTTGACGAAGGTGGTCGCACTCGAGGGCGCCGAGTACGGCGTGACTTCGAACGCGATCTGTCCAGGCTATGTCTGGACGCCGCTCGTCGAGAAACAAATCGAGGATCAGGCGAAGTCGCACAACATCGCCCGCGACGCCGTTATCCGCGACATCTTTCTGAAGAACCAGCCGACCAGGCGCTTTGCGACTGTGGAAGAGATGGGAGCGCTTGCGGTGTTTCTCTGCAGTGACTGCGCAGCTTCGATCACCGGGACAGCCTTGCCGATCGACGGCGGCTGGACTGCGCACTGAGCGCACCGTCATCGTCAAAACGTCTGCAATTTTACGCGAGGAGGGTACCCGATGAACACTCATGCCGAGGTTGTGAAGCTTGCCTCCAGCCAATCGGAACCGGCCGCGCCCAGCGTGGTCCGCGGGAAGCGGACGATCAACCTCGCGCTTCAGGGCGGAGGCGCGCACGGCGCCTTCACATGGGGTGTCATCGATCGGCTCCTTGACGAGGAGAACTTGTCCCTCGAGGGGGCAGTCGCCACCAGCGCCGGGGCCATGAACGCCGCGGTGCTTGCCTACGGGATCGCCGAAGGCGGACGGCGCGGCGCGCAGAAGGCGCTTGCGAATTTCTGGCGCCGCGTCAGCCACGCGGCGGCCTTCAGCCCTCTGCAGCCGAGCCTGCTTGACAAGATGACCGGGTCGCGTTCGCTCGAATATTCCCCGGCCTTCCTGATGCTCGACATGGTGACGCGATTGATGTCGCCCTATCAGTTCAATCCCTTGAATTTCAATCCGCTGAAAAACGTTCTCGAGCAGTCTATCGATCTCGATGCCGTCCGCATGTCGCGCTGTCCTCTGAAACTCAACATCTGCGCGACCAATGTGCGGACCGGGAAGGTTAAGGTTTTCTCCAATGACGAGCTGTCGATCGACGCCATCATGGCGTCGGCATGCCTGCCGTTCCTGTTCCAAGCCGTCGAGATCGACGGCGAGGCCTATTGGGACGGCGGTTATATGGGAAATCCGGCAATCTTCCCGCTGATCTATTCCTGCGACACGCCGGACGTGCTGATCGTACACATCAACCCTATAGAACGCGCCGAACTGCCGCGCTCGGCGACGGATATCCTTAATCGCATCAACGAGATAAGCTTCAACTCTTCGCTTTTGCGGGAAATGCGGGCGATCGCCTTCGTCACGCAACTGATCGACTCGGAGGCGGGCCAGGCGCTCGACCTCAAGCGCATCTTCGTCCACGGCATTTCGGATGACGAGACCATGAAAAAGCTTGGCGTCTCCAGCAAGCTCAATGCCGATTGGGGCCTGCTTACGGATCTTCGCGACCGCGGCCGTGAACGCGCCGAGGAATGGCTCGAAGCCAACTACAACCACATCGGACAGCGTTCGACGGTGGACATCCACGAACGCTACCTCTGACAACAACTCCCGGGCCGGCATTATCCCCTCTGGATGCCGGTTTGCTGAGCCCTCCGGCAACCCTCCGGAGGGCTCTTTTCATGCAGCCGGCGCATACAGCGCGTCTATCGAAACCATGCCAAGACAGCATTTCAGTTGATGGCTGCGATCGAAGAGAGTGGCTTCAGACGGGCTGATCGCCGGTCTGAACTAAACACAAACCCAGGAGACGGAAATCATGATCAATACCAAATCGCTCATCGGCTCGGCTTTGGCCGCGGCTACCACGCTCGCCGCCAGCGCTGCCTTCGCCGGTCCGGCCGCTCAGCCGGAGTTCTCGTTCGAAAAGTGTTACGGCGTCGTCAAGGCCGGCCAGAACGATTGCCAGACCGCCACGCATTCTTGCGCCGGGACCTCTACGGCCGACAACCAGTCCGACGCATGGATCTATGTGCCGGCCGGCACTTGCGGAAAGCTTGCCAGCGGCAGCACCGAACCCAAGGCCTGATCCACTCCCACGCAACCCAATGGAGACGACTGATGCCCAATAAGCTTCCCACCCTCCCAATTCCGCAAGCTGCGGGCATCGGTCTTCGCTCGCCGCACATTGCTGAAATGCTGAGCCGCCGCCCGTCGGCGGGTTGGCTGGAGGTTCATGCCGAAAACTACATGGGCGGTTCTGCTGCCGTCGCCGCGCTCGAAAATCTGCGTGAGACCTACCCCCTTTCTGTTCACGGCGTAGGGCTGTCTCTCGGCAGCGCTTCCGGCGTCGACCGCGACCATCTGGAACGCATGCGCAAGGTATGCGTGCGCTTCGAACCCGATCTTGTTTCCGAACACCTCGCCTGGAGCGGCGCCGATGGCGCCTACCTCAACGACCTGTTGCCGCTCCGTTACGACGAAGCAGCGCTCGCGATCGTCGCCAACAATATCAGGCTCGTTCAGGACACTCTGAAGCGCCGCATCCTGATTGAAAATCTCTCTGCCTATATCGAGTTCAGCGGTTCGACGATGACGGAGGCCGAGTTCTTGGCCGAGCTTGTGAAGCGCACGGGATGCGGTCTGCTTCTCGACGTCAACAACGTCTACGTTTCCGCCCACAATCTCGGCTTCGACGCGGCTGCGTTCATCGAGGTGCTGCCTGCCGAGGCGATCGGCGAGATCCATCTGGCGGGCCATGCCGTCAACGACGTTGGCGATGACACGGTCCTGATCGACGACCACGGCTCGCGCGTGCCGCCCGCCGTGTGGTCACTCTATGCCGGCGCGATCGAGAAATTCGGCCCACGCCCCACGCTGATCGAATGGGATACCGACGTGCCCGTGCTCGACGTGCTGCTGGGCGAAGCCATGTGGGCGGATATGCTTGCCGCTTCGATCGCCTTCCGCAAGCGGCAGGATTCCCTTCCTGTTTCCGCGCCGAAGCAGTCCGCTCCAGGCATCGTCGTTCCGTTCGAACGCGATGCACCGCGCGGCCAGATGCCGGTGCTTGCCGCTTTCGATGCGATCAAGCCGGCGCGCCTCGCTGCAGACCGTGACGTCAGGAGGAACCGCCATGCTGCCGCTTGAGCACCTGCAGAACATCATCGCGCAGTCCGTGCTTGGCAACCCGCAATTCGGCCTTTCGTCGCTCGTTTCAGCGGGCCGCGCCGATCCATGCCGACGGCTGCGCATCTATCAGAACAATACCCGCGCCTCGCTGACAGCGACGCTGATGGCCGTATTCCCAGTCGTCGTTCGCATGGTCGATGAGCGGTTCTTCCGCTATGCCGCAAGCGAGTTCATTCGTCAGCATCCCCCCAGCGAGCCAAGGCTGGTGCGCTACGGCTCCGACTTCCCGCGCTTCCTCGGGGCCTTCGAAGGTCTGGCTGAAATGCCCTTCGTCGCGGAAACGGCGCGGCTTGAATGGGCGATCGCCGAGGCGCTTGATGCGGCATCACTGCCGGCCCTGAACCTGGCGGCACTGGATGGCGAAGCCTCTAGCTCGACCCTCGAACTGATGCTCCAGCCATCCTTGCGCCTCGTTATGTCGCATTGGCCGGTACTGTCGATCTGGTCGGCGCATCAGAACGGAGGCGTTCCGGATCAAGCTGATGTCTGGCAGCGAAAAGCCGAGCGCATCGCGCTCTGGAGGCACGGCGACAATGTACGCTTCGCGCGCCTCACGAGCGCCCAGTTCTCGTTCCGCCATTCTCTGAAAAAGGGCCTCGGCCTGGAGAGGGCCGTTTCACGCGCCCTCACGCACGAACCGATGTTCGATGTCCTCGGCGCCCTCGTCAGCCTGTTCGGCGAAGGCTTGGTGACCGGCATCGGCTTCGACCACCCGCAGTAATCGAAAATGGAGAGATCAATGAGCGTGACCCGCGAAATGCCTTCAACCAGTGGCCGCAGCCTAGCCGCCGCCTACCGCAGGGCTCTGAACCTGGCGGGCAGCATACCCCTTTCTCTCGTTCAGTTGGCGGCTCGCGTCGCGGTCGCCCACGTGTTCTGGCAATCGGCGCAGACCAAGCTCGCTTCCTGGCCGGTAACGCTACAGCTTTTCGCGTTTGAATATAATCTGCCGCTGATCGACCCGGCGCTGGCGGCCTCGCTCGCGACAGCCGCCGAAATCATCGGCGCCGCATTGCTTTTCCTCGGCCTGTTCTCGCGCCTCGGCGCGCTGATGCTGCTCGGGGTAGTCGCGGTGATCCAGATCTTCGTCTATCCGGGACACTGGGGCGAACACCTCATGTGGAGTTCGCTGCTGCTGCTCATTTTGGCTCGCGGTGCAGGCGTCGTATCGTTGGACTATCTGGTCGACGGCTATTTCCGTCGCGGAGCGTGAACAATGCTGCGGCAATCCAGCGAAGAAGTGATGATCTTGGCAGAATTGGAAGCGACGCCGGCCAAAACAGATGTGCTTCCACCGCGCCGGCCGCGGGTCGTCATTCTCGGCGCGGGCTTCGGCGGCCTCAACGCAGCGCTCGGGTTGCGCAACACGCCGGTCGATATCACTGTCGTCGACCACCGCAATTATCATCTGTTCCAGCCGCTGCTTTATCAGGTGGCGACGGCCGGCCTATCTCCGGCGCAGATCGCCACGCCGATCCGGCACGTCCTCGCCAGCCAGAAGAATGCAACCGTCCTGATGGAAAAGGTGGAGGGCGTCGACACCGCTGCGCGGACTGTGCTGACCGGCAGCAGGCGAATTCCCTACGATTACCTGATCATCGCCACCGGCGCCCGCCACGCCTATTTCGGTCACGACGCCTGGGAAGCAAATGCTCCCGGCCTCAAGACCATAGGCGACGCCACCGAAATTCGCGCCCGCATATTGAGCGCGTTCGAAAAGGCAGAAGTGACCGACGATCCGGCTCTTCGTGAAAAACTCCTTACCTTTGTGGTTGTCGGCGGCGGACCCACCGGCGTCGAACTCGCGGGCGCTATCATCGAACTCGCGCGCAAGGCGATCGTTCGCGATTTCCGCAACTTCGATTCCTCGACCGCAAGGGTTGTACTTGTCGAGGCCGACGAACGGCTGCTCACCGCATTTCCGGAGAAGCTCTCGCAATCGGCCAAATCGCAGCTCGAAAAGCTTGGCGTCGAGGTCAAGCTCGGCGCCGCGGTTACGGAGTGCGACGACAATGGCGTCGCGCTCGCGGATGGGCAATGCGTCGCTTCAGCCTGTGTGCTCTGGGCTGCCGGCGTCATGGCCTCGAGGGCGGCGAAATGGCTGGACGTCGCGGCCGATCGCGCCGGCCGCGTCGTTGTCGACGAACATCTGCATGTGCCCGGCCGCGAAGGCGTCTATGTCATCGGTGATACCGCTTCGGTAAAGGGCAAGGACGGGCGTCCGGTTCCGGGCGTCGCCCCTGCCGCGAAGCAAATGGGCAGCTATGTGGCAGACCTCATCAAGGCGCGACTTGCGGGGCGGACGGCAGAACCTTTCCGCTACGCCGACTACGGAAATCTCGCCACAATCGGCCGCAAGGCCGCCGTCGCGGATTTGGGACCCATCCAACTGAGCGGTTTCCTAGCCTGGCTGCTCTGGAGCTTCGCGCATCTGTGGTTCCTTGTCGGTTTCCGCAACCGCACCGTTGTCTTCCTCGATTGGGCTTGGGCCTATGCAACATTTGACCGCAGCGCGCGACTCATTACCGAACGCCGCGACCGGTAGGTGCCGCCTGCCGCGCATAGCGCTTGGGCGGGCGATGACGGCGCTGCTGCTCATGGCGGTCATGTCGACGGCTGCATCGGTGCATATCATCTGGGAGCGCACGGCAACCCGCAATGTCGAGAAGATCGTCGCCAGCCTTGGCGCCCAGAGTGCCGATTCTGTCCGCGGCGAATTGACATCAACGCTGGCCGTCGTGGCAGGCACGGCCGAGATTATCCGCTCGATCCTGTTCCAAGGCACGATCAAGGCCGATGACGAGGTCAGACGCGAATTCCTGTTCCTGTCGCTGCTGCGTGAACAGCGCGCAATCGGCTGGATCGGATTTGGCTTCCCCGACGGACGGTTTTTCGGCTCGCACGCGGCGGCCGGCGGCAAGATCGAGATGGTTGAAATCGGCCCGGGCATGCGGGGGAAGCCGCGCCCGTTGCGCCGTGATATCTATCATCCCATCCCCGGCGATGTGATGTTCGAAGAACGCATCCACGGCGAGACCGCTTACCTAGCGCTCGGTGCGCCCTGGTATCGCCGGGCGATGGACTCGACGGAACCTGTCTGGAGCGTGATCGACGTCCTGCCCAATGGCTTCGAGCCCTCGGTGGTTGTTTCAAAGCGGGTCGAGCTCTATGGCAGGTACCAGGGCGTGGTCATGGTGGCCGTGAGTTTCGCCAATTTGTCGCAGGCGCTGAGTGGTCTGCAAGTATCAGGTCACGGCAAGACGTTCGTGCTGGGCGGTAGCGACAAAGTACTGGCTGCATCGGATGCGCCCGGCGGTCCTATGCCTGCTCATCTTCGCGATTTTCCAAAGAGCGATGCGCTTGCCGCCGCGGTGGGCGACGCCATTTCGATGATGAAAGGGAACGAATTTCGCACGCTGGTTGATGGTGGCGAGATCGGCCCGGTCTACGTCTCGTCGTTTGCGCTCCCATTCGAACAATGGCGGCTCCTGACCGCGATACCGCGCTCCTCCTTCGCGGAAGAGATCGACCGCAACACGCGTCGGGTGCTGCTGGTGGTCGCCGGGCTGGTCGTGCTGGCAGCGGCCACTGCCGTGCTCTTTTCGAACCTGCTTTTCGCCAGGCCAATCCGCCAGCTTGCCGCGCAGCTCCGTGAGATCGAACGGTTCTCGCTCGACCAGGTGCGGCATGTTCCGACATTCCTGGCCGAACTCAATGATTTCTCGGAGGCGCTGAAGCGCATGGCGGTCGGGTTGTCGGCTTTCGCCAAATACATGCCGCTCGACGTCGTCCGGCCTCTCGTCGCGGGCGGGCTTGAGCCTGCGCCCGGCGGTAGGCTCGTGGAAGTGACGGTGATGTTTGCCGATCTGCCGGGCTTCACCGAACTCACCGAGCGGCTCGGCCCCGATGTCCAGCCGCATCTCACCAACTTTCTCACGCTTGCAGTCGAAGCCATTCATTCCGAAGGAGGCACCGTCGACAAGTTCATTGGCGACGCCGTCATGGCCATCTGGAACGCACCGACAGCCGTGCCGGATCACGCACGCCGCGCATGCAGCGCTGCAGCCGCGATCCGGGCCGCGATGCATGCGCTGCCCGCCGTTTCGCCGGACCACAGCGACATACGGGTGCGAATTGGCATCAATACCGGCACCGCGATTGTCGGCAATGTCGGATCGGCCGAACGGCTGAGCTATACGGCCATCGGCGATACGGTCAATCTGGCAAGCCGTCTCGTTGGCGTCGCCAAGGAACACGGCGTCGAAATCGTGCTCAGCGACATGACGCTTGCGCAGACAAGCGGCCAGATCGCCGCGCAGCCACTTGGCATCACCAATGTTCGCGGGAAGACAGTCCCGGTCCTGATACACACGCTCGCAACTTGAACAACCGCTGCGGCCATGGAGTATGGTCATGGAAATGATGACTTTGACGTTCGCAATGCTTTTCTGCCTCCAGCTAAAGCACTTCATTGCCGACTATCTGCTCCAGCCCGGCTGGATGTTGGGCGGAAAGGGCGATCTGCGCCGCGTCGGCGGCTATGTCCACGCGGGCTTGCATGCGCTAGGCTCCTTGCCGGCCCTTCTCATCGCCGGGCTCGAACCCACCGCAATCGTCCTGCTTTCTGCCGCGGAATTCACGGTCCACTACGCGACAGACTACACCAAAGCCGGGCTGTCCGGGCGCAGCCATGCTGGCCCCGACACACGGACATACTGGGCCCTGCATGGGGCTGACCAGTTCTTGCACCAGCTCACCTATGTCGGCCTGATCGTCGCTGCGCTCGCTTAGAGAGAGGAATTTGAGGCAGGACAACGAGGCATGCCTCGGAGATACTGAGACGCCCAACATTGATGCGGCGGCACGAGCTTTCGACGAGCGATGAAAGTTATTGCGGCACGCTGCGCATCGACGTGGAAAGTCCGCCTCTCCATCATATTCGTAGACAATGTCCGGAAGTTTGGGGGACAGGACCACCGTAGGCGAATGCCAAATGACAACGCAAACAGACAGTTACGACCGTCGGTCGGCAAACTGATGCAAGCCGTTGAGACTTTGATTCAGGCGCTTTGCGCGCTGGCGGTGTGTCCCAGCGCCGCGAAGACGGTGCGCACGATACCGGCGGCATCAAGCCCGGCGTCGGCATACATCTTTTCGGGCTTGGCGTGATCGACAAAAGTGTCGGGCAACACAAGCGGGCGTACCTTCAGGCCGTTTTCCAGCAGCCCTTCATGGGCGAGGAATTGCAGCACATGGCTGGCGAAGCCACCGACCGCGCCCTCTTCGACTGTTACCAGCACTTCGTGCGAGCGCGCCAGCCGCCGGATCAAATCCTCGTCGAGCGGCTTGGCGAAACGAGCATCGGCGACCGTGGTGGAAAGCCCTGCCGCGCCGAGCTCCTCGGCCGCAGCCAGGCAATCCTGCAGCCGCGTGCCGAACGAAAGCAGTGCAACCTTGGTGCCTTCCCTGACGATACGGCCCTTGCCGATTTCGAGAACCGAGCCACGCTCCGGCAGGTCGACGCCGACGCCGTTGCCGCGCGGGTAACGAAAGGCGATGGGGCCTTCATCGTAGCTTGCCGCCGTGCGCACCATGTGTCGCAGTTCCGCCTCATCCGCCGCGGCCATGACGACGAAACCGGGCAGCGTCGCCAAAAAAGTCGTGTCGAAGGCGCCGCAATGGGTCGCCCCGTCGGCCCCGACGAAGCCGGCGCGATCGATCGGGAAGCGCACCGGCAGTTTCTGGATCGCCACGTCGTGGACGACCTGGTCGTAGGCACGCTGCAGGAAGGTCGAATAGATCGCCGCGAAAGGTTTGAAGCCTTCCGTGGCAAGGCCGGCGGCAAAAGTCACCGCGTGCTGCTCGGCGATACCGACATCGAAGGTCCTCGACGGGAACGCCTCGCCGAAGAGGTCGAGGCCGGTGCCGTTCGGCATGGCGGCAGTGATGGCGACGATGCGATCATCTTCGCGGCCTTCCTGGATCAGGCTTTCGGCAAAGACTTTCGTGTAGCTCGGCGCGTTGGCCGGCGCCTTGGCCTGCGCGCCGGTGATGACGTCGAATTTGTTGACGCCATGATATTTGTCGGCGGCCGCCTCGGCCGGTCCATAGCCCTTGCCCTTCTGGGTCACGACGTGGATCAGCACCGGACCGTCGGCATTGTCGCGGACGTTCTTCAGCACCGGGATCAGGTGCTCGAGATTGTGACCGTCGATCGGGCCGATGTGATAAAAACCCATTTCCTCGAACAGCGTGCCGCCGGTGACGTAACCGCGCGCATGCTCGACCGCCCGCTTGATGGCGCGATCGGCGCGCTCGCCGAGATAGGAGGTCAGCTTCTTGCCGAAATCGCGCAAGCCCAGATAGGCCTTGCCCGACGCCAGGCGGGCCAGATAGGCGCTCATCGCCCCGGTCGGCGGAGCGATCGACATGTCGTTGTCGTTGAGGATGACGATCAGCCGGGCATCGAGCGCGCCGGCATTGTTCATCGCCTCATAGGCCATGCCGGCCGACATGGCGCCGTCGCCGATAACGGCAATGACATTGTTGCGGCCCCCGGAGAGATCGCGTGCCATTGCCATGCCGAGGCCGGCGGAGATCGAGGTCGAGGAGTGGGCGGCGCCGAACGGATCGTATTCGCTCTCGGCGCGCTGGGTGAAACCGGACAGGCCGCCCTCTTGCCGCAGCGTGCGGATACGGTCGCGGCGGCCGGTCAGGATCTTGTGCGGATAGGCCTGGTGACCGACATCCCAGATCAGCCGGTCGTCTGGCGTGTTGAAGACATAGTGCAATGCCACCGTCAGTTCGACCACGCCAAGCCCGGCACCGAGATGTCCGCCGGTATGTGACACGGCATCGATCAACTCGGTGCGAAGCTCCGATGCCAATTGCGGCAGATGACGTTCGTCAAGCGTCCTGAGGTCGGCCGGGATGCGGACCTTGTCGAGAAGTGGCGTATGGAGCTTTGCGTTCACTGGTGCTGTGGCCTGCTTTTTATTCATCTGCGAAATAGGCTGCTGGCCGGCGAATGTAAATGCGTGCGAGTGACGCGGCATAGCTTCAAACTGTTAGGGTTTCGTTTACGCGTCAAAAAGGACGCGCGGCGCTCTAAAGCGCGTCGCGTTCGACCGACCTGACGCGACGCGCTTTAGGTTGTTGTTTTATGCATGTCGTTATCGCAAAACCGCTGCACACTTTTGCGCGACATGCATTAATTGTCCGGCAGCGGAATGAACTCTTCTTCATCCCCCGGAACGATATCGAAACGGCCTGTCTTCCATTCTTCTTTCGCCTGTTCGATGCGTTCCTTCGACGATGACACGAAATTCCACCAGATGTAGCGCTTGGAGCCGAGCGAGGCGCCGCCGAACAGCATGAAATGCGCTCCACCCTCCGACGACACGACGATCTCGTCGCCGGGCCGGAACACCAGCAGCCGCTCTGCCGGGAAGCGGTCACCGGAGATCGAAACCTCGCCTTTCAACGTATAGATGGCGCGCTCCTCGGCATCGGCAGGGATTTTCACGCTGGCGCCGGGCGCCAGGCTGAGGTCTGCATAGAGCGTGTCCGAAGCGGTCACGACCGGTGACCGCAGCCCGGCAAACGCGCCAATGACAACGCGCCCGCTGACGCCTTCAGCGTCGATTTCGGGCAGACGCATGGCCGCGGTATTCTCGAAGATCGGGTCGACCTCCTCTTTATCGTCCGGCAGCGCCAGCCATGTCTGCAGGCCGGAAACCGACATCGGCGCACCGCGCAGCTCCTGCGGCGTACGCTCGGAATGGACGATGCCGCGACCGGCGGTCATCAAATTCACGTCGCCGGGCTGGATGACCATTTCGGTGCCGAGCGAATCGCGATGCCTGATCTTGCCGTCGAACAGGTAAGTGACCGTCGACAGGCCGATATGGGGATGCGGGCGGACATCAAGCGCCTGGCCGGCCCGCAAAATCGCCGGTCCCATGCGATCGAAGAAGATGAACGGACCGACCAGCCGACGCCTGGCGGTCGGCAAGGCACGGCGAACCTGAAAGCCGCCAATGTCCTTGGCGTTCGGAATAACCATCAGTTCGATCTGGTCGCTGGCGAAGGCGTCACCGGGCAGAGGGTCGTTTCCGGGAAAGAAGCTCATGCGGTCTTCCTCAGGCGAAGCGGAGTGCAGACCTGGCTTTCGCCTTGGCCGCCACCTCGTCGCGATTGCGCGGATGCTGTGTCGTCTCGAGGCTGTCCAGCAATTCGCGCGCAGACGCGGCTATGGCCTCGACGGCGTGGTCGAACGCATGCTGGTTCTGTTTCGACGGCCGTGTCGTTCCGCTCAGCTTGCGGACAAACTGAAGTGCGGCATCGCGGACCTCGTCATCGGTTGCCGGCGGATCGAAATTGAACAGGGTCTTGATGTTTCTGCACATCGTTCGCAATCTCCTCTCGTCCTGGAGCCGTTTCAAGCGGGATGAGTATTATCCTCAATCATGATCATGTCGAAAAGCCGCACGGCGAAATTGTCGTTGGAGACCGTGCTTTACTCCGCATCCAGCGGCTCGGTCCCCACCGGCTTGCCGTCGCGCGAAAGCCTGATCTTCTCGACCTTGTCCTCGGCCGCCTTGAGCAGCCGGTCGCAATGGAGTTTTAGCGCCTCGCCACGCTCATAGATGCGAATCGACTGGTCGAGCGGCACGTCGCCGCGCTCCAGATCATCGACGATTTTCTCCAGCGCGTCGAGCGCCTGCTCGAAGCTCATCGCCTTGACGTCTTCGTTGCTCTCACCAGCCATCGTCTATCCTTTCATCAGTCGCCCGACATGGGCGGCGACCGAAAATGCCAATCCCTGCAGATCGTAGCCGCCCTCGAGCATGCTGACGAGCCGGTTGTCGCTGTGGCGACCGGCGCGCTGCATCAACTGGCCGGTTGCCCAGTCGAAATCGTCCTCGGTCAGGTTGATCTCGGCCAGCGGATCGCGGTGGTGCGCGTCGAAGCCGGCGGAAATGATGATGAGGTCGGGCGCGAAATTGTCGAGCGCCGGCAAGATCCGCGACAGGAAAGCGTCGCGGAAAACCTCGCTGCCGGTCTGCGGCGCCAGCGGCGCGTTGACGATGTTGCCGGCGCCGGTTTCGCTCACCGCCCCGGTCCCCGGGTAAAGCGGCATCTGGTGCGTCGAGCAATAGAGCACCGACGGATCGTCCCAGAAAATATCCTGCGTGCCATTGCCGTGGTGGACGTCCCAGTCGACGATGGCAACACGCTCGGCCTGGTGCTGCCTTTGCGCGTAGCGCGCCGCGATCGCCGCGGTGTTGAACAGGCAGAAGCCCATGGACGTGGTCTTTTCGGCGTGGTGGCCGGGCGGCCGGGCGGCGACAAAGACATTGGCCACGTCGCCCCGAAAGACATCGTCGACGGCGGCGTTGGCAGCGCCAATCGCCGTGACGGCCGCCTGCCAGCTTTTCGGGCTGGCGGTGGTGTCGGCGTCGACACGAGCGATACCGGTGTCCGGCATCAAAGCGCGGACCCATTCGACGAATTCCTGCGGGTGTGCGTAGAGGATGGTGGCCTCGTCGCCTTCCGGCGCCTCGGCACGATCAAGGGCCGCAAAGGCCTCGTCGTCGAGCACGCGCTCGATGGCGCGCAGGCGGTCCGGCCGCTCCGGATGACCGGGCGGCGTTATATGCTCGAGGAAGATCGGGTGGGTATAAAGCCTTGTGACCATGCCCCCGATATAGGCGCGCCCGGCGGCTTTGACCATGTTTTGCAACCGCCAAAGGCAGACGTTCAACAGAGTTTAGGCGTTGGGTGCTGGTTGGGTCCGGCGGGAGCTGCCCGAATCTTGAGGCGCGCTTCGCCCGTCCCATTCGAGATCGCGCCTTGCCTTTGGTGGTCTTGATACAGGCTCAGGCCGGCGATTTGTCCACCTCAGCCGGTGCTTGTGGACGGCCAATCCTGCGGCCTTGCCTGAGCAGTCCCTCCAAAAGCACGTTGAACGCCTTCACCGCCTTTTTCGACGTCGCTTCTGGATTTTCCGAATTTGCGATCCACTGCGCGGCATGTAGCGAGGCGCCGCTGACCAGCCTTGCTGCGGCTTCGGGATCAACGGCAACGATGGTTCCCTCGTCCCTCAGCTTTCGAAGGTTCTCGCTCATCGAGCGGATGCATTCGTTCTGGCTCGGCCATTGCGAAGGATCGCCGAGCACCGCCGGTCCGTCGCGAAGGACAATACGCTGGATCTCCGGCTCCAGCGCCATCTCGATATAGGCGGTGCATTCGTCGACAAAGCCCTGCCAGAGAGTGTCCGCCCTGACTGACACGATCTTCAACCGGGCCAACATCTCGGCGTCGATCTCGGCGATAACCGCCTGGAGAAGGCCCTTCTTGTCGCCGAAGTGATGATAAAGCGCGCCGCGCGTCAGCCCGGCCGATGCGGTGAAGTCGTCCATCGAGGCCTCGGCATAGCCGACAGTGCCAAAGGCATGGCGCGCCGCCGCGACCAGTTTGGTGCGGGTTTCGGCGATCATCTCCTTGCGAGGTTTGTGCCCCATTCGCCCATTCCTTCACATACGTCTCGTATATTAATTGACATACGCTACGTATGTCATTATCTGATTTGCATACGCCACGTATATAAGTGGCTGGGCCTCAAAAATCCAGGAGTGTTCTCATGCCCAATCCCTATCGCGAAATCTTCAAGGCAAGGGGAGCCAAGGGCTTCGCCGCAGCCGGCTTCGTTGCCCGGATGCCGATGGCCATGGCTCCGATCGGAATCGTCGCGATGCTGTCGCAGACGCATGGCGAGTACTGGCTGGCCGGGGCCGTCTCCGCGACATATGCGCTGGCCAATGCTTTTGTCGCGCCGCAGATATCGCGGCTGGTGGACCGCCTCGGCCAGGCGCGGATTGTGGCGCCCACCACCGTTATTTCCGTGCTCGCCTTCGTAGTGCTGATTACGGCGGCCAATCAGGACTTGCCGATATGGACACTGTTCGTGTCAGCGCTGCTGGCCGCCGTAATGCCCAGCATCCCAGCGATGGTGCGCGCGCGCTGGACAGAGCTCTTCCGGGATCGCCCCGAGATGAACACGGCGTTCGCCTTCGAATCGGCGGCGGACGAGCTGGTCTACATCGCCGGGGCTTCGCTGTCGGTTGGCCTGAGCGTCGCGCTTTTCCCGGAAGCGGGAATGCTGGCGAGCACATTGTTCCTCGCCTCCGGCTCGACAGCCCTCATCCTGCAGCGCTCGACCGAGCCGCGCGTGCGACCGGTCGACCAGGGTTCGCGCGGATCGGCAATCCGCCTGCGGCCGGTCCAAATCATCACCTTGGCCCTGATCTTCATCGGCGCGACCTTCGCAACCACGGAGGTGAGCACCGTGGCGATCACCAAGGAGCTCGGCCAGCCGGGCGCCGCCAGCCTCGTCATCGGCGTCTATGCCCTCGGATCGTTCGTCGTCGGCATCGTCCTCGGCGCTCTGAACCTGAAAACACCGCTGCAAATTCAGCTTGCCATCGCGATCGCCATCATCGCGCTCACCACGCTGCCGTTGCTTGTCGCAGACACGGTGCCGCTTCTGGCGCTGGCTGTCTTCGTTAGCGGTGTGGCGATCTCGCCGACCTTCATCACGGCATTCGGCCTGATCGAGCGGCGCGTGCCGGAGGCGATGCTGACCGAGGGCGTGACCTGGGTCATGACCGGCATTGGCATCGGCATGGCGCTCGGCTCCTTCGCCGCCGGATGGGTGGTGGACGCCTTCGGTGCACAGAGCGGCTTCCTGGTGTCGGTGGCGGCGGGCACTGTCGCGCTGGTCACCGTGCTCGCCGGCCAGCGCAGCCTTGCCACGGGCGATAGTGACATCTCCGCGCGCGAAACAGCCGCGGTTCCTGCCGAATAGACTCCATGCGTCCGGTGCCAAGCGGGACCGGACGCATGCCGGCGATCCGCTAAACCAGTCCTAGAGAATCTCGGTCTTGGCGATGTGGATGCCGAAACCTTCAAGGCCGACATAGTGGCGTTCGCGCGAGGCGATCAGGTTGATCGAGGAAATGCCCAGATCCTTCAAGATTTGCGCGCCCAGGCCGATCTCGCGCCATTCGCTTTCGCGGCGGCGCGCCTCTTCATGGTCCTCGCGGTCGCCGGCAGCCGGCCGGTTGCGCTCCTGATGGGCGACGCCGACGGAACCTTCGCGCAGATAGACGATGACGCCGCGCCGACGCTCGCCCATCGATTTCATGATGCCGTCCAGCCTGTGGCCGGTGCCGAAAACGTCCGTCACAACATCCTCGGAATGCAGTCGCACCGGCACCTCCTCGCCGTCGCGGATGTCGCCGAAGACGATCGCCACATGGTGCATCGAGTCCCAGGGCAGCGTGTAGGTGAAGACCTGCGCCTTGCCGCCGGGCGTGTCGATCTCCGAACAGGCGACACGCTCGACCAGCGTTTCCTTGCGCTGGCGATAGGCGATGAGGTCGGCGACCGAAATCTGCTTCAAAACGTTCTTTTCGGCGAAGGCCTGCACCTGCGGGCCGCGCATGACGGTGCCGTCATCATTGACCAGCTCGGAAATGACACCGACCGGCGGCAGGCCGGCAAGCTTGCACAAATCGACCGCGGCTTCGGTATGGCCCGAACGCATCAGCACACCGCCTTCGCGCGCAATCAGCGGAAAGATGTGGCCGGGGCGGACGAAATCGGAGGCGCCGACATTGCCGTTGGCAAGATTGCGCACGGTCAATGTGCGGTCGTCGGCCGAAATGCCGGTCGTGGTGCCGTGCTTGAAATCGACGCTGACGGTGAAGGCGGTGGTGTGGGCCGAGTCGTTGTCGGCGACCATCGGCGACAGGTTGAGGCGCTTGGCCTCCTCGCGCGGCATCGGCGTGCAGACGATACCAGAGGTATTGCGGACGATGAACGCCATCTTTTCCGGCGTGCAATGGACGGCGGCGACGATCAGGTCGCCCTCGTTCTCGCGCCCGTCATCGTCCATGACGACGACAATCTCGCCGCGTTCGAAGGCGCGCAGGGCTTCGACGATCTTCTTCTGGTCGTAAGGCATGGACGCTCGCTTCGCTCTCGCAGGGGATAGGGCAGTAAGGCAGTAGGGCAGTAAGGGATTAGGGAAAAGGAAAAAATTGGCTGCTTCGGCGGGATAACATACTGCCCTACTGCCCTACTGCCCTACTGCCCTCTCCTCTCCCTGTCTGTCCCCGATGACGCAGATAGTGATCGGCGATCGCGCAGGCAACCATCGCCTCGCCGACCGGCACGGCGCGGATGCCGACGCACGGATCGTGCCGGCCCTTGGTCATGATCTCGACGTCGTTGCCGTCCTTGTCGATCGACTTTCGCGGGGTCAGGATCGACGAGGTCGGCTTGACGGCGAAGCGCGCGACGATCGCCTGGCCGGTGGAGATGCCGCCGAGGATGCCGCCGGCATTGTTGGACAGGAAGACCGGCTTGCCGTCATTGCCGATACGCATCTCGTCGGCATTTTCTTCGCCGGCGATGCGGGCGGCCTCGAAGCCGTTGCCGATCTCGACACCCTTGACGGCATTGATCGACATCAGGCCCGAGGCAATGTCTTGGTCGAGCTTGGCGTAGATTGGTGCGCCCAGGCCTGCCGGAACGCCGTCGGCGACGATCTCGATTACCGCGCCGACCGAGGAACCCGCCTTGCGGATGCCGTCAAGATACGCGGTGAAGACGGCGACCGATGCCGGATCGGGCGTGAAGAATGGATTTTCGGCGTCGCCAACGAAATTCCAGTTCCAGTTGGCGCGGTCGATCGATTTTTCCCCCATCGAGACCAGTGCGCCGCGCACGATCATGCCGGGCACGACCTTGCGGGCCAAGGCTCCGGCCGCCACCCGCGCCGCTGTCTCGCGGGCCGAAGAACGGCCACCACCGCGATAGTCGCGCAGGCCGTATTTGGTGTCGTAGGTATAATCGGCATGACCCGGCCGGTACTGGCGGGCGATCTCGCCATAGTCCTTGGAGCGCTGGTCGACGTTCTCGATCACCATCGACACCGGCGTGCCGGTGGTGATCATGGTCTCGCCGTCGTCATCCAGAATGAAGCCGGACAGGATCTTGACCTCGTCTGGTTCGCGACGCTGCGTCACAAAACGCGATTGACCCGGGCGGCGCTTGTCGAGTTCGGCCTGGACCTCGGCGCGCGTGAAGCGGAGGCCGGGCGGACAGCCGTCGACGACGCAGCCGAGCGCTGGGCCATGGCTTTCGCCCCAGGTGGTGACGCGGAAAAGATGGCCAAACGTATTGTGAGACATGAAAACCAGCCCTGCCGGCACCGAGCCGGCTTAGCGCATGACCCCGAAAATCGGAGCGATTTTCGGGAAGGATCATGCGCAAAATCAAAAGTGCCACAGCGTCGTTTCTGCGTCAGGACGCGCGGCGCCGTAGCTGCGTTCTATTGGCGTTTTCCGCAGCGGTCAAACTGTGATCTGGCGGATTTAGTTTTGACACATTCGGTTGGTTTCTGCTTCCCTCGACCCGTCTGTTGAACACCGTCTGTTGAACACCCGCCGCCACTGTGCCGGCGCAATGATAAGAGGACGATGATGCGTATCCCGATCGGCGCCGTTGCCGCCATGTTGCTGATTTCCACCGCCGCCTTTGCCGGCCAGACCGAAGGCCTGATCAAAGAGATCGACAAGGAGACGTTGACGCTGACACTCGACGACGGCAAATCCTACAAGCTGAACGCCGAAACCGATCTCGAAGCGCTGAAACCCGGCATGGACATCGTGATCGCCTACGACGAGACAAACGGCGAGAACATCATCACCGACATGCAATTGCCGGATAGCGATTCAACCGAATAGACTCATTCAGTCTGGGCGGTGCTGGCTATTCTCGCGAGCAACGCGACCAGTTCCGGCTGGCTATGGGTCTCGGTTTTGGCGAAGACGGCTTTCAGGTGCTTCCTGGCGGTTTCGTAAGTGACTCGCAAGTCACCCGCGACGGCCTTCAACTCTGCCCCCAATGAAACCCGGCAAGCCAGTCTTGCCTCGGCTTGCGGCGTCCGGCTGAACTTAACCTCTCACGGGGTGAAGTCGCTAAATTCGGACGGCAGGACTGCATTCTCACCAATTTCTAACCTGAATCTCTCGTATCCTTAATAGCGGGTCCTCTATGGTTGCTCCGTGCTGAAACGGCGTCGCGGAAATGTTGCGCCGATCTGCGCGAGCCATCCTGCACGGTGGCCTTCTCTGCCGCGAAGGGGGTATTCTTGAATCCGATCGGTTTCGGGTTCTCAACGCCGATGGACACCGATGGGCATCAGGTCTCGCATTCTTGTATTTCAGCTCATTGTTGTGGGGGCAGTCGTGATTATGGCGGCTATCGTCTACATCACCATTCGCTCGACAACCTACTACACACAGCGCGTGCAATGGGCCAACAACCAACTGGAAGCCGTCACCGCGCTTACGGTCAACGCCAACCGATATTCTGAGCAGATCGCCGAGTTCCTGTTAATTGGCGAACCGGAGCGTCCCGACTACGAGAGCGCCCGCGCCGAACTTGAGGCCGGATTCGAAAAGCTCGCGGAGCTGACCAGGGGAGAAGCCGAGTTTCTCGGGGGCAGCAGCGAACAGGAGGACGGCGGTGACGAGATCTTCCGCGTCACGCGGATGCGCACGCTCTACGGAGAAATCGCCAAAGCCACCTCTGACGCAATCAATCTTCGCAACCAGGGGCGCCAGGAGGACGCGGTCAGCGTTTTTCGCCGGGACATCGAGAATCGTTTCGATGCCGAGTTCGAAAACATCCTGGAAGCCGCGCGGCGCGACGAAGAGGAAGAGGTTGTGCGAACCGAACTGCAGGCGGAAGCACTGTGGCGACGCCTGACCTGGATGACGGCCGCGCTTGCATTGGCTGCTGTGGTTCTCTGCTTTGTTGCTGCTTTCCTTCTCGCCCGATCATTGATGCGCCCGATCAGCCTGCTGACCGAAGGCACAGAGGCGATCAGTCGTGGTGATCTCGACCACCGGATCGCCTTCGATGGCCGCGACGAACTTGGTGCGCTCGCCAGGCGGTTCAACGAAATGGCCACGCATCAGCAAGACCAGCGCGACCGGCTGCTCAATGCCAAAGCAGAACTCGAGCAGCAAGTTGCCACACGGACGGCAGAGCTTGCCGCGGCGAACCAGCGGTTGACGGAGCTCGACCGGTTGCGCGTCCAGTTCCTCGCCGACATCAGCCATGAACTGCGCACTCCACTGACGGCGCTTCGCGGTGAAGCGGAAATTCCGCTGCGCCATGGTTCAAAGCCAGAGGCAGTGTACCGCGATGCGCTCGAACGGATTGTCACTCAGAGCCTGGAGATGGGACGCCTCGTCGACGACCTCGTTTTCCTTTCTCGTTCGGAAACCGATACAATACGTTTCGAGCCCCGCCGAACGGACCTCGTGAGCATCGTCGCCGATGCGGTCCACGAGGGCGAAATCCTGGGGCGCGCCAAGGGCATCTCGATCAAGGCGGCCTACAGCACCCGTCCGGTCTGGATCACAGCCGACGCGCAACGTCTCAAACAGGCTCTGGTGATAATTCTGGACAATGCCATAAAATATTCTCCGCGCGATCGCTCGGTGAACTTGAGCATGACCGTTATGGACGGGCATGCGGAGATTGCGATACGCGACAAGGGTTTGGGCATTCCAGCCGAGGAAATACCCAAGGTGTTCGAGCGATTTTACCGTGGCCGAAGCCCAAGGGCGTCGCGCCAACTTGGCAGTGGCCTCGGTCTGGCGATCGCGAAATGGCTCATCGAAAAGCATCGGGGCGAGATTGCGCTCACGAGCGAGGTCGGGTCTTTTACTGAGGTCGTGGTCCGGCTTCCACACGCTGACGCAACCGCGTCTGCCGATGCGAACGCAGGTGCCGCCGTGGTCGTTCTGAAAAAGAGGCTGCGTGCAAAAACCGGCTCGGAATAAACAACGACCTCCTTCGTTTCATGGATTACGATAGTTGAGGCGGGAGCTCGGCGGAATGACCGCGCCCACCGCGAGGCGGGGAATTCTCTGACTCCCCGCAATACGACCCGGGGAGAAGGTGGTGTAAATGTCAAGGATTCTGCTGGTAGAGGACGACGATCGCATCGTCGGCTTCATCAAGCGAGGGCTCGAAGCCGAGGGTTACGTTGTCGACGTGACCGACAGTGGCGGGGATGCGCTGGCGATGGTGCGGGAGACGCCATATGCGCTGATCGTTCTCGACCGAATGCTTCCAGGAATCGACGGCCTCGAAGTATGTCGCATGTTGCGGCGCGAGCAGCACCAGCATCTTGTCCTGATGCTCACGGCCAGAGACAGCCTGCAGGACAAGGTCGAAGGGCTGAAGGGGGGCGCCGACGACTACCTGACCAAACCTTTCGCCTTCGACGAGCTGATCGCGCGCATGGAGGCGCTGCTTCGCCGCGGCTCCAGCACCGGCACGGACCCAGTCCTCAGGGTTGGCGATCTGGCGCTTGATCCGGTCGGCAAGAAGGTCTGGCGCGGCGAACGCGAGATCAGCCTTACGGCCAAGGAATTCAGGCTTCTCGCGTATCTGATGTCGCACTCCGGCGCTGTGATCAGCAGAACCCGGCTGCTCAACAATGTTTGGGATCTGAGCTTCGACCCGGAAACGAAGGTGGTCGATGTCTACATTCGCTACCTTCGCAGCAAGATCGAAAGCGTGGACGAAAAGCCGCTCATAAAAACCGTGCGGGGCTTCGGCTACGTGATATCGGCTTGAAGCCAGCGGGTCACCGACGTTTTCAGGAAATAGGCAGTTCTCTCACCAAGCTCTAACCTGATGCTTGCCATAGTCTAATCCTGGCCTTCCCGAAATCTAGCCGGACTCCCACGCTGGTTTAGCCGCCGTGGTCATATGCTGCCACATGAAGATACCGACCCACCCCGAATGCGTGCGGAGGCGGCTGACTTCGCTCGGTCCTCAAGAAACCGGAAACTTCGACGTGATTGAGACTGATCAATTCGGAAAGCAGCTTGTTGCATTTCTTCCGAACCTGCGCCGTTTTGCGATTTCCCTTTGCCGTTCCCGCGATCTTGCGGACGATCTGGTGCAAGCGGCTTGCGAACGCGCGCTTGCCAACACCGAGCGCTTTGAACCTGGAACCCGTTTTGATGCGTGGTTGTTCCGGATCTTGCGAAATTTGTGGATTGACCACATCAGAAGGCAGCGCACGGCCGGGCCGCAGGAGGACATTGAGCAACGGCAGGACCTCGTCGGCGCCTGTGGCGAGCGAGATGTCGAAGCACGCTTTACCCTGAACAGCGTTGCCCAGGCGATCACCGACCTGCCGGACGATCAGCGCGAAATTATTCTCCTGGTCTGCGTCGAGGACCTTTCCTACAGGGAGGCGGCCGGCGTTCTCGGGATCCCGATCGGAACGGTGATGAGCCGGCTGGCGCGCGCCAGAAAAAATCTCGCCGAGGCAGTCGGAATAAATCCCGGCTTGCCACGTTCACCGGTCATGAAGGGCGAGAACAGAAATGATCAGATGCGAGTTTGCTGACGAAACGCTCATGGCCCTTGCAGACGGCGAACTCGACGACGCGACTGCCGCAGCCATCGAGAAAGCCATGCAACTGGATATCGCCAACCGGGTCGCCCTGTTCCTAGAAACCCGCATTCAGGTCAAAGAGGCACTGATGCCGGTTCTCGATGAACCCGTTCCCGAACGGCTCAGCGAGTCCGTGCAGCGAATGATCGACGAAGCCAGGTGGCGCAGCGTTCCATCGCACGCCAGCGGGGCCGCGCGTGTCGTTGCCTTCAGGGCGGGGGACAATCAGGCAATACGGCGCCCCCAGGCATCCTGGATCATGCCGCTGGCTGCTTCGCTGGTTGCAGTCGTTTTTGGGTTCGGCGGATATTTTTTTGGGTTTGCCAGCCAAAACCAGCCGCATGGACTTGAGGTGGCAGGGCAGGACAGCCCTCTTTCAGAGGCGCTCGGGCAGGTGGCGTCCGGCGAAGAAACCGTGCTGGCAGGCTCCACCGACAGGATCCGTGCCGTAGCCACGTTTCGCGATGGAACCGGTTCCTTGTGCCGCGAATTTGAAATCGATTCCGCCAACCGCTCGACCGTCATATCCGTGGCGTGCCACTCGGATAATGGTTGGGCGGTGAATTTTGCCGTCGTTGCGCCCGCGCGCGACGGCGGATATGCACCGGCCTCGTCTACGGAAGCGCTCGATTCCTATCTCGCGGCAACCGGAGCGCATGAGCCTCTGTCACGGAAAGACGAGGCGGCGGCGTTGAGATCGTTGGGCCAGTAGAAGGCGGGCCCGTGGGCATGCTTTTGGGCGACATGCATTAGAGCCACTCCAGGCGTCGGCCCTCCAGCCTGAGCAACCGATCGTGCGGCACATTCAGCCTTGCGGCTTCTTTCTCGGGCATTCCCAGCACCATACGGAACAGGACGCGCACGACGCCGCCATGCGTCACGCAGACCGTCCGGCGGTCCAGCGCGTCGAACCACGGCTTTACCCGTTCGAGCAGCATTTGATAGCTTTCGGCGCCCTCGCCGGGCGGCAGGAAATTCCACTTGTCGAGGCGCCTCTCCCTGGCCGAGCCGAGATGCCGGGCCTCAAGTTCGGGAAAGGTGAAACCCTGCCAGTCGCCGAAACTCATTTCGACAAGGCGGGGATCGGTGCGGTAAGCTTGGGGATCGAGCCCCATCGCCATGCGAATGCGTTCCATGGTCTCACGCGTTCGCCGCATCGGGCTGGCGACAAAATCGAAATCTTCGGGGTTTTGAACGAGTTCCGCCAGCCGATGGCCATTGCCGGTCGCCTGCTCGCGGCCGAGCGGGTTGAGATCGGTGTCGGCCTGTCCTTGCAGCCGGGACTCGGCGTTCCACACCGTCTGGCCATGGCGCGCGATGTAGACGAGCGGATACATCAGGTCATCCGGAGAGCGGTCGAGAACAGGCGAGAGGGTATTCGAGGCGGGTCTATTCCTTGACGGTCGAAATATCAGGCGCGTCGACCGCCTTCATGCCGACGACATGGTAGCCGGAATCGACATGGTGGACCTCGCCGGTGACGCCGCGTGAAAGGTTTGAAAGGAAATAGACCGCTGAATCGCCGACCTCCTCTTGCGTCACCGTCTGCTTTAGCGGCGAATTGTATTCGTTCCACTTCAGGATGTAGCGAAAATCGCCGATGCCGGAGGCTGCCAGCGTCTTGATCGGACCGGCGGAGATGGCGTTGACGCGGATTTTCTTGGCGCCGAGGTCGACGGCCAGATAGCGCACGCTGGCTTCGAGCGCTGCCTTGGCAACACCCATGACGTTGTAGTGCGGCATCACTTTTTCCGCACCGTAATAAGTCAACGTCAGCAGCGAGCCGCCATCGGTCATCAGCGCCTCAGCGCGCTTGGCGATGGTGGTGAAGGAAAACACCGAGATGTCCATCGTGCGCAGGAAATTGTCGCGCGTCGTCTCGACATAGCGGCCTGTCAGCTCGTCCTTGTCGGAAAAGGCGATGGCGTGGACGAGGAAATCGAGCTTGCCCCAACGCTTGGCGATGTCGTCGAATACCGCATCGAGCGTGGTCGGATCGGTCACATCGCAATGGCCGGCGACATGGGCGTTGAGTTCCGCCGCCAGCGGCTCGACGCGCTTCTTGAACGCCTCGCCCTGGTAGGTCAGCGCGATCTCGGCGCCATGGTCGACGCAGGCCTTGGCGATGCCATAGGCGATCGACCGATTGTTCGCGACGCCCAGGACAAGCCCGCGCTTGCCGGCCATAATGCCTTGTCCACCCGCCATGTGAGCGCTCTCCGCAAGATTTGCTGCTTCGTGAGTGGCTATCGCACAGGCACAGAGCCCCTTCAAGCGCTCAAAACGGACAGTGCCCGCCGGCTGACCTTCCGACCTGAGTATCGATTGCCTGGGCGAAGCGCTTGTGGCACGCTCAAGCGAGAATTGACGAAAAGACGCCACGCCATGTCGTGCAGCAGTTCTGCAAGAGTAGTTGTGCATCGAAGCGGTCACTCGATCCTGAAACGAGGCGCATCTGCCGGCGCGGACGCCAACAGGTCGCGAACAAGTTTCCTGGTCATGAATTCACCGGCGTCTTTCGCATCCGAGATGTCCCTTGCGCCAGCGCCGCGTCTCGTGAGGATTCTGTTCCGCCCTCGAAATTGTCGGTTCCGTTGGCGCAGATGTTCATGACCGCGCGCTCCGTCGCGTGCGGCGATGACGTCAACAGGAGCGAAGCAAGGGCGATCGCCTCCGACATGTCTGTCAGACGATCGTGCATCGCTGCGGGATCAGCGTTGCCGTCTTGCTTCATATCGCCGCCTCCGTAATGGGTTCGGTCGATGAGCGTCACCGAAGCGAGCGCCTGAGACACGCGCGCGGCGTCCTCGGCCGAGTCGATGACGGTCCAGGGCACCAACAGGTCGAACTTGCCATCGCTTGACCATGTGAAGACGGCGAACCCGATCCCACGCCGCGGGCCGGCGGTGGCGGCGCGCAGGAAGTCGGGGTGGACGAGCGCCCGCACGAGCCCGGCCTGCTGGAGCCATTCCTCATATCGGCCGATCGAGTCCGAGACGTCGATTGCTGTGACGACATTGGCGTTGGCCGCTGGCGAAGCGTCGCACAGGAAGACCATCAGTGGCCGGGCGAGGTGAAGGGCGCGCCAGCGGCAAGGTTTCGCCGGCATACCAGGCTTCGGCTTCACCTCCTGGTGTCCTGAACGACGCCAGAACCTGCGCGTTGGAACGGGCGGAAACGACTGCATCCTCCAGGGTTGGTCCCCGGGAGGTAACGGCTCGGAGCCAAACTTATTCCTTCTGTTCGCGCGGCCGTTTCAGCAATTCGGTTATGTCCGCTTCGAGAACGGCAGGCTCGGATCCAATGCCTGAAGATCCGCATAACGCCCCAGCCCGCGATAGAGGATGAACGCACTGCAACAGGCGACGGCAATCGACAGCATCTCGCCGCCGTCTTCCGCGTAGCCAACGAGCTTCGAGCCAGTCAGGAAGTGCAGCATGTCCACCGCCACGGCAAAGCCCACAAGACACGCGAACAGCAGCAAAAACACCGATCCGAGGGCTTGTTGCCTCGGTCTGCTTTGCCAGAATGACCACAGCAGCGGCGCCAGCAGGCCGAGCGCGACCACCGACCAGGTGATGATTTCCCCGGTGTCGCGAGCCCGCATGCCCGGCAGCGAGACGAGGTCGAATGTCGCTGACAGCAGCAGGCCGCCCCGCTCATGGAAACGGGCGGCGTCGTCGAGCGTGACAAAACCGAAAATCAGCGACCAGGCAAGAAACATATGCTCCCTGGTTCGAAGCCAGATGCCGAACAGAAACAGGGCGCAAAGCACGGCCTGCCCGTAGTTGAACATCTCGGGCAGCGATCCATCCCTGCTGATGTTAAGACGCGAAGGCAGGTCGTAACGTGAAATTCCGGCTGATCGAAGCGCCTCGATCGCGAATGGAACGGTGATGACGAAGACATTCAGGCATATTAGTATCAGCGCGAAAACCCTGCTGAGCCTGTCGTTTCGATACATAGCCCGGATTTCTCCGAACGCACTTTCCAAACTCGATAACGCATGACCCAGCAAATCCGACGCGCTCCTTCGTTGCTATTTGTTTGACGGGCAATTTCGCTAGTCGACCAACGGGTTGGAAACGGGGCGGCCGCGGGTTTATTCCGCCCACGCATAAGAAAACGCTCCGGCGACAAGCGACTCACCTGCCTGGCGCGAGCCGGACATGTTCCGGGAGGCCATCGAGCGATGTCGCGGAATGTGGCTGAGCCCTGCAGTCGGTCAAAACGGACAGGTGAGAGACAGGAGCGTTTGCGGCGTAGCGCGGCTTTGACGCGCCAGGCTAGCGTTTGCGGTTGCGCATCAACGCTTCGAGATCGCTGTCGCCACCCTCAGGCAGCATCAGCCGCACATGCGCGTAGAGATCACCGTGACCGCCGACTTTTTCCGGCAGGCCCCTGCCCTTCAGCCGCAGGACCTTGTCCGAGCTCGACCAGGCGGGAATATTGACTGCAACCTTGCCTGTCGGCGTTTCGACCGCCACCTTGGCACCCAGCACGGCATCCGCCAGCGCAACCGGCAGGTCGGCGTGAAGGTCGCGGCCTTCGACACGGTAGCGCGGATGCCGCCGGAAGCGGATCTTGACCAGCGCATCGCCCGGTTGCCCCGGCCCTTGCTCGCCCTGGCCTTTCAGCCGGATGGTCTGGCCGTCCTCGACATAGGCTGGCAGCTTGACGGCGACCTTGCGCCCGTCGGGGAACATCGCCGTTACCTTCTCGGCAGTCGCCGCTTCTTCGATGGTGATGTCGAGCGTCACGTTCAGGTCGGCGCCGGACGGCGCCTGCGGGCCGGCGCCCATGCCGGCGCCGCGAGAGAAGGTCTCGCCGAAAATCTGGCTGAAAATGTCGCTGCTGCCGTCGAACGGATCGCCGCTCGGTCGGCCTGAGCGAAACTCGAAACGCGAGCCGCCCGGCCCTTGCTGCCGGCGAAAACCGGCGAACGGATCGGCGCTGCCGGCGGCGCCCTCGAAGCCTTGAAAGCGCGGCTTGCCCTCGGCATCGATCTCGCCGCGATCGAAAGCCGCCCGGTTCTTCTCGTCGCCAACGATCTCGTAAGCCTGGTTGGCGGCGGCAAACCGCTCCTTCGCCTTGGGATCCGGATTCTGGTCCGGATGATACTCCTTGGCGAGTTTGCGGTACGCCGATTTTATATCCTTGGCCGATGCGTTCTTGGCAACGCCCAGCACCTCATAGGGGTCGCGCATGCTTCCTGCCCTGGAGAAGGAGTGAGTCCATGATTGCCATCTATATGCGCTCGCATAGGAAGAAATTCCAGTAGCTTACGGTCATATGATGGCGGAAAATCAGAGCGCCTTGAAGTCCTGCATCTGCCAGGCGCCGGCGCCGGCCAGGCACACCTCGCCCTTGAACAGGGCGACGCCGTCGAAGCTTTCGCGTGAGGCGGTGAAGCGGCGGCAAAGCTGGCCGTTGTCCCTGGACTCCGCCAGTTCGGTGATCGAGCCGCGCGAACCGGTATCGGAATTCGCCCAGGGAACGGCCTGACCGGCAAGTTCCTGGATATCGGCTGAAGACACCGCGTTGCGGATCGTCGCCTGGTCCGAGGCGCGATCCTGGTCGATCGGCATGGCAGAGGCAGGCGTGCTGCTGGTGAGGATCGTACGGTCGACCTCCGCCTGCTCCAAACTGAAGCCGCCAGCACCGCAAGCGGCAAGCGGCAAGGCGACCAGCACGATCGCGGCGGCCTTGACCGCAATTTGCGCGCTGGCGGAAGCAATAAGGCGCCATTGCCTGCTGTCAAAAAGTTGCGCGATGCGCGACAATCGGCAATCTCCCCCGGCCGGCAATAAAATTGGAAAAACTATGAGCGAAACTGAGTTAACAAGCGGTGACTTTGCCGAGGCTGCGGAGCCATTCCGCCTGTTTGCCGCATGGCTTGACGACGCGACGAAGAGTGAGATCAACGATCCCAACGGCGTGGCGCTGGCGACCGTCGATGCCGAGGGCATGCCGAATGTGCGGATGGTGCTGCTCAAGGGGTTCGATGAAAGCGGATTTGTGTTCTACACGAATTTCGAGAGCGCCAAAGGCCGCGAGATCCTTGGCAGCATGAAGGCGGCGATGTGCTTTCACTGGAAATCGCTGCGCCGGCAGGTGCGTGCACGGGGGCCGGTGGAGATCGTTACCGAGGCGGAAGCGGACGCGTATTACGCGACACGTCCGCGCGGCAGCCGCATCGGGGCATGGGCGTCGAAACAGTCGCGGCCGCTGGAGAGCCGCTTCGCACTGGAAAAGGCCGTTGCCGAATACACGGCGCGCCATGCGATCGGCGAGATCCCACGGCCGAAACACTGGTCAGGCTTCCGCATCGTGCCGCAGACGATCGAGTTCTGGCACGACCGGCCTTTCCGGCTGCACGACCGCATTGTCTTCTCGCGCAGCGCTGAGGGCGGCTGGGACAAGACAAGGCTTTATCCCTGAGCGGCTGGCCCTTAAGCAGCTTCACCAAGGAGCCTAGGGCAATCTTGCCGAACCACCTTGGCTCACCAATAGTCATAGTGAACCAACATGAAAGGTTCTTTCTATGACGGCTTTTACCGTGCGTGTCCCGGACGAAACCGCAAAGAGGCTTGACCAGCTTGCCGAAAAGCTCGACCGCTCGCGCTCCTATGTGGCCGCGCAGGCTATCGAGGACTTCGTGGCCCGTGAGGAATGGCAACTCGCCGAGATAGAAGCCGGATTGGCCGAGGTCGAGCGCGGCGACTTTGCCAGTGACCGTGATGTAGCCGCTGTTGTCGGAAAATACGTCAAGTCGCGGAAATGATCGTCCGCTGGCGCGTTCCTGAGCTTCAACGGAGACTACTCCGTCGCTATTTCGTCCGGCCACATCTGGGCGCCATGCAGGATGCGGAGGATGCGAACCGTGTCGGCCACTACGGCATAAGCGGCGATGTAGGGCGTGCGCGCGACGACACGTTCGCGCGTGCCGGCGATCCGGCCTCCCGCTTTCCGGAAAGTCGATGAGACGGTGAGTCGCAAAAACGATCTGCTGGTCGACGTGAACGGCGGCTCTGGGGTTTTCGGCTTCGATATACGTGAAGATGTCGTCGCGATCGGAGAGCGCAAACCGCGCCCAGACCAGCCTCAAGACTCACCTGCCTCCGCCTTGCGAAGCGCTGCCGCCCGCCGTCCAGCAAAATGGGTTTCGGCGTTGGCGTCTTCAACGTCCGGCCGGGTATCCTCGATCGCCTGCAGAACTTTCGCCCGGAACCAGGCATCGTGGGCGTCACTGTTGCTGACGAGTTCGAGCGGCAAGGCGCCCTCATTCGCGGTGCGCGTCAACAAGATGCGGACGGCATCGGAAACCGTGAGCCCCATGTTTTCCAGAACCGCCGTGGCGCGTTCCTTCACCTCAGCGTCAATTCGGGTCTGGACCAGTGCGTTCGACGGCATGGCAGTCTCCTTCGCCAGCAGACAATGTAATGCATGTGCATGACATATGCTAGACTCTAGTAGCGCCAGCTAGCCCTTCTTCCTGGTCATGAAGGCCATCAAGGCGGCGCGGGCCTCGTCGGATGTGAGCCGCGCGCGAAAATGCTCACTTTCCTGGCCGATGCGGGCAACGAGGTCTTCACGCGAACCGCGCATCAGGTCACGCGCGATCTTCAGCGCTTGCGGCGGCTTGGCCGCGATCTGCCCGGCAGCGGCAAGCACGGCGGATTCGAGTTCGTTCTCCTCGACCACCGCGTAGATCAGCCCGGCGGCTTTCGCCCGCTCGGCCGAAAATCCTTCGCCGAGGCCAAGCAGCGCGAAAGCGCCTTGCCGGCCGAGAATCTGCGGCGCAAGCAGGCTCGAGCCCGCCTCGGGGACCAGTCCGAGATCGACGAACGGCGTGCGGAATAGTGTGCGCGGCGTGGCGAAGGTCAGGTCGCAGTGCAGGTTGAGCGTTGTGCCGATGCCGACCGCGATCCCGTCGACGCCGGAGATCATCGGCTTTTCCGTCCTGGCCAGCGCCATCAGGAAATCCCAGACTTCGGTGCCGCCGTCGCCGCCGGTGGCGACGACCATGAAATCGGCAAGATCATTGCCCGACGAGAAGGCGCCTGGAACACCGAGGAAGACATGGACGCGGATCGCCGGATCGGCGTCGCCCTCGGCAAGGGCTTTGGACATTTTTGCATACATGGCCCGCGTCAAGGCGTTCTTCTTGTCCGGACGGTTCATGCGGATGATCTGGATGGCGCCCTGGCGCTCGACGAGGATATGGTCTGTCACGGATGATCCTTTGTGAGACGCCGGGCTTTGTGAAACGTCAACCTGGTGGCTGTCAGGCAGAAATCAGTGTCTGGCCGGCAGCGGCAAGGCTGTCGGCGCCGCCAACGACGCGCTCCTTCAGCGCGCCCACCTCGCCAAGCTGGTTTTCGGCGAAGAAGCGGCAAAGGGCGATGCGGCTTTGGTCGGCAAGCGCGCCGCGCGCCAGATAGGCGCCGCCCGCCGCCAGCGAGATCAGCCGCAGATACGGCGTCGCGCCGGCCAGCGCCGCGTCCGAGCGGCCGTCTGCGAGCAGCCCTTGCAGGAAGCGCGTCGCCTGGCTGAGATCGTCGAGCGCCTGGTCGAGGCCATCGGCGGTGCGGCCAAAACCTTGAAGGTTCGAGGTCCGCGCTTGATTGGCGACGGCTTTCAGCTCGGCGATGTAGCCATGCACATGCTCGCCGCCGCCAAGCGGCAGCTTGCGCGCCACCAGGTCTATCGCCTGGATGCCGTTGGTGCCTTCGTAGATCGGCGCGATGCGCGCGTCGCGATAAAGTGCTGCCGCACCGGTCTCCTCGATGTATCCCATGCCGCCATGAACCTGCAGCCCGAGCGAGGCGACCTCGACGCCTACATCGGTGGAAAAGGCCTTGGCCAGCGGCGTCAGCAGATTGGCGCGCTCCTGCCAATGGATGGCTTCATCGCCGACGGATACGCGCGCGTGGTCAATGGCGTGCGCGCAGCAATAGCTGATGGCGCGCGCAATCTGGGTCAGCGCCTTCATGGTCAGAAGATTGCGCTGCACGTCGGGGTGATGGACGATCGGCGCCATGCCGCTGCCATCATAGCTCGCGGCTTTGCCTTGCCGGCGGTCATTGGCGTAGGCGAGCGCCTTCTGCGTGGCCGTTTCGGCGACCGCAACACCCTGCATCCCGACGGCGAGCCGCGCATTGTTCATCATGGTGAACATGCAGGCGAGGCCCTTGTTTTCCTCGCCAATCAGCCAGCCGATCGCGCCGGGGGCGGTCCCTTCGAAACCGTCGCCATAGATCATGGTGCAGGTCGGCGAGGCGTGGATGCCCAATTTGTGCTCAAGCCCGGAGCAAAAGACGTCGTTGCGTGCGCCGAGCGCGCCATCATCGCCGACAAGGAATTTCGGCACCAGGAACAGCGAAAGGCCGCGCGTGCCGGCCGGCGCGTCCGGCAGCCGCGCCAGCACCAGGTGGATGATGTTGTCGGTAAGATCGTGCTCGCCATAGGTGATGAAAATCTTCTGGCCGAAGATGCGGTAGGTGCCGTCGCCGGCCGGCTCGGCGCGGGCGCGCAAGGCATTCAGATCCGAACCCGCCTGCGGCTCGGTCAGGTTCATCGTGCCCGTCCATTCGCCCGAGACGAGCTTTTCCAGGTATTTGGCCTTCAGCGCCGGTGAAGCATGCTTGTCGAGCGCTTCGACCGCGCCCATGGTCAGCGTCGGGCCGATACCGAAGGCCATGGCGGCGGAGTTCCACATTTCGAGCGCGGCGACGCCCAGCATGGTAGGCAGCGCCTGGCCGCCGAATTCCTCCGGCGCGGACAGCGCGTTCCAGCCGCCGTCGATCCAGCGGCGATAAAGTTCCTTCCAGCCGAGCGGCATGGTGACGGCCGCGCCGCTCAACACCGCGCCTTGTTCATCGCCGACCTTGTAGAGCGGCGCGACCTCTTCGCCGGCAAAGCGGCCGGCTTCCGCCAGAATGGCGTCGACGAGGTCTTCGCCAAGGTCGCCAAAGGTGCCGGCGTCAAGCGCCGGCTTCAGGCCGGCCACATGCTTCAGCGTGAAGGCGATTTCCTCGACTGGTGCCCGGTACATGCCGCTCCTCCTCCGTCCTGCAGGGAAACTTAATATCCGTGCCGACATAAAACCATTCGCTTTTGGGTCGCCTCTCCCGCCTTCTTTTTACGTAAACGTCAAATTTTGTCACGCAGATTTTGCAATTGGAACTGTTCACGCTAAAATCGGCAAAAAGCCGGACAAGTCGACCGGCGACAGCTCAACCGGATCGGACCGCCCGTGCTCGCCAGACCTGACGCTTATCGCTGCATCGAGTGCGGCCTGCCCTATCGAGTGGCAGGTTTTTGGCACCATCGGGGCAAGATCGAGGACGGCGCCGCCTATTGGTCGGATCGCGGCATCCTGTGTTCGCCGCAATGCTCGCTGGCCCATCACCGCAAGCGCCAGGCTGAGGGGACGCTGCCGCAAGCGCCGGCGCCCGACCCGTTCCACCCGCTCGCCCTCCGTTGATGACCAGCAAAGCCATCCCCGGCACGATTGCGGCGGTCGCCGCGGGCCGCCGAAAGTATTTCCTTAACCATGGCGGTTCAGGATCAGGCTTTGGCCAGCAAGGATCTGCTGTTTGAAGCCGCCGGCGCACCCTCTTCGCCGCCCAGGACTCCTCGCCGTCGCGACCGCGACGGCAATGGCGTTGGCGCCGGCACAAGCCTCGGACTTCTCCGCGCCCTGGAAGAAGACCGACCGGGCGCTGGTGATCGACGCCTACGAATACAATCCCATCGATTGGACCGAGCTTGCCACCGACAAGCGCATCGTCGGCTTCATCAACAAGGCGTCCGACGGGATGCCGCCAGCGTATTTCTGTTTCGGCGACGAGACCGCGACGCGGCTCTGCAAGGCGCTGTGGAAGCGCCATGCGGTAGCACAGGAACTGTTCCAGACGCGCAAGGTGGTGGCCAAGGCGCTCGGCCTGAAATGGGGCGCTTATCACCTCGCCCGACCCGGCAACCCAGTGGGACAGGCCAATAATTTCATCAATTTCGCGAAACCTGGTCCGGACGACCTGCTCGCCCTCGACATCGAGGATGACGACCCGACGAAATGGATGTCGCTCGAGGATGCAGAGGAATTCGTGCGCCATGTGCATCGGCGGATTGGCCGTTTTCCAGTGCTCTATACCAACGGCAAAACCGCCAAGCACATCGCCGACAACAAGTACAAATATCGGCTGCTGTCGCGGCTGCCGCTCTGGTATGCGCGCTACAAGCCCGATATCGGCGTGCATTTTCCGATGGGCAACTGGCAAGGCTACGCACTCTGGCAGTTTTCGGCAAAAGCCAATTGCGGCCGGTTCCGCTGCCCCTATCGGGTGGCTGGCACGCCGAACGACATCGACGTCAATGTCGCACCGATGGATGCCGCCGCGTTGCGCGCGCAATGGCCGTTCGGCGGCCTGATCGACGCGCAGCCGGATTACCTCGCCTCGATACCGCTGCCTCTCTCGCGGGCGGCCGGCCTTGCCGGCAATGTCACCCTTACCTATGCGACCGTGTCGCCACCGCCGAGCTTCACCGAAATGGTCGCCATGTTCGGCGCGGGCTGGTCCAAGTTCCGCGGCAGCTTGCAAATGCCTGCCGTAGGGACAGCGCTGCGTCTTCCGCGCCGGATCGCCGACTATCTGGGGTGGCTGCGAAAGGAAAAGCCCTCCGCATCGGCCGCTGAAGCCGCACCTACCGATCCGGTCAGCACTGCGTCGACCGAGTTGGATCGCCGCCCCCGCTAATCTTGCCCCCGCTAATCTTGTACGTCAGCGCGCCTGCTCGCGGGCAACGGCCTGCCAGCCGATGTCGCGGCGGCAAAAACCTTGCGGCCAATCGATCCGGTCGACCGCGGCGTAGGCTCGTCGCTGCGCCTCGCCGACCGTGCCGCCGGTCGCCGTGACACCGAGCACACGGCCGCCATTGGCGACCAGCCCGCCGCTGTCGATGGCGGTGCCGGCATGAAAGATCTCGACGCCATCGTCCGCGGCCTGTTCGACGCCTTGGATGACTGAGCCCTTTTCCGGCGTGCCGGGGTAACCCCTTGCCGCCATCACCACGGTGAGCGCCGCCTCGTTGCGCCAGCGCACCGAGGTATGTGCAAGCTGGCCGTCGGCGGCAGCGTTGAGCAGGACCAGCAGATCGTCCTTCAGCCGCATCATCAGCACCTGGCATTCCGGGTCGCCGAAGCGGGTGTTGTATTCGATCAGCTTCGGCCCCTCGCCTGATATCATCAGCCCGGCAAACAGCACGCCGGAAAACGGCGCGCCAAGCTCGGCCATGCCGCGCATGGTCGGCTCGACGATCTCGCGCATGGTGCGGTCGATCATCTCCGGCGTCATCACCGGGGCCGGCGAATAGGCCCCCATGCCGCCGGTGTTCGGGCCGACGTCGCCGTCACTGAGGCGCTTGTGGTCCTGCGCGGTGCCGAATGGCAGCGCGGTGGCGCCGTCGCACAGGCAAAAGACGCTCGCCTCCTCGCCGGTGAGAAACTCCTCGACCACCACCTCCGCGCCGGCATGTCCGAAGGACCCGTCGAAACAGGCATCGAGCGCTGCCAGCGCCTCGGCCAAATTCATGGCGACGGTAACGCCCTTGCCGGCGGCGAGGCCGTCGGCCTTGATGACGATCGGCGCGCCCATCTTTTCGACATAGGCCCTGGCCGACGCCAGGTCGCCGAAACGGCCATAGGCGGCGGTCGGGATGTCGTATTTCGCGCAAAGATCCTTGGTGAAACCCTTCGAGCCTTCCAGCCGCGCCGCCGCCCTGGACGGGCCGAAGACGCGAATGTTTTCAGCGCGGAGGTCGTCTGCAATGCCGGCGACCAGCGGCCCTTCCGGCCCGACCACGACGAGGTCGACCTTCTTCTCCGTGCAGAACCGGGCCACCGCCGCATGATCGTCAATGTCGAGCGTCACCAGTTCGGCTTCGCGGCCGATGCCAGGGTTGCCGGGCGCCGCGTAAAGCTTGGTCAGCAGCGGCGAGGCCGCGATCTTCCAGGCCAAGGCATGTTCGCGGCCGCCGGAGCCGATCAACAATACGCGCATGCCCAGATCCCTTGCCATTCCACGATCAGGACTGCGCTATTGCGCCCCGTGCGATGGGTCAAGACATTTGGAAGACTTTGAGCGCAATTCCACACGGGAACGGGGAATGGTTCGGCCCGCTTGACGCTTGACGCCGTTCGCCGCTGCTGCCACTTCAGCACGATGGAACCCATCCAGTCGAAAGCAGCCCAGGGCCGCGTCGCCGATGCGCCGAGCGGCCACTGGGTCTACCGCATCCTGCCACGCTGGCTTTGGCCCTATGCGCAGCTTGCCCGGTGGGACCGGCCGATCGGCTGGCAGTTGCTGCTGTGGCCGTGCTGGTGGTCGGCAGCCCTTGCCGCGAGTGCCCATCCACGCCCTGCTGATCCCCTGCTCTCGCTGCTGCCGGCGCCATGGTATCTCGTGCTGTTCCTGATCGGCGCCGTCGCCATGCGCGGCGCCGGCTGCACCTACAACGACCTGGTCGACCAGGACATCGACAACCAGGTGGAACGCACGCGCTCGCGGCCGCTGCCAGCGGGAAAGGTCATGCGCCGGCAGGCCTGGGCGTTCCTCGCGATCCAGGCACTGGTTGGACTCGCTGTGCTTCTGCAGTTCAACAGCTTTGCCGTCCTGCTCGGCATCGGTTCGCTCGCCTTCGTCGCCATCTACCCGTTCATGAAGCGATTTACCAATTGGCCGCAACTAGTTCTCGGCCTTGCCTTTTCCTGGGGTGCGCTGATGGGATGGGCGGTCGAATTCGGCAATCTCGATGGCCCGGCCGTCATGCTCTATATCGGCTCGATCCTGTGGGTGATCGGCTACGACACGATCTATGCGCATCAGGACAAGGAAGACGACGCCATCGTCGGCGTGCGCTCGACCGCACGCCTGTTCGGCGACAACACCAAGACCTGGCTCGTCGGGTTTTATGGCGGAGCGCTGGTATGCTTCGCCATCGCCTTCGCGGCAGCGCAGGCGCCAGTGCCGGCGCTGGCCGGGCTGGTCGCGGCCGGCGCCCATATGGCGCGGCAGATCACCGTGCTCGACATCGACGATCCCGACCAGTGCATGCTTTTGTTCAGGTCGAACAACCAGGTCGGCTGGCTGGTCTTCCTCGGCCTGATCGGCGGTGCGTTGTGGGTGGCGCTGAAGCCGCTGGTTTAGCGGCTTTTTCCCTTCTCCCCTTCTTGTGGGAGAAGGTGGGATTGTCGCGAAGCGACCGTGTGCTGGACGGAATGCAGTTGGTCCCAAGCTGGAACACCCCTCATTCGGCCGCTTCGTGGCCACCTTCTCCCACAAGGGGAGAAGGGAAAGCTCACTCTATTCGTCGCGCGAAATAATCTCCTGGCCGCCGATCACCAGCCTGAGGCCGAGGGCGCCGGCCCTGCGGCGGGCGAGGAAGCGCGGGCGACGCGTGGTCGAAAGCCGACCCCTGCGACGGTCCTGCGCGGGTAATGTCTTGATGGCGACGCCAAGCGATTCCTCCAGGGTGCGGGCGATGCCGTCGGATTCGATCAGAAGCATCGGCAGACGGTAGGCATCGGCCCAGGCGCGCCAGTCGGCGGCGACATCCTCGAGATCGTCGGCCACCAGCAGCGGCACCGACAGCATCGGATCATTGTGCAGAAGCTCCAGCGTCACCGTGACATTGCCGTCCGGGTCCTCCATTGCGCGGGCTGCCACGCCACGAAACGCATTGGCGGGCAGAGCGATGAACGCCGGCAGGCCGCTCATCTCCAGCACGCGGCGAATGACGGCGCCACGATGGTCGATGGTGAAGGTAACGTCGCCATAGTCGTCGCGCGTCGCGTAGCTCACCACCTGCGGCAGGCGGAGTGGGTCGAGGCGCATATTGCGCCCAGCCCAGACTGGCTTCAGTCCAGTGTTCATATCGTGCCTTTCCTGTCTCTCCTGAGAGCCGGTCTTCCGGTTCTCCGGGCCGGTTTTTCCAGCCTCGTTGTGGGGAAACATTAGCGCGGGCTTCTTATCGCAGCGCTTAAGAAAGTCGGTTAAATTTTGCTGATCTCGAGGGGATGGTTATCGGAATGCAACCATTCATAAGACGGCGAAAGGATCAGATAACCTTACCGGGATTCATGATGCCGGCCGGGTCGAAGGCCGTCTTCACCCTGCGCATCAGTTCGATCGCCATCGGCGGCGCTGTCGCGATCAATTCATCCCGCTTCAGCTGGCCAATGCCGTGCTCGGCCGAGATCGAGCCGTGAAGGCTGCGCACCACATCGTGCACGGCCTTGTTCATGGCGTGATAGAGCCCGAGAAATGCTTCGTCATCGCCGCCGATCGGCCGGGAGATGTTGTAGTGGAGATTGCCGTCGCCCATGTGGCCGAAACACACCTCGCGCGCACCGGGGCTGACTGATTGAACGGCGCCGGCCGCCTCTTCGATGAATTGCGGGATGGCCGCCACCGGCACAGAGATGTCGTGCTTGATCGAGGCGCCTTCGGGCTTCTGCGCCTCGGGCAGCAGCTCGCGGAAATTCCAGAAGGCATCGCCCTGCGCGATGCTCGCCGCAATCACCGCATCGCCGACGATCTCCTGCTCGAGGCCGGCTGAGAGCACCTCTTCGATTAGGGCCCTGGCATCCTCCGCCGAGCGACCCGAAGAGATCTGCATCAGCACATACCATGGCCAATCGCCGGACAGCGGCCGCACGACGCCTGGCGCGTGCAGAAGCGTAAAATCGTAAGGCCTCTGGCCGATCAGCTCGAAAGCAGTGAGTGCCGCACCGGCGCGATCCATCGCCAGGCTGAACAGGGACAGTGCCGCCTCAGGTGACGACAGGCCGGCAAAGGCCACCTCGCGCCCCTTGGGCTTGGGGAAAAGCTTGAGCACGGCGGCGGTGATGACGCCGAGCGTGCCTTCCGCACCGATGAACAGGTTTTTTAGATCGTAACCGGTGTTGTCCTTCTTCAGCTTGCGTAGATCGTCGAACACCTCGCCGGTCGGCAGCACCACCTCGACGCCGAGGCACAGCTCACGCGCATTGCCATAGGCGAGAACGCCGGTGCCGCCGGCATTGGAAGAGAGATTGCCGCCGATCTGGCAGGAGCCTTGCGCGGCAAGCGACAGCGGAAACAGCCGGTCGGCGGCATCGGCCGCTTCCTGCAGCGTCTGCAGGATGACTCCGGCCTCGACGGTGACCGTGTTGGACAGGACGTCGATCTCGCGGATGCGGTTCAGCCGCGACAGCGACAGCACGATCTGGCGGCCGGACGTGTCCGGCACCTGCGCGCCGACCAGCCCGGTGTTGCCGCTTTGCGGCACGACCGGCGTTCCCGTCTCGGTTGCCAGCTGCATGATGCGGCTGACCTCGTCGACACTGCCGGGCCTCAGCACCAGCGCCGTCCGGCCATGCCACAGACCGCGCCTCTCCGTGAGGTAAGGCGCGATATCCTGCTGGTCGCGAAGCGCATATTTGTCGCCGACGATTGCCGCAAAGCGGTCGATGAGGGCGGGGTCAATATCCCTTGAGATGTCGTTCATGGATGGGAAACTATGGTGCTCAGTCGATCTTGTCACGAGGGGCGGCGGCACGCGAAAGCCGGTCGTTGATCGCCTCGCCCAGCCCGTCGGAGGGGATCGGCTCGACGGCGATTGTCTTGGCGCCGCTGCGATCGAGATCCTGCATATGGGCAAAGAGGTTGGCCGCGGCCTCGCGCAGGTCGCCGGTCTCTGACAGGTTGCGCAAGGCGGCTGCGCCTTGCCAGCCTTCGGCGCGGCGCGGGCCGAACGCCAGCAAGGCTTCGCCCTTTGCGACTTTTGCGGCGTTGATCCGCACTGCAGCACCCGGCGCGTAATGCGAGGCGAGCATGCCCGGGGCCTCGATGCCCGCCGCGCCGCGCAGCAGCTTCATGCCGGCGGCCGCTTCGATCTCTTCGGCGGCAATGCCGCCCGGCCGCAGCAGCCGCAGCTTTCCGCCCTCTATCTTCACTATTGTCGATTCGACCCCGACCGACGTCGCGCCGCCATCGACCACCAGCTTGATTTTTGGACCGAGATCGGCGGCCACGGCCTCGGCCGTCGTTGCGCTGATCCTGCCTGAGGAATTGGCGCTGGGCGCTGCAAGCGGGCGTCCGAGCCTGGCGATCAGTTGGCCGCCAAAGCCTTTCGGCATGCGCAGCGCGACCGTATCGAGCCCGGCGGTGACCAGCGGATGAATGCCGTTGCCGGGCCGCTGCGGCAGCACCAGCGTCAGCGGTCCCGGCCAGAATGTCTGCGCCAGCCTTTTCGACACGGGATCGAGCAGCGCGATGCGATCGGCCATCGCCAGATCGGCGACATGAGCTATCAGCGGATTGAAGCGCGGCCGGCCCTTGACCTCGAAGATGCGCGCCACGCCAACACCATTGGTGGCATCGGCGGCCAGCCCGTAGACGGTTTCGGTCGGAATGGCGACGACATCGCCCCCTTCGAGCAGCGCCAGCGCCCGCTCCATCGCCTCGCCGGCGGCAAGTATCTCAGCCACTCTCATCACCTTACAGAAGCGGGACCTTACGGATGTCGGTGCGTAATACGGTGACGTTCACGGGGCAAGTCCGGGCGGAAGCGAATTGCCAATAGCTAAAATGCCAGCTTTCCTGGCAAGCCCGCATCAATTCCCGGACGCTATGGTGCCGGCTTGTTGGGCAAGGGGAGCTATCATGGTCTGGGTGCGTATCCTGGGGGCGCTTGGCCTCACTCTGGCGGCGGGCACAGCACAGGCTTCATCCTTCGTTGTTCCTGCTGCACCATCCTCGACCCCGTCCGTCGTCAGCCTCGGTGCGCCTGAACCGGCGAAGGTGGCTGGCAACTCCTCGACGCCATCGATCGTGGCGCTCGGCGAACCAGTGCCCGATGTCACCTATGAAAAAGTTTCTGCGATCCCGAGCCAGCCCAAGCCCAAGCATGATTTCACGCAAAGCCCGATGATCATTCGCGGCGGCATCGTCGGCGACGCCTTCGCAACACCGGCGCCCAGCCCCGCACCTGCCGCGACAACCGCTGCCGCAGCACCTGCGGCGGCCACGAAATCCGACAAAAAAATTACCGCAACGAACAGCCCGCCCGAGCCCGCAACACCGCAACCAACGCCCATCCCCGAGATCGACCAGGCCAGATAGCCGTTCGCAGCCAGGACGACGCTCGCCTAAATTGCCAAGCCTCAGCCGGCGATTTTCGAGAAATCCGCGACCTGGTCGGTCGCTGCCCGGATGCGCGCCAGCAACGCCAGGCGGTTGGCGCGCACGGCCTGGTCCTCATCATTCACAAGAACGCGTTCGAAGAATGAATCAACCGGTTCACGCAACGCGCTAAGCGCCAGCATGGTGGCGGAAAAGTCTTCGTTGTGAATCGCTTGGCCGGCTTCCTTCTCGGCCTGATTCACCGCGGCAAACAGCGATTTCTCGGCCTCTTCCCGGAATCGAGCCGGCTCAACATTTTCGGCGATCGTCGTTTTCTTCTTCTCCTCGGCGGCCAAAATGTTGGCCGCGCGCTTGGTGCCGGCTAGCAGGTTCTTGCCGTCCTCGGTGTCGAGGAAAGAGCCTAGGGCTTGGACGCGACGAACGATTTGCAGGAGATCGTCGGACCGCGGCGTGATGACCGCATCGATCAGATCATGCCGCGCGCCCTGGTCGCGCAGATAAACTTTCAGGCGATCGTGGAAGAAAGCGAGGAGGTCGGAAGGGTAGATTTGCTCCGCCTTCCCTTCCAGCGTTGTAATCGCATTCTTGTCGAGATAGTTCGCCCACTTATAGGCGCTTCCGAAGGTGGGCATGAGCGCCAGGCGGATACCGTTCTCGACTAGAATCCTCACCACCCCCAGCGCCGCGCGGCGGAGAGCATAGGGGTCCTTTGACCCGGTCGGTTTTTCGTCAATCGCCCAGAACCCGACCAGCATGTCGAGCTTGTCGGCGAGCGCTACGGCCACCGATACGGGATCGGTCGGCACGCGGTCGGACGGGCCCTGCGGCTTATAGTGCTCCTCGACGGCGGCGGCGACCGAGGGATGCTCGCCCTGCAGCAGCGCGTATTTGCGGCCCATGGCGCCCTGCAATTCCGGGAATTCGCCGACCACCTCGGTGGTGAGGTCGGCCTTGGCCAGGACGGCAGCGCGACGTGCCAGCGCGGTAATCTCCCCCCTCGAGGGGGAGATGTCGCCGAAGGCGACAGAGGGGGTCGCTGATCCACGCGCAACGACCCCCTCTGGCCTGCCGGCCATCTCCCCCTCAAGGGGGGAGATTCCGCTCGCCACTATCGGCGCCAATTCTTCAGCCAGTTGGGCAATCCGCTCCACCCGCTCACCCTGCGTGCCGAGCTTGGCGTGGAAGGTGACGCCGAGATGGTCGAGGCGGGCCATGCGCTGGTCGAGCGGCTTTTTGAGATCGAGCCCGAACTTTTCCGCCGATGCCTGCAACTGGTCGAGGTCGGGCAAATCGCCCTGGTCGGTCTTCCAGAAATAGAGCGCGTCGGAAAGGCGGGCGCGTACCACCTTGCCGTTGCCGTGGGCGATCTCCTTGCCGCCGTCGCTGGCCTCGATGTTGGCGGTCAGGATGAAGCGGTTGGAAAGCTCCTCGCCGGCGCCCTGCGGCCGCGTCACAAAACACTTCTGGTTGGCGCGGATCGTCAGTCGGATCACCTCGGCCGGAATGGCGAGAAAGTCCTGCTCGAATTCGCCCATCAGCACGACCGGCCATTCGACCAGGCCTGACACTTCCTCAAGCAGCCCCTCGTCCTCGACAAGGTTGAGCCCGTTGGCGAAAGCGAGATTCCTGGCGTCGGCAAGGATGATCTGCTTGCGCCGGTCGGCGTCGAGCACAACCTTCGCCGCCTCCAGCTTGGCGGCATAGTCGTCAAAACGGCGCACGCCGATGGCGCCCGGCGCGTGAAAACGATGGCCGTAGGTGATGTTTCCCGAGCGGATGCCGTCGATCTCGAAATCGACGACCACCGGCTCCTCGGTCTCCGGGCCGAAGGTGCAGAGGATGGACTGCAGCGGCCGCACCCAGCGCAACGATCCCGGTTTCGCCGAGGCTGGCCCCCAGCGCATCGATTTCGGCCATGGAAAGTCGCGGATGATGCCCGGCACCAGTTCAGCGATTATCGTCTCGGCCGCCCGGCCCGGCTTCGCAATATGGGCGACATAGAAGTCGCCCTTCTTCGGATCGGCGTGGACATGCGCCTCGGCGATCGAGGAAAGACCGGCCTTGCGCAGAAAACCTTGGACCGCCTGTTCGGGCGCTTTGGTCGAGGGTCCCTTGATCTCCTCGCTTATGTCCTTCGAGCGCGCGGTCACGCCGCGAATGTCGAGCGCCAGCCGGCGCGGCGTCCAATATTCGCGCGCCGCCTCATAGGTCAGCCCGGCCTCGACCAAACCGTCCGTCATCATCTTCTTCAGGTCGCCCGCCGCCTTGCGCTGCATGCGCGCGGGAATCTCTTCCGAACGAAGTTCTAAAAGCAGGTCGGGCATAAATTGTGCTCACGCGGCGAAATAGTCCAGGCGGCATAGCAACTCGGCTGGTCCCATGCAATCGGCGCATCCACGGACGATTGCCAAAAATATGCCGCTGCCTGTCGGGCCAGAGCGGGACCATCCGTCCTTGGGTCAAAGATCTCCATGAACCGAACGCAGCGCTGAAGCGACCAACGCTCAGGCAGAGAACTATTGGCTGAACGACTATGAAGACGGCATCGACATTTCTGCAGATCCTCGCGCTCAGCGCCTGTTTTGCGGCGCAGGCTCATGGCACGTTCACGATGCCCGGCGTTAGACAAGCGCTGCGGACAATGGCTGGCTCGAGCGGCCAAGGCGTATCGCCAATCAGCGTATCAGTCGAAATCGCAAACAGCCTCTGGAGCTAAGCCGCCAGACCACCTGCCTGCGTCAGCAAAAACGCCTCGCCGCAGGCTTTCGCCAGATTGCGCACCCGCAAGATGTAGCTCTGCCGCTCGGTGACGGAAATCACGCCGCGCGCGTCGAGCAGGTTGAAGACGTGGCTGGCCTTGATGCACTGGTCGTAGGCGGGAAATACCAGACGGTGGTTCCCCTCCCCCTTGAGGGGGTGGCCAGACGCGGGAGGAGTCGCTGGGACCTTGCTTGCGGTGCCTTCTGAGGCGACCCCCTCTGCCCGCTCCGCGGGCATCTCCCCCTCGAGGGGGGAGAGGGGCGCGCCGGCATCGAGCAGCGCCTTGCACTCGGCTTCGGCGTCTTCGAAATGCCGAAGCAGCATCGCGGTATTGGCGAATTCGAAATTGTGCCGCGAATATTCCTGCTCGGCCTGCAGGAAGACCTCGCCATAGGTCACCTTGTCGGCGCCATCGCGGCCGTTGAAGTTGAGGTCGTAGACATTGTCGACGCCCTGCACATACATGGCCAGCCGCTCCAGCCCGTAGGTGAGCTCGCCCGCCACCGGCGCGCATTCGATGCCGCAGACCTGCTGGAAATAGGTGAACTGCGACACTTCCATGCCGTCGCACCAGCACTCCCAGCCCAGCCCCCAGGCGCCGAGCGTCGGGCTTTCCCAGTCGTCCTCGACGAAGCGGATATCATGCAGAAGCGGATCGACGCCGATCGCCGCCAGCGAGCCGAGATACAGTTCCTGCAGGTTGGGCGGGTTCGGCTTCAGGATCACCTGGTACTGGTAATAGTGCTGCAGCCGGTTCGGGTTCTCGCCGTAGCGCCCGTCCTTGGGCCGGCGCGAAGGCTGCACATAGGCCACGTTCCAGCGCTTTGGCCCCAGCGCGCGCAAGGTCGTCGCCGGGTGGAACGTGCCGGCACCGACTTCCATGTCATAGGGCTGGAGAACGACGCAGCCATAGTCCGCCCAGTAGTTATGCAAAGTCAGGATCAGCCCCTGGAACGAGCGGCTGGGATGCATATGGGCTGGGATATCAACTGTCACGGCGGCCTCGACGGGAAAGACGGGGATGCGGCCCTCCCTAGAGCGCCCACCGGCAAGCGTCAAGGCAAGGGGCCGGCCGCAGCCAGGGCAATCGGGTGAGTTAACGCGTGACATACGGCGAAACGGCAGGGACGTGGCGGCCTGATCGTGGCCCTTCCTGGGAGCCAGAGATGAGAGCGCCCAGCGATCAGTCCCGCGCCTCAGCCGTCGGCGGCTCTCATGTGTGGTATCATCCGGCGGGGCGTCCAGCACCCTCGAGGAGACAAAAGTCATGAATTCCCAAGGGATGGCTCAGATGTCCTCCGTCGATTCTCTTGCAGCGAGTTTATTGTCGGCAACATTGATGTTCGATCGGGCGTCGTTGTTGGCGCTCGAGGCTTTAGCTGCCGAATCGGACCGTCGAGTCCTGAGACGCGGTGAGGTTCTGGTTCGCGAAGGCGATGCGTCGGACAGGTTTTTCATCGTGCTGTCTGGACGCTTTACGGTACACAAAGGAGATTCGACTGGCTCGGTCGCCGCGATCGCACAGGGTGAACTCATCGGTGAAATCGGTTTCTTCGCGGGACTACCCCGCATGGCCACTGTCCTTGCAACGCGCGATTCGATCGTCCTTGAAATCGGTCGCAATCATTTCGAGAAGGCGGCCGAGACATTGCCGAGCCTGAGGGAGGCGGTCACGGTATTTCTGGCGCGCCGGTTTGCCATCCAATCTCCGAGTTCGTCGCGTCTCAAGGAACCTGCCAAGATCCGAACGCTTGCGATCATTGCAGCCGGCGGAAGTCGCCTCTCACCGGTGTTCATCCAGCACCTGCGGCAAGCGTTCGGCGCGGCCACGCGCGCTCGGTTCGTTTCCCGGCTTGACATCCAAGCGAAGTTCCCAGGTCTTCCGATCGACGACCAGCCGATCCTTAACTGGTTGAACGAACTGGAGGCGGAAGCCCAATTCATCGTCTATGTTGCCGATGAGGAACCTAATGAATGGACCCAAGTCTGCATTCGCCAGGCCGATACCGTCCTGTTGCTGGCCAACGCGTCCTGCTCGCCTCGCCTGAACCCGTCTGAGGAACTGACGCTATCGGTCCATCCGCCATCGACCAGTCGGCTTGTCCTAATTCACGACACTCGCTCGGCTGCGGTCTCCGGTACCTCTGCATGGCTCGATGAGCGACCCTATGTTGACCAGCATCATCATGTTGCGCTGGGCGACGGGTCCGATTTCCAGCGCCTGGTCCGATTTATTTCGGGCAAGGCACTGGGCTTCGTGGCGGCAGGGGGTGGGTCCCTCGGCAGCGCTCATTTAGGCGTCTACAAGGCTTTCGTTGAGGCGGGCGCTTGCTTCGACTATCTCGGCGGGACAAGTTCCGGCGCGGCGATGATGGCCGGCTTCGCAAGAGGCTTGGATGCCGACCAGATCGACCGAGGCACCCACAACATATTTATCAAGAGCCGGGCGTTTCGCCGTCCCACCTTGCCGCATTTCGCGCTTCTGGATCACAAAGCGTTTGATCGGGCCCTTCGGCTGGAATACGGCGACGTTCTGATCGAGGATCTTTGGCTTCCGTTCTTTGCGCTTTCGACCAATCTGAGCAGCCGTCAGCCCCATGTCCACCGTCGTGGAAAGCTCTGGCACGCCGTTCGGGCGTCCGGCTCCATCCCGGGCGTCCTGCCGCCGTTCTTTACCGATGACGGCGATATGCTGGTGGACGGCGCTATCATGAACAATTTGCCGCTGGAGCAGATGAAGGAGCTCAAGACCGGACCCAATGTCATCGTTACCTTCGGGTCGAGTGCACCGCAGAAATACGACATAGACTATGACCGCATCCCCGGAGCTTCCGAACTGGCATTGGCCTTGCTGAACCCTTTCGGTCGTGCCCGCTTGCCTCGGGTTCCCAGCATGCTTCAGGTCATTGCCTCGAGCATGCTGGCACACCGGCCGCAGGACATTGCCGTCGGCGAAGAGGATATCCTGATCTGTCCGGAGGTTTCCAACACGATCAGCTTCATGGATTGGAGTCGGCATTCCGAGTTGTTTTCGGATGCCTACGACCGTACGACCCGATGGATCGAGGAACAGAACGACTCAGGGCTCCGAGCGGTGCTCGGCACCGCGCACGATTAGCATGGCTTATGGTCCAGACCCTTAGCGACAGCGGCGACGAGCCCCGCATAATCGAATTCAGAAGTATTCAGCCCCTTGGCGCAGCCGTCGGTTCGGGCTTGACCTTCGGGGTTTCCTGCGCCGTGTTGGATTCGATCGGCGGCAGGCCCTTCAGCAGTTTCTGCTGCAAGGCGGCGAGCACGCCGGGATCCGGCTTGAGGTCGCGAGCCTGGTTCCACTGGAAGGTGGCTTCCAATTTGCGGCCGACGCGCCAATAGGCATCGCCAAGGTGATCGTTGAGCACCGGATCTTCCGGCTTCAACGAAACGGCACGTTCCAATTCGCGCACCGCATCGTCGAATCGGCCAAGGCGGAAATAGGCCCAGCCCAGCGAATCGACGATGTAGCCGTCGCTCGGCCTGAGCTCGACGGCCTTCTGGATCATCTGAAGGCCTTCCTCGAGGTTGGTGTTCATGTCCACCCAGGAATAGCCAAGATAGTTCAGAACCTGCGGCTGGTCGGGGAACAATTCCAGCGCCTTGCGGAAATTCGGCTCGGCCTTCGGCCACTCCCTCAGTCGCTCATAGGCGATGCCGCGCTGGTAGAAAATGTTCCAATCGGCGCGGGTCGGGGCCTTCAGCATCGCCACCGCCTTGTCATAGAGACCGGCCGCGGAGCGGAAATCCTCCTTCGAGGCGTAGACGCCACCGAGCGCCTGATAGGCGCGCATGTCGTCGGGTCGCGCTTCGACGAGCGCCTTCAGATGGGCGATGGCCTCGTCATAGCGGTCGAGATCTGCAAGGTTGAGGCCGAGCTGCAGTTCCGACAGCGTCTTCAGCGGCGAACTGGCCGGGATGCGGCGATAGAAGGCGATGGCGCCCTCGCCGTCCTTCAACTGCTCGGAGACGGCGGCGAGTTGGACGAGGGCCGCGTCGCTGTCGGGCCTCAGTGCCAGGGCGTATTGCAGATAGAGGCGGACGAACGGCTCACCGCCGCCGCGATTGAGCGCGGTGGCGAGATCGAGCAGAATTTCCGAGGCGCCGTCGGACGGGCCGGCAACGAAGGGTTCGATCTTCTCGCCCTTGGTGATCCTGTCGCGAAGCGCCGATATCTCGACCTTGGCGGGTGCAAATGCCTCGGCCTGATCGAGCACGGACAGCGCCTTGTCCTTGTCACCCTTGCGGGCAAGGAAGGAGGCATAGGCCTGCGCGTTGCGCATCCAGGTTTCGGGCGCGGCGGCGCCGGTCGCGGTGTCCTGCAAGGTGGCGGCGTAGATCGCATCCGCCTTTTCGGGCAGGCCCGAGGCATCGGCGATCAGCCCGCGATGGAAGGATTTGAACAGGCCGAACCAGTCCGGGCCCTGCAGCTTGTCGATGGAGGCCATGGCCTCGCCGGGATCGCCGGCGCCCTGCTTGGCCCAGCCGGTCATGACGCCGGAGATCAGCCGGTCGAGATCGGATTCGAGCGAAAGCTTGAGCCAGTATTCGGCCTTGGAAAAGTCCTTCTTGTGAAAGGAGCCGACGGCCAGCGCCAGGCGCGAGAACCGCTCGACGTCGGGAACCGTCTTTAGCTTGTCGGCATAGACCAGGGATTCTTCGAAGCGCCCCTGCGCGATCAGCGACAGCATCAGGCTTTGCTGCAACGAGGTGTCACCGGGAGCGAAGGCGAGCGCCTGCTTGTAGTAGGCGATGGCGCTGTCGAGATCATTGTCACCTTCGGCGACCCGCGCGGCAAGATAGGCCCCCGAGAACGACGTGATATTGACTGGCTCGGTGGTCTCTTTGGCATAGGCGGGCAGACCGGAGACCGCCATGCCCGTCACAATTGCCAGCCCTGTCAGCCAGCGCGCACATCCTTGCCGCATCATATCCCTTTCAGTCGAAGCCATACCCGCGTCAGCGGGATCGCCGTTGACTCGATCTTTTCCACGTTAAGCATGGCCTTTTTGGGGTGAGGCTTCAACCCGGCCCGAATTCACAATCGGGTAATGCTATCAAAAACAACGCGGAAAGGCGCCAAATTGCGACCGTCGACCGCGATTTGCCGGCCTGACGCACTGCCGGCCTGTCCTGCTGCAGCATCGGCGCCGCGATGCCGTAAGCGATCCGTAAGCGGCGGGCGTCGATAGTTTCCGCAGCGGAATGATGCGTGGAACCGTGCAGATGGATGCCGTTGCTTCGCCCAGGAAGATGCCGATGCTGGAAATGCCGCAGGGCCAGCAGGCCTTCGCCATTGTCGATCGAATCTACGAAGCGTCGTTCGCGGCCGAGCTGTGGCCGGAGGTATTGGCGGCGGCAAGCGCGATCTCCCGCTCGGCAAACGGCGCGATCTTTGTAGTCAGCGATCATTCGCCGGTCCGCGCCATCACCGAAACGCATCTCCAGCCCTTGCTCGACGAATTCACGAAGCGTGATACTTGGCGGTTTTCCGAGAGCGTGAAGCGCATGTGCGCCGCGCAGCCGGCAAGCTTTGTGCGGGTCGATAATTTCATCACCTGCGAGGAGATCGAGCGCGATCCCGTTCGCAAAAGTGCCACCGCGTTTGGCATCGGGCCGCATCTATGCACAGCCATCCCCATGCCTGGCGGCGAACTTGTCCTTTTTGTCTTCCAGCGCTGGCTGAAGGACGGGAGTTATGACCAGGCCGCAATCGATCTGTTGAACGGACTGCGTCCGCACCTCGCACGGGCCGGCCTCGTCGCCGGGCGCCTGGGTCTGGATCGGGCCAGGACCGCCGTATCCATTCTCCGGGAAATCGGACTGCCGGCCGCAATCATGAGTGGATCGGGCCGTGTGCTGACGGCCAATCCGCTTTTCGAAGGCATGGCGGACGTCTTCCTTCCCACAGCCCATGGTGGCATGGCGATTGCCGATCAAACTGCAAACGCGCTTTTCCAGCAGGCCATCGCGCAGAACCGGGATAACCGCGTCGTGCGGTCCATCCCGGTTGCGGCCATCAAAGGGCGGCCCGCGCTGGTCATTCAGCTGTTGCCGCTGCGCCGCGCCGCACACGATATTTTTTCGGGTGCAGATGTATTGGTTGTCGCAACCACGGTCGGTACCGGCGCCACTGTTCCGTCGCCCAATGTGCTTTCAGGCCTGTTCGACCTGACGCCGGCGGAAGCCCGGCTCGCCGTCGAGCTGGCCTCCGGCCATTCGGTGCAGGAGGCGGCCATGGAAATCGGCATCGCCGTCAAATCGGCCCGCACCTATCTCGAGCGAATCTTCCGGAAAACCGAAACCAGCCGTCAGAGCGAGCTCGTGGCGCTGCTGAAGAGCGCGTGGTCATTTTCATGACCTCGACAGTTTGCCGGGCGCGCTGACCGTCACGAAGCCCTGCCCTGCTTGCTAACCATGCTGCTGCAGAACGTGCATGATTTCACCGCCGCAATGGTTCATCGGGGAAGACCAAAATGGCGGGCCGGCGCGGTGCCGGCCAAATGTCGGCGATATCTTCAGTTCACCCGGCTGATGCAGAAATCGATGACGTCGAGCAGCGCCGATTTCTGTGGCGTCGCTTCGAGCGGCGCCAGCGCGTCGCGGGCGATCTCGCCGAAATGGCCGGCGCGCCCGATGGTGTCGGCGATAGCGCCGTGGCGGGTCATCAATCCGATTGCCTTTTCCAGCCCGGCGTCATCGGTGACATTGTCCTCGATGGCGCGCTTCCAGAAGCTGCGTTCGGCCTTGGTGCCGCGCCGGTAGGCGAGGATCACCGGCAGCGTCACCTTGCCTTCGCGAAAGTCGTCGCCGACATTCTTGCCCAGATCCGTGCTGGTGCCGCCATAATCCAGCGCATCGTCGATCAGCTGGAAGGCAAGGCCGAGATTCATGCCATAGGAGCGCAGCGCCGCGCGATCGTTTCGCGTCGCCTGGGCGATGACCGGACCGACCTCGGCGGCGGCCGAGAACAGGGCAGCGGTCTTGGCCTTGATCACCGCGAAATGCTCATCCTCCGTGGTTTCGAGGTTCTTGGCGGCGGCGAGCTGCATCACCTCGCCCTCGGCGATGATCGAGGCGGCGCTGGACAGGATGTCGAGCGCTTCCAGCGAACCGACATCGACCATCATGCGAAACGCCTGGCCAAGCAGGAAATCGCCGACCAGCACGCTCGCCTGGTTGCCCCAGATCATGCGGGCGGTCTTCTTGCCGCGCCGCATGCCGCTCTCGTCGACGACATCGTCGTGGAGGAGCGTGGCGGTGTGCATGAACTCGACTGATGTGGCGAGCTTGACATGGCCCTCGCCGGAATAGCCGAACATCTGGGCTGAGGCGAGCGTCAGCATCGGCCTCAGCCGCTTGCCACCCGAAGAGATCAGGTGGTTGGCAATCTCCGGGATCATCTCGACGTCGGAACCGGCCATCGACAGGATCAATTTGTTGACGCGCCCCATATCGGCCGAAGTCAGGTCGATGAGATCCTTAATGGAGGCGGCTTCCCGCTTCCCGTTTTCGATGTTGAGAACGACACCCACGACAAACTCCCGTCTTATGTCACGCGCACGACGGCACCCCGATACCGCAGCAGACTCTAGGGCGCTACCCACAGGCACGGCAAGAGGCGATTTGGCGCGGTCGAGGTGGCGACGGAAGCCAGCCACGTTTACATAGACGCTGCAACCTGCGAGTTTCGTCCTATGATAGAGCTTATCCGCACCAACGACGCCGTAATCATCTCCTTTGTCGAATCGCTGATGCGCGACGCCGGCATCGGCTGTTTCGTCGCCGACCAGAACATGAGCGTGCTCGACGGTTCGATCGGCATCTTGCCCAGGCGCATCATGGTCGAAGCCGACCAGGCCGATGCGGCGCGGCGTATCCTGACGGATGCCGGCATCGCCAACGAGATGCGCCAGAAGTAATGTCCGCGGCGCGCGCCACTCTTGTCCAGGACACGCCGGCCCATACCGTCGATGCTTTCCATCGCGGGCGGTTCTGGCTGGTGCAGCCGAAACAGGCAGGCCATCGCGCCGGCATGGACGCCATGATGCTGGCGGCGGCCGTGCCGTCCTCCTTCGCCGGGCGCCTTGCCGACTTCGGCGCGGGTGCTGGCGCCGCAGGGCTGGCCGTGCTGTCGCGCTGTCCTGATGCCGAGGCCGTGCTCATCGAACGGTCTCCGGAAATGGCGGCCTTCGCCGCAACGACGCTTGCCCACCCCGGTAATGCGCATCTCAACGACCGCGCCTCGGTGCTCGCCGCCGACGTCGCGCTGTCGGGCCAGGCGCGAACCGTCACCGGGCTTGCCGACAACTCCTTCGATTTCGTCATCATGAACCCGCCCTTCAACGCCGCCGAGGATCGCGCCACGCCCGACCCGCTCAGGAAGGCGGCGCATGTGATGGAGGACGGGCTGTTCGACAGCTGGATCCGAAGCGCGGCTGCCGTGGTCAGGCCGCGCGGCGGTCTTGCCGTGATTGCCAGGCCCGATCAGCTCGGCGCCATCCTCGATGCGCTATCAGGCCGCTTCGGCGACGCCGAGATGCTGGCCGTCCACCCCCGCCCCGAGGCAGCGGCGATCCGCATCGTCGTCAGGGCAATCCTCGGCGCACGCGGAAAACTGTCGATCCGCCCACCGCTGATGCTGCACGCGCAATCCGGTGACAGCCCCGCGGAGCGGACCGAGATGATCAACAACGGGATGGCTTCGCTGTTCGGCGACTGACCCTTTTCGGCCGGCCGGGCGTCGCGGCATTGCCGTTGGCCGGCGAATCCCTACATGCCTGCAAGCCAATTTTGACCGGAGACCCCGTGAAACGCTTCCTGAACCGCCTGCTGCCGAAATCCTGGCGCTCCGACATCGTCACCATTCCCGTCATCCGGCTGCACGGCACAATCATGCCCGGCGGCGGCCCGTTCCGGCCGAGCCTGTCGCTGGCATCCACCGCCGGCCCCATCGAGAAGGCGTTTTCCTTCGACGCGCCCGCGGTCGCCATTTCGATCAATTCGCCGGGCGGCTCGCCGGTGCAGTCGCGGCTGATCTTCAGACGAATCCGCGACCTGGCGAGCGAGAAGAACAAAAAAGTTCTGGTCTTCGTCGAGGACGTGGCGGCGTCAGGCGGCTACATGATCGCGGTCGCCGGCGACGAGATCTTTGCCGATCCGTCGTCTATCGTCGGTTCGATCGGCGTGGTGTCGGCCTCGTTCGGCTTTCCCGAGCTGTTGAAGAAGATCGGCATCGAGCGCCGCGTCCATACGGCCGGCCAGAACAAGGCGGTGCTCGATCCGTTCAAGCCGGAGAAGAAGGAAGATATCGAGCGGCTGAAGGAGCTGCAGCTCGAAGTCCACGAGACCTTCATCGACCTCGTCAAGGACCGGCGCGGGGCCAAGCTCAAGGACGACCCGGACCTGTTCACCGGCCTGTTCTGGACCGGCAAGAAGGGACTGGAGCTCGGCCTTGTCGATGCGCTCGGCGATATGCGCAGCGTGCTGAGGGCTCGCTTCGGGCCGAAAACCCAGCTCAAGCTGATCACGGCGCCGCGCGGCCTGTTCGGCCGCTTCGGCTGGTTCGGCTCAAACAGAGGCGGCTTTTCGGCGCCCGAGATCGCCGCTGCTGCCGCAAGCGGCGTGATCGACGCGGCAGAAGAGCGCGCGCTGTGGGCGCGCTTCGGGCTTTGAAAAACCGGCGAAAGCGTTTAACTTAAAGCTTGATCGGCCCGACGGGCGCCGCAGTCGGCCTTGCGAGGGAGGAGTTTGACATGCCACAGATCATTTTCTTTATCGCAGTCGGCCTGCTCGCCTATTTCGGCTATCGCTCCTTCGTCAGGGAAGCCGAGCGGGTGACGGCCAAGATTCGGCGCACCGAAAAGCAGGCTACCAACGGCACAATGGGCACGCTGGTCAGGGACCCGAAGACCGGCGAATACCGCCTGGCCAAGGACTGACATCATCCCCCTCGTGACTGACACTGTGGCTTCCGGCAATAGGGTCCGGGCATTGCATGCGCATGCCAAGATAAATCTCGCGCTGCATGTCACCGGCAGGCGCGCCGACGGCTATCACACGATCGAGAGCCTGGCGGTGTTCACGCGCTTCGGCGACCGGGTTGACATCGAGCTCGCCGACAGCGACGGGTTTTTCGTGTCGGGCCGATATGCCTCCGCAGTCCCGCTCGACGACAGCAATCTGGTCGTGAAAGCGCGCGATGCGCTGCGAAAACAGGCTGGTGCGCGGTATACGCCGCCGGTCGCAATCAGGCTCGAAAAGAACCTGCCGGTCGCATCCGGCGTCGGCGGCGGGTCGAGCGACGCCGGAACGGCGCTGCGCGGGCTGGTTGAGATATGGAGGCTGGACCTCGACGACGCCGACCTGGCGCGGGTCGGCCTCTCGCTGGGCGCCGACGTTCCCATGTGCCTTATGGCAAAGCCGCTGATCGCGCGCGGCGTCGGTGACGAATTGTCGGCCGTGCCGGGCTTTCCCGCGCTCGGGCTGGTTCTCGTCAATCCCGGCACCACCATCGCCACGGCCGAGGTGTTCAACGCGCTTTCCGATCGCGACAATGAGGGACTGCCGCCGCTGCCGCGCAGCCTCGACTTCCACAGCATCCGCAATTGGCTGGAGATCACCCGCAACGATCTCGAGCCTGCGGCACGGGCGATCCAACCTGCCATCGGCAAGGCGCTTTCGGTGCTCAACAAGGCCGGAGCGGGGTTCGCGCGAATGTCCGGTTCCGGTGCGACCTGTTTTGGGCTGTTCGAGACCGGCAATGTCGCCAAGCGCGCCGCCGTCGAAATCCGCAGCCGCCATCCCGACTGGTTCGTCGCCGCGACGCGAAGCATGACATCGGAGCCTGACGCATATGGCCAGGATTGACGAAAGCCGTTCCTTCATTCCCGTGCGCATCGCGGTGCTGACCGTTTCCGATACGCGCAGCCCTGCCGACGACAAATCCGGCCAGGTGCTGGCCGACCGCATCGTCGAGGCCGGCCATATTCTCGCCGGCCGCGACATCGTCACCGACGACCGCGAGAAAATCCGTGACAAGGTTCAGAACTGGTCGCGGGACGAAGCGATCGATGTTGTCATCACCACCGGCGGCACCGGTTTTACCGGCCGCGACGTAACGCCGGAGGCGCTGGAGCCGATCTTCGAAAAACGCATGGACGGCTTTTCCGAAGTGTTCCACCGCATTTCCTACGACAAGATCGGCACTTCGACGATCCAGAGCCGGGCGACTGGCGGCGTCGTCAACGCGACCTTCGTCTTCGTGCTGCCGGGTTCGCCTGGCGCCTGCAAGGACGCCTGGGACGGCATTTTGAAGCCGCAGCTCGACTACCGGCACATGCCCTGCAACTTCGTCGAGATCATGCCGCGCCTGGACGAACATCTGCGGCGCGGCGGCACCAAGACAAGTTAGACCAGGTTCTCAAAAGGCTGTTCGGGACCAGAACCAGCGCCGAAAATCACCGAATAACCGGCTCGCCGTGGAATCGCCGGCGCGAGGGCGGCGATACGCCGAAGCCGACTTCCATCATCAGCCGCGGCTTGCGCGTCGGCACGGTGCCCATGTGGAAGCCGAAGGGATCCTCGACGAAGCCCGATCCCGCCTCGCCGGTCAGCGTAATCGGACTCTGCGCGCCGTAGACATTCAGAACCTCTTCCGCGGGATGGCCGACGAGGAGCGTCAACTGGTGCTTGAGGGTGCGGCGGTTGTGGCTGCCGCGGACATAGACATGGGGGCCAGTCTCGGCATCGACCGGATTGAGATAGAAGAAGAATTTCAGCATCCGCCAATCGTCGAGATCGAAGTGGTACTTGCCAAGCGACGCCAGGTTCTTCTCGGCGTCGGAGGCGGAGCTCGTCGGAAAGCTCCACCAGACGCGCGTGGTGATCAGCTTCGCCTGGCTGCCGAGATAATGGGCGGCGATGTCGAGAAGCAGCGGATCGCGCTGCACGGTAAGCGCAGCGTTACAGTCGAGGATCCGCTCGAAAAAGTGGCCGCTGAGCAAGGGACGGCCGAAGCGCTTCTCGGCCTCTGCGTGCTTTGCCGGCAGGAACTCCAGCCGACGGTCGAAATTACCGAAGCAAGGCGTGCGCTGCGCGAAGCTGGCGATCTCCTCGTGAATCGACTGCGGCAGCGCAAGTCCGGAAAAGAGCCCGTCCGAGCGGAGCGCGCCGACCACCGCATCACGGTCGATGCCAGTGAACACCGTTTCCTGGACTTGTTGTGCCGGTCGAACCGGTTTTGCGCCACGCCAATGCAACCGCCGCGCCGGCATGGTGCGCGCCAGCATGAACATCGGCAGCCATACCGGGTTCTCGCGAAGGTCCGACAGATAGGTCGGAATCCGCACGGCAATGCGGCGCAGCAGGCTGCCGTTTCGAGCGATCGACTCGAGGCTTGCAGCACCGGATTTGTCAGGGGTCATCAGGATCCTCAGCTGTGAGGGCGGCGCCGACGAAACGTCGGCCGCTCACCGCTCAGGCGTTACCCAAACCCGTCCGCCCGCCTCACGAATGGTAATCCCCGGTCAGGCTTTGTGCAATGCACAATAAAAGGATATCTCGGAATCCTTCTGGCAAGCTTGACGGAGCATTAAGGCTCGTTGAGTTCGCGACAGCGCCTGATTTGAGCGAGGTGGAGTAGTGAGGCCGCGCACAGCGGAGAAGGCCGCGACGAAGCGGTCAAACACCTTCGAGGATGATGATCGTCGGCCGGTCGGGCAGCGTCTTCAGTGAGACCGTCAGCGACCGGCCGGAGAGGAATTCCACCGCGAAATCGTCGCCCATCCTACCTGTGAACTCGCTGATCGGGGTCGAATGGCGATGCATCGGCAGGATCATTGATGAATAGAGCCGCGCGGTGATTTCGGTCATCCGGTCGAGCGACAGCGTCATGCCGCCGTCGATCGGCACCATAAGGATATCGAGCCGGCCGATGGCGCCGTAGTGCGCATCCTCCAGCCGGTGGTGCAGATGGCCGAGATGGCCGATGCAGAGTCCAGCCACTTCGAAAATGAAGATGGAATTGCCGTCCTTGCCGAGATCCCCGCCATTGCGGATATCCGTCGGCACGTTGCGGATATAGACATCGTCGACGACAAGGGCGTGGCGCGCCGGACCGCCGTCCGGATTCCAGCCGCGCAGCACATATTCGATGCCCGGATCGACATGGTCCGAATAGTGGGTGCGGTGGGCCTTGTTCATAGTCACGACGCGCGGCAGCGGGTCAGCGCCATAGACGCCAGAAAAGTCAGTGGCGATCCTGACGCCGGCGGGTGTCTCGATGACGTAGGTCGAATGGCCGGCATAGGTGATCGTAACGTCACCGTCGACGAAAGCCTGGGCCAGCCGTGACGTCTGCGCCTGTGGCGCTGTAAAGCTGGCATAGGTGGCCGACGGCAGCGCTTCGGCGATCGCAACGCATCTCGACGGCGGCGGCTCTTCCTGGGCCGACGCGGCGAACGGCCAGAAAGCCAGGGTCAGCAGAACGGCGGCAGATAGGCGGAGCATGACTGCCTCCCGTGGCAGGATCGGCGCTCATGCCACGATAGCGCCAGCAATTATGATGGCTATCGTCGGGACAGTCACGTTTTCGCGAGCGCCGGAGGGGCTGGTCGTCTGAACCTTTTGTCCCGACTTACGCGACAAATCGCGTGGAATGGGACGCGCCACGCCCCTGCAGCCCCGATGATATCGTCAGAGATCAGGGCGTCGGACGGAAGACGCCGTTCTCGTCGCGCTTGAGCGGCGCCTTTTGCCGGGAAAGCGGCGCACCAGGCGCTTCGGTGACCGAAACGCCCTCCGTCCAGTCAGCGGGTGCAATCGCGATGTAACGCGCATATCCGCCTGACCCGCCCAGCGGCTTGGCGAAGCCGATTGTGACCAACGCACCGGCCTCTGGCACCTTGTCGAGATTTGCAACGCCTTCTGCCTGCGTGAAATCGTTGTGAAGCAGCCAGTGTTCGCCTTCGAGATTGGGCGTGGTGTCGGTGTCGAGCGGCTCATGACCATGAAACAGGATCTTCCGCTCCAGATGCAGGAATTTCAGTGCGTCCAAACTGACACCTGGAAACGGTTTTTGGTTGAAGCGGGCGGCATCGGACCATTTCTTGTACCAATCCGAACGCACGAAGACGACTGAACCTTCCGGTATGCGGCCGTGCTGCTTTTCCCACTCTTCGATGTCGGCGACCTGGAGGTGATAGCCTTCGTCAGTCCGCACCTTGCCGCTGATGTCGATGACGACGAGCGGCCGCACGGCATAGGTGGCCGGCAGGTCGCTGATCGTTGCGCCGAGCGGGTTCCAGTGGGAGGGCGGATCGAGCTGCGTGCCATATTGGTCCGTCGTCAACTCGTAGGCGCTCGCGACAAACCCGTGCTTGTCGTAAGTGAGCTCTTCGCCGGCCTTGACGTAGCCATCGATGTCCTTCCCGGCGACAGCCGGCCTGAACCTGGCATTGGCGAAGCCCGGCCATACCGGCTGCACCGGCTCGAAGGCGTGGGTCAGATCGATGTACTTGGCCGATTTGAGCGTGTTCTCATAAACCGACCAAAGCGACGATTCCTGCGCCACCGCGATCGCCGGAACTGAGCAAGCGGCTGACAGCAAGGCGATACGAACGAATTTGGATATATTCATCGGTGATCTCCCCGAAATCTCGCCGAGTATCGCGAGTTTCCCGCAGGACGACAAGCATGTGCATTCCTCCCACGAATGTCGCGCCAATGCGGCCCCTCGCGGTGTTGCCAATGCCAGAGATAAGAATAACGAAAGACGTGGCCGACTTTGATTTCAGCCGGCAGCATTTTTTGCTGTCAGGCTCTTTGTCCCGTTGAGTTCCTCATTGAGATGGTCGAGACTCGGATCCATTTCGGAGGCTTCGACCGCGGCGATTTCGTCGGCGCCGAGTTCCGCTGTCAGCTCGACCCGCCGGTCGCGCTTCGACAGCCGGACAATCCTCGTAGGCCAGCAACACGGTGCGCGGGCGGCCATTCTTGGTGATGATGACCGGATCGCGCACGCGGCATCCTGATAAAGCGCCGAAGTTTTTCGAGACGGCGGCGGCGGTGACGGTGATGGTCATCGGCAAGGCTCCTTTGTTCCGGAATATACGGGCTTCAGGCAATACGCAGAGGTTGGCACCCCGATCCAAGCGCCACATCGCCCCCCAACCTCGCAAACTGCGGTCTCGTAGAAGACGACCTCAGCGAATTGCCGCAGCAAACGACGCGACCGACCCTCGCCCGCTTGCCGGCAAAGAGACGACCGTCACTTCACCGGCGCCACCCAGATTTCGGCGTCGAGCCTCTTGGTCGCAAGGCCGCGGGCGATGGCCTCGGCGCTGCGGGCGTTTTTCGATAAGGCCGCGGCCTGACGCTTGCTGATCACCAGCCCTTCGGCCAGTGCCCGGTTTCCAGAAAACACCCGCGACAGGAACGGCACGCGGCTGCCGCGCGCCCGCGACAATCGCGCCGGCATGGTTTGCCTGGCGGTGTGGGCGACGACCTCGTCGATCCAGCCCTCGCCCAAACGCGCGCCCGGCTCCAGCAGCAGCAGCCAGTCGCCCTTGGCCTGCCTGATGCCGGCAGCGATGCCGCCGCTCGCCACATAAAGGCAGCCGGCATGTTCGGCAACGCGGTGCGTCTGGTCGGTCGAGCCGGTGTCGCAAACGATGACGTCGCGCACCACGCCCTCGACCGCGCCGCCGATCAGCGAGGCGAGCGTGCGGGCGAGTCTTTCCTCGTCATTCAGGGTCTGGATGAGAACGCTGAGCATCGTTAGCCGAATAGCGGAAAGCCGGGCACAGCGCCAGTTTTTGCGTCGCTCCATAAAAATGTTCTTGCTTTGTTCCAACGGATAAAATAGGATTATTTTCATGAACAGAGCGATTCGACAGCCAGCCGACAGTCCCTGGGAGAGGGCGAAAATGGAACAGATCGTGCGTGCCGACATTGCTGCCTTCGGGGCTGGAAGAGCCGAGATGGCCAATGCAATGATCGAGCAGAGTGGCGTCCGTATCCGTCCGGAGCGCAATCGCGGCCGGTCCGCCGGCATCAACCCGTCCGGCCGGTTCGAGCCGGTCAGCCGGCATGTGTTCGACGATGGCTGGAATTCGCTTGAGGAGCTGCCGCCGTTCAAGACCGAGGTGCAGGTCGAGAAGCCGCGCACCATCGTCACCCGCAACGAATCGCCCGACATTTCCTTCGACCGCTCGATCAATCCGTATCGCGGCTGCGAACATGGCTGCGTCTATTGCTTCGCGCGGCCGACGCACAGCTTCATGGGCCTGTCGCCGGGACTGGATTTCGAATCGAAGCTGTTCGCCAAGCCGGATGCGGCGCGGCTGCTCGACAAGGAATTGTCGAAGGACGGCTACCAGCCGCGCACCATTGCCATCGGCACCAACACCGATCCCTATCAGCCGATCGAGAAGCAGTACCGGATCATGCGCGAGATCCTCGAAGTGCTGGAGGCGCGTGGCCACCCGGTCGGCATCGTTACCAAATCCGCGCTGGTGACGCGCGACATCGACATTCTGTCGCGCATGGCCGAACGCGGGCTGGCCAAGGTGGCGCTGTCGGTGACGACGCTCGACCGTATGCTGGCCAGAACGATGGAGCCGCGCGCGTCGACGCCGACCAAGCGGCTGGAGGCGATCAGGCAGCTTTCGGATGCCGGCATTCCGGCCTCGGTCATGGTCGCTCCGATCATCCCCGGCCTGACCGATCAGGAGATGGAACGAATCCTCGATTCGGCACGTGCGGCAGGAGCGCGCGAGGCCGGCTACGTCCTGCTGCGCCTGCCGCTGGAGGTCGCGCCGATCTTCAAGGATTGGCTGCTGCGTCATTATCCGGACCGCTACCGTCACGTCATGTCGCTGATCCGCTCGATGCGCGACGGCAAGGATTACGATTCGGAATGGGGCAAGCGCATGAAAGGCTCCGGCCCCTATGCCTGGCAGATCGGCCGGCGCTTCGAGATTGCCGCCAAACGGCTTGGCCTCAACGCCGAGCGGCGGTCGCTCAGGACCGACCAGTTCGTCGCCGCAGCCAAGGCAACCGAGCAACTGATGCTGCTTTGAAGACATCGTCTGCCGCCGACGCCGGCGGCAGATGAAAAAATCCCGTCCGGCCTGTCCTGTCCCCGGGCTTGCAGACGGTGCCCTCCGGGTCCGGTGCCTCACCCGACCCGGAGGGGCTTGCGGAGAATCGGAGCCGATGCGAACCTCGCCGCAACATGGCTCGCGCGCGTTCTGATTCTCCGCTTCTCTTCGAAATCGTTGAGAGACCCGATTTCTCCTTCGAGACGAAGGCGATGGCCGAAGGCCTGTGGCCGGTGGCGGGAATGGACGAGGCCGGGCGCGGCCCACTGGCCGGGCCGGTCGTCGCGGCAGCGGTAGTCCTCGATCCCGCCAACATTCCCGACGGTCTCGACGATTCCAAGCGCCTCAGCCACCTGCAGCGCGAGGCGCTGTTCCTGAAAATCCTCGGCTCCGCTCTTGCCGTGTCGATGGCCTCGGTCAGCGCGGAAGGCATCGATGGCAGCAATATTCTCAAGGCCAGCCTCGAGGCGATGCGCCGCGCCTTGGTCGGGCTCTCGGTGCAGCCAAAGCTGGCCCTGGCCGACGGTCGCGACGTGCCGCCCGGACTGCCATGCGAAGGCAGAGCGCTGATCAAGGGCGACCAGCGCTCGCAGTCGATCGCCGCCGCCTCGATCGTCGCCAAGGTGATGCGCGACCGCATGATGTGCGGCTGCGGCAGTCATCACGCGGATTACGGTTTCGAGCTCCATATGGGCTACGCCACGGTCCGCCACCGCACGGCGATCGAGGTGCATGGACCGGTGGCGCGGCTGCACCGCGCGTCCTTCGCACCGTTCCGGCTTGGCGGAACCGAAGTGCTCGACGAAGAGAGTTTTTCGGGTCTGGATTGACCGCTTTCTCCCCCTGAGGGGGAGATGGCCGGGAGGCCAGAGGGGGTAGCCGCGCGTGAAGCGCCGCGCCCCTCTTTCATTCGACATATTATCCGATAGGGCGCCGCGACGCCGAGGCGACCCCCTCTGTCGCCTTCGGCGACATCTCCCCCTCAACGGGGGGAGATTCTCTCCTTAATTCAGCCTGGACTTGACGTCCTGAAGCGAGGCCTGGAACAGGTCGGCGCCCGCCTTGGCGTCAATCTTGGCGGCGAGCAGCGTGCGGGCGGCTTCGACGGCGATATCGACGGCACTGGCGCGCACTTCGCCGATCGCCTCGCGCTCCGCCTGACCGATCTTCTGTTCGGCAAGCGCGGTGCGCCGGGTGACATAGTCCTCGGTCTTCTTGTGCGCCTCGGCAGCCAGCATGTCGGCCTCGCGCTTGGCGGCGGCGACGATGTCGGCGGCCTCCTGCTCGGCTTCCTTGCGCTTGCGCTGGTATTGGCCGAGCAGTTGCTGGGCCTCCTCGCGTAGCCGACGCGCTTCTTCAAGCTCGTTGCTGATCTTGTCGGCGCGGGCGTCGAGCGCCTTGGCGATCAGCTTAGGCACCTTGACGTAGACGGCAATGCCCAGAAAAATGACGAGGGCAACGGTGGCCCAAAGCGTCGCGAGTGATGTGCCGTCCATGATGCGCTCCTCACCGGGCCACGGATTTGACGGCTGCCGCGATCTCGGCCTTGCTGGCCTTGCCGCCGACAAGCGCCTCGACGATTGCCGAAGCCGTGTCCTCGGCGATCGTGCCGACTTCCTTCATGGCATTGGCCTTGATGGTCGAAATGCGAGCCTCGGCTTCGCCAAGCTTCTGGTCAAGCGCTGCCTCGACCTTCTTGCGGGCGGCCTCGGCTTCCGCCTTGGCGGCGTCGTTGGCCTGCTGGCCGATCGCATTGGCCTTGGTCTTGGCCTCCGCCAGTTCCTGCTCATAGGCGGCAACGGCGGCATCGGCCTCGCCCTTCAGCCTGGCGGCATGGTCGAGGTCCTGGGTGATGCGGTCGTTGCGGACATCGATGATGCCGCCAACACGCGGCATCACCACCTTCTTCAGGAACAGGTAGAACAGCCCGAAGGTGATCGCCAGCCACAGAAGCTGCGACGGGAATGTCGCCGGATCGAATGGCGGGAACACGCCGTGCGCCTCGGCAGGCACACCGGTGCCGGAATGCGTATCGCCTTCCGTGCCGGTATGGCCGCCTTCGACGGCGGGCGCGGACTCTTGCGCAAAGGCAGATGTCACGAACATCGACTATCCCCTGATGTCAGGCCTGCCGCCGATTTGCGGCCGGCCCTTCCAATTCCCAATGTTAGCCGAACAGGGGCTCAGCCGAACAGGGCCAAAAGCGCGATGAGCAGGGAGAAGATGCCCAGCGCTTCAGTCACGGCGAAGCCGAAGATCAGGCGGCCGAACTGGCCATCCGCGGCCGACGGGTTGCGCAGCGCGCCCGCCAGATAGCTGCCGAAGATGTTGCCAAGGCCAATACCGGCGCCACCCATGCCGAGGCATGCGATGCCGGCGCCGATGAACTTTGCTGCTTCTGCTTCCATGTGTTCAACTCCTTTGGATCTAAAAATTCCGTTGCGATTTCTATCCCGGCAGCAGGGCCGGAAACTCTTGGGTCAACTGGGTCAGTGCCCGGGATGCAGGGCGTCGTTCAGATACATGCAGGTCAGCACGGCAAAGACGTAGGCCTGCAGGAAGGCGACCAGCAGCTCCAGCGCCGTCAGCGCCACGGCCATCGCCAGCGGCAGGACCGATCCGGCAATGCCGAGCGTGCCAAGCGCGCTCAAGCTCACCACGAAGCCCGAAAACACCTTCAGCGTGATGTGGCCGGCCAGCATGTTGGCGAACAGACGAACCGAGAGGCTGACCGGGCGCGATACGAAGGAAATCACCTCGATCAGCACCACCAGCGGCAGCAGGTAAACCGGCACGCCATGCGGCACGAACAGTTTCAGGAAACCAAGGCCATGCTTCATGAAGCCGTAGACGACGACGGTTCCGATCACCAGCGCGGCAAGGCCGAAGGTGACGATGATATGGCTTGTGACGGTGAAGAAATATGGAAAAAGACCGAGCAGATTGGCAACGAGCACGAACATGAACAGCGAAAATACCAAGGGAAAAAACTTCATGCCTTGGGTTCCGGCCGCGTCCCTCAGCATGTTGCCGACGAATTCGTAGGCCATTTCCGAGACCGACTGAAGACGGCTGGGAACGAGGCTGCGGCTCGAGGTGCTGAGATAGAGGAACGCCGAGGCAACGGCGACGGTCGCGACCATGAAGAGCGCCGAATTGGTGAACGACAGGTCGTAGCCGCCGATCTCGATCGGAATCAGCTTGTTGATATGGAACTGGTGGATCGGATCGACCTTGTCAGCAGCCACTTTAAATCCCCATCAAAGCCGCGCGCGGCTTTAGTGTCCTGTTCACTGCGCCGGCAAGCGGCGCCTCAAGTCATTCTTTCGGATCGCGGGCTTTATCGCCCTGCCCGAATTCCGCCATAAGTCCCGCGGAGCGCAGGACATTGAGCACGCCGGCGCCAAAACCGAGCAGCAAAAAAACAATCAGACCCCATGGCGATGTCCCCGCCACACGGTCGATGATCCAGCCAAGACCCGCACCAACCACTATCCCGGCGATGAATTCGCTGGATAGCTTGAGCGCCTGGCCATATCCGGCCGCACTGCCCGCTTTCGCGTCGTCTTTCCCCTCGAGCCGGTCCGGCCGCCTTGTCGCAAGCGATGCTTCAAGGTCGCGCCGGCGGCGCTCAAGATCGTCGTCGCGGATATCGGCTTGACGCTGTTTGCCGCGGCCGGTTTCTCCGGTTCCGTCTGGCCCATTCTTGTCGGCCATCGCAACCCCCTTGCCCGGTCAGATCGTCACCGTCCGTCCGCTCTTAAGTCGCCGGCAACATAGTTAGAGGGTCCCCGCCCGTCAAGCCACGGGCAGGACTTCATCGTCAAGTATTTTTCCAATGAAAATCAATAACTTGCCAGGGTGCGACATCGTGCCCGCTACCGCCGCCGGCGTGTCGCGGCCGAATCCCTGCAGCGACGGGTCTTCGATCGGCCGCGCCCGGGGCCTTGCCGGAGCGCTCAGCTCCAGCCGCCGCCATAGGTGCGATAGAAAATGTGCAGGCCGATCCTGGTCATTTTTTTCATCGTCCGCGCCCAACCCGGGTTGACGTAGTTGGCGTAGTAATGCGTCGACGATCCGACTTCCGGGATGAAGATCTTGCCGGCAGTGACCGCCATGGCGATGTCTTGCGCGGTCTTGTAGTGGGCGGGACTCTGGATGCGCTTCTTCCTGCCGTCGCAAGCGAAGGAAAACTGGCAACGGTTGAACCATTTGTCGTTCTGGTAGACGACGCCGCAGATCGAGTTCGGATAGGCCGGATTGCGAACGCGATTGAGGATGACCTGGGCGACGGCGGCCTGGCCGCGCACCGATTCCCCGCGCGCCTCGAAATAGATGCCGTTGGCGAGGCAAGCCTGTTCCGCTTTGGAGAAGACGCTCGCCGGCAGCGGAGTTTGCATCCACGAATGATCGCCCTTTGCCACCGGCGGAATGAAACGGCCATCGTTCGGCTGCTCGTCCTGAAGCAAGGCCTCGAAGGGCGAAGCCTGGGCATAGTCAGGCGCGGCCGCTGCGTAGGCCGTCGCCAGGACGTCGGGGCGGTCGTTGTTGACCAGCGCGGCCAGCATGGCCGGCACGCCGGGATCCGGCTTCTTGTCTACGCGCCTATGGAACGCGGCGGCAATCTGGATCTCCTTGCCTTTGATCTCGGGCTTGGCGAACGCCATCTTCAGCCCGCTGTCCATGCTCGGGCGAAGCAGCGAGGAGGTGCGCTCAAACACCGAGCCGGCATTGAAGTTCCTCGGCGGCGCGACCGGCGAGACGATGATGATGCGGCCCTTCTTGTCGGCGCGCATGATGCGGTCCTCGTCGGGCGTCGTGCTGGCCACGCTGCCCTTGCCGCGAAACGACACGGCGCCGATGCCGGGCAACCGGACGCCGGAACCCGAGATCGAGCCGGTGATGTCGGTATCGAGGAAAGGCATTTCGGCGGCATGGACCGAGCCGGCGACGGATTTCTCGACATAGGCGTTCCAGCGGGCGTTCGGCGCTTTGAGGCCCGAAACCAGGCTCGTCATGTCCTGGTAGGCGATGACATTGGGAAAGCCGACCCAAATGCCAAGTCCAATGACCAGAGAAGACAGAAAGGAACGTCTTTTCTCACCGGCGAAAGCGACAAGCCGCTTCAAAACACGTCGATGCACGGAACTCTCCAGAAACGCAACGGACCCACTGGAGAGGCACGATGATGCATTAACCTTGATGGGGCGTTAACGGAGGTCGACGGCGCCAATCATTTCAAAGGCTTTTGTTGGAAACGGCTCCAACGGTCCCGTTAACCACTCCCCAGAGCGCTGTTCAGAGATGGAGGAGCCTCCTCTATGCCACGAACATGCTTAACGGCGATGCCACGAACTTGCTTAACGGCCCGCCATCGGCGAGCGGTCTCTTGCCTCAATAAGGTTTTTCGGTGGCGTGCTGGTCCGGTCAGGGGACAATTCCCCGAGGACCCCGGCGCAGCTGGATCTGGCGGGTACCGCAGCATTTCTTGAACTTCATACCTGAACCGCAGGGACATTGATCATTGCCGCCGCGTTGCAGCCGGCCGACCAGGGGCAGCAGCGCTGCGGAAGGCAGGAGCGATGCCGCAAGGGCAGCCAACTTGGCCGAGATTCCCGGCACGACGAGGCGACGACCGGATCTGAACCCTCGCCACGCACGTTCGGCCACATATTCCGCATCCACCTTGGGCAAGACGTTGAAGAGCACCGTCTGATTGGCGCCTGACCTTGCGAGAAACTCCGTCGACACCGGGCCCGGTGCCACGCACGTGACCGTCACACCGGTTCGACGCAATTCCTGGTGAAGCGCCTCTGAGAAGAAGCGCACGAAACCTTTGCTGGCGAAATACAGAGCCATATAAGGTCCGGGAAGGAACCCGGCCACGGAACTGAGATTGAGCACCCCGCCCCGTCGGCGCGCCACCATTCCGGGCAGAAAATGGAGGGTCAGTTCTGTGAGGGAATGTATGTTGAGATCGATGATGCCGAGTTGACCATCAACAGGCAGCGCCGTCGTCGCACCCCGCAGGCCATAGCCGGCGCTGTTGACCAGGACATCGCAGACCAGGCCGTGTGCGGACAGAAAGCCCTCCAGGCGAATTGGCGCATCGCCTGCCACGAGATCCAGCTCGAGCGTGAATACCTCGCCACCCGCCTCCCGAACCTCAGACGCCGCGGCGGCCAAACCCTCGCGCGAGCGGGCAACCAGCACAACCGCGCCGTGCTCCCGTGCAGCGACGCTCGCAATTGCCCGGCCAATTCCACCCGAGCCGCCAATCACGACGACGGCCGGCCGCAATCCACTGTGCGAAATCACGTCGCGTTCCTCTGTCTTGCAGGAGCGGAAACACCCTGACCGAGCAGCACCACTTCATTGGCGACAGTGCCGTTCAAAATCTTTTCGAATCGCTCCAGTGCTCGGGCAACGTTCGCTCCATCCATCACCCGGTGATCGTAGTGGATGCGGACATTCACCGATCCGTCGTTGCCGATCGGACCGTAGTTCAGAAGCGTGGTCAATGGTGTCAGCGGGTTGAGTGATTCCGCACCGAGACCAGAATAGACGGACAGTTGGAAGGTACCGAAGTAATTTGCCCTTTGCCGGGCGATGTTCAACCCTAGCCACATAAGCAGCCACCTGACAGGCGCGGGCGCAGCTGCCATGCGCAAGGCACGCCGGAACTCCGGGACCTCGAGGATCGGCCGTGATCGAGCCGCGTGGATGGACCCCTCAAGTTCCGTGATGGAGTAGCGTTCCGGGCATTTGATGCAGCTCAGCAGAACGGCCGGCTCGCCATCATATTCGCGCTCGTGGGCAATCGAGGCCACGCTTGCCGGATACTCGTAAAGCTGCGGCCAGGGCAATTTGACATAGGCGCGCCGCAGCTCCGGCATCTCCAGGGCGAGAAGCGCATAGCCTTTCAGGAAGATCGCGGTCCACGAGGGCCTGGTCTGCTGCGCCATTCTAGCCCTTACGAGTGGGCCGAGATTCATCTGACGCTGCACCGCGACCCGTGGCACGCCGATCGAAAACCTCATCAGATCGCCAACAAGGCGCCGGGGCGCCGAAAGCTTGATGGCTCGACCTCGCATCAAACGACCTCTAATAAAGATAAGGGACTATTCGCTTGGTCCTTTCCATATAGGCACGGTATTGCGGGCCTAAAGTCTCAAGCATCATACGCTCTTCCTTGTCCACTCTCAGCAGGAAAAGGACGGCGAAACCAATCAAACCGGATATGCCCGCAACCCAGTTCGGCAGCAGAAAGAGCTGGCCGAGCCCCATAAGCAGGAACGAGGTGTACATCGGGTGACGGACCAAGGCGTATGGCCCGGCGCTGACCAGTTCGTGCCGTTCGCGAATCTCGAGCGTGATCGACCAGTTACGGCCAAGTTCCTTGTGGGACATGCGAAAAATCCACAGCGCGGAGCAGAAGATGATGGTTCCGAGCGCCACCGACCACACGCTGGCCGGATGGTCAGCCGCTGCGGGGATGCCGGTGGCGACATAGAAGCCAGGCAGGATCGCCAGGCCAAGGAGAGCCGATGCAAGCCCGACGGTGTCGGAACGCGAGCGGCCGCCAGCTACAATTCGCACGCGCCTTGCCCGGCGCTCGAAGGGATACCGGATCACATACCAGGCAACGAGACCGATCACCCATATGATCTCGCCAAGTGAAGCTACAGAAATGGTCACTTCAGGTCACCGGAGCCTTTTCTCGATCTGGGACCACGATAAACCGTCGCAACGATGTCAGCGTCCGAATTGTCGACCGAAGACATTCAGAGCGCGCTGCATTCGGAGTTGACCGGGCGAATGAGGCGAGAGCGGGTTTGCAAATCGCATTTCAACCGCCGTTCATCTCCCGAAGCTTGGTTATGAATTGTTGCGGCCGGAGCCAGGTACCGGGGGTCTTATACCCCATCGATCTGGCGATGTCCGCTACGAATGCGTTGCAGTTGTAGAGTGAGGCGTGCCAAAGCGGAGAGCTGGCCTGCAGCTTTCGTATGCTCGCGACGACTTTCCTATATTCGGCTTCGGTAAGTAAAACGCGCCAGCTTGCCGACCGGTAGGCATCTTCCAGGTCGCCGTCCGTCCACCCGGTCGTGGCTGGCACGGGCGCCACATGGCCGAGAACATAGACATTGGGATCATCGGACTTCGGAGCGAGCCCCGCGACTTCGGGGTTGACCATCCGTCCCGCCTGGTTCAATCGTCCAAAAATCACGTAGGAATGGCCGTAGGTAAGGGCGTACCGGGAGCGGAACTCGATGAAATGCCGTTGGGCCGCGCGCGCCGGCATCGCCGCGGTACTCAGTGCCCGTTCATTGGACACAAAAGTCGGCTGGGGTTTGTTGTCCTGCGACTGACATGACGCCGCGACAAGCGCGAGCAGGGCCACAATTGTTGAACGGCCACTTACAAGCGTCATCTCATCCAGAACTCCGAGGCAGACCTGGTGCCAGCCTATGCCCGCCAACCGCATGTAGGCTGCGAATCCGGCCTTGGCCCCTGCATATCGATGGGGAAGGGCCTGGCGGCCCTTCCCCAAATCTCCGAAAGCCGGTGCTTATTTAATCACGGGCTCTTCTACGGCAACGGGTTCCGGCGGAGGAGCCTTCCCCTTTCCTTTACCGATCCCGTTCGCGCAGCCACTCAGGCTGGTAACGGCGAGGGTAGCAACCATTACAATCAACATTCTGCTCATCAAGCAATCCTTTCCCCAGGGGCGGAACAGCCTATAGAATCGCCACAAATAAAAAGATATGCAGCCCAACCAAGTTAGCTGCGATCTACACCAAAGCCTAGTGCAGAAATGACACAGTCGGCATTCGGTTGCAGCCGAAATCGTTGCGGTGACGTGCCGGCAGGGCTCACCATGCAACGGAGATCGGGCCTGCCCACCATCAAACCACCACCACCGTCGTGCCCAAAGGAGTCCGTTCGTAGAGGTCGATGATGTCGTCATTTGTCAAACGGATGCACCCGTTCGATACCGCTGTGCCTATCGTCCATGGCTCGTTTGTACCATGTATCCGGAAGTAGGTGTCGCGCCCGTTGCGATAGAGATAAAGGGCACGCGCACCAAGCGGGTTGTTTGGTCCACCAGGGACCCCGCCTGCATACTTCACCAGGCGAGGCTTGCGCCTCATCATGTTGGTGGTGGGTGTCCACGACGGCCAGTCCGCCTTGCGGGCGACGGTCGCTGTACCCTTGAACGAAAGCCCCTGCTCGCCGACGCCGACGCCGTAGCGCGTCGCCCACCCGTCGCCCTCGACGGCATAGAGAAAACGTTGCGAAGTATCGACGACGATCGTTCCAGGCGGCTCGTTCCCGTCGTACCGCACTTGCTTCCGTCGGAAACGAGGATTGAGGCCATTCCTTGGTCCGAACGCGGATGAAATCGGCTCCGTCACCTGCTGTAACGTGGACGTACACCCGGAGAGCATCAGAGCCAGACTTCCCAGCACGAGCCCCCGGCGCGCAATGTTGTGTTCTTCCATTTCTACCTGCTAGGAAACTGGTCAATCTACCGCCCTTCCTCGTCTCTACCATTGCAAGGCCTGCGGGCCAAGTCTCGCTGTGGGGTGGCAAAATGAATTCACAGGATTGACGAGCGAATTGGAGCGAAACTTCTTGCGATAACCGTCCGCCTCTGTTCGGTTAGGCCACAATGGGCATAGGACAGAGACGATGAAGCCTGACTTCCATGGTAAAGTCGCGATTGTGACCGGCGCAGGCTCCGGAATAGGAGCGGCTGTGTCACGGCAACTCGCGCAAGAAGGAGCCGAAATTGTTGTCGCCGACCTTGATGCCGAGGCCGCGCGCTGCATGGCTGCCGAAATAAGCGCGCAAGGAGGCAGGGCCCACGATTTTGCGGTCGATGTCACGGATGCGGCAGCCGTCGAAAAGCTGATCGAGTTCACTGTCCAGAAATGCGGCGGACTGGATATGGCGGTAAACAATGCCGGCATCGACGGCGTTCGAAAAGCGACGGCAGACTATCCGCTCGACAACTGGCACAGGCTGATGAACGTCAATCTGAATGGCGTTTTCTACAGCATGAAGTACGAAATCGCCGCCATGCTGGATCGAGGCGGAGGCGCCATCGTGAACATGTCCTCAATTCTCGGTTCCGTCGGCTTGCCGACTGCGTCCGCATACACGGCAGCGAAACACGGGGTCGTTGGGCTGACCAAGGTTGCTGCGATTGAATATGCGAGGATGGGCATCCGGATCAATGTCGTCGGCCCCGGCTGGATCGAAACGCCTCTTCTATCGGAGCAAGCGGAGGCATTAGCCAATACCAGGCGCATGGCAGCCCTTCAACCGATGGGCAGGCGCGGCAAACCGGAAGAGGTAGCGGCTCTTGTGTGCTTCCTGTTGTCCGATCAGGCCAGCTTTATCACTGGCAGCTACCATCTGGTCGACGGAGCTTACACCGCCCATTAGCGCGTCGTGGCTGACGCTGGCGCCCAAAAGACGCGGCGCTCAGCGGCGTTTCTTCGCCTTGCCGGCGAACGGATTTTCCGAGGTCCGCAAGGCGATGCGGATCGGCACGCCGGGCATGTCGAAGGCTTCGCGCAGGCTGTTGGAGAGGTAGCGGACATAGGATTGCGGCATCGCGTCCGGCCGCGAGCAGGACACGACGAAGCCTGGCGGCCGCGTCTTGGCCTGGGTGACATATTTGATCTTCAGCCGGCGACCGGCGACGGCAGGCGGCGGATGGTGCGCCAGGATGCCTTCCAGCCAGCGGTTGAGCTTGCCGGTCGAGACGCGGCTGTTCCACACCCTGTGCGTCTTGATGACGGCATCCATCAGCTTGTCGAGGCCGCGCCCGGTCTCGGCCGAGACCGGCACCGCCTGGACGCCGCGCGCCTGCGGCAACAGCCGCTCGGTCTTCTCGCGCAGTTCCGCCAGGAGTTCCTGGGGGTGGTCGATCATATCCCATTTGTTGAAGGCGATCACCGGCGCGCGGCCCTCGCGGATGATCAGGTCGGCGATCTGCAGATCCTGCTTCTCGAAGGGAATGGTGGCGTCGAGCACGATGATGACGATCTCGGCAAAACGGATGGCGCGCAAGCCGTCCTGCACCGACATGACTTCCAGCTTTTCGTGGATCCGGGACTTGCGGCGCATGCCGGCGGTGTCGAACAGTTTCAGGCGGCGGCCATGCCAGTCCCAGTCGACGGAGATGGAATCGCGGGTGATGCCGGCTTCCGGACCGGTCAGGAGCCGCTCCTCGCCGATCAGCGCATTGATCAGCGTCGACTTGCCGGCGTTCGGACGGCCGACGACGGCGATGCGCAGCGGTTTGGTATCGTCATAGCTCGGCTCGGCATCCGGATCGGTGATGTCCTCGCCGATCAGCACCTCGCTGGCGGCGGCCTCCTCGTCGGCATCTTCTTCTTCGCCGAAGGCGCGCGCCTCGCCCAGTGCTGATATCACCGCATCGCGCAAATCGGGCAGGCCCTGGCCGTGTTCGGCCGAGACCGGGATCGGCTCGCCAAGGCCGAGTTCCCAGGCCTCCAGCATGCCGCCCTGGGCGCCGCGCGCCTCGGCCTTGTTGGCGACGACGACAACCGGCTTGCCGGACTTGCGCACGATCTCGGCGAAGGTCTTGTCGTCAGGCATCAGCCCGGACTTGGCATCGATGGTGAAAAAGATCAGGTCGGCTTCGCGGATGGCGATCTCGGTCTGGGCGCGCATGCGGCCCGGCAGCGTCGAAGCAGCGGCATCTTCGAAGCCGGCAGTGTCGATGACGTCGAAATGCAGATCGTAGAGTTTGGCGGCATGGACGCGACGATCGCGGGTGACGCCCGGCGTATCATCGACAAGCGCCAGCTTCCTTCCCACCAGCCTGTTAAAAAGGGTCGATTTGCCGACGTTAGGCCGGCCAATGATGGCGACTTTGAACGTCATCTGTCACGACACGCCGCCCGACCCACGGATCAGCTCGGACATCAACGTGGCCCGCTCGCGCGCGTTGCGCGGGGCGCTGTCATCCGAGGCAATCTGGTCGAACAGTTTCAGTGCGTCCGTCGCCTTGCCTTCCTTCCAGGCGGCAAGGCCGAGCGCCTCGCGCGCCGTATGGCGCAGCGGATTGGTGTCGGCGGTGAGCGTCTCGACTCGGCTCGAAACATCGGCGAACGAACCGTGGTCGACGAGCAGCAGCGCTGCCCTGAGGCGCGCCATATCGCGGAGACCCGATGGAATGTGCGCATCGGCGGCGACCTCGTCGAAGTCCTTGACGGCGGCGGCGACGTCGCCCTTGTCCGCCTTGACTGTTGCCGCCCGCATGCGGGCGAGCAGCGGATAAGCGCCGTAGCCATCCTTCTCCAGCGCATCGAGGGCCGCCAGCGCTTCGTCGCTCTTGCCTTCATTGGCGAGCTTCAGCGCTTGCGAGAAGGCATCGCCCGAGCGATTGGCGCGGGTCTCGTCCCAATAGCGATAGCCGACGAAGGCGGCGGTGCCGACCACAACCAGTATCGCGAGCGCAAGCAAGGCAGGACCAAAACGGTCCCACAGCGCATGCGCCTGATCGCGACGCATCTCTTCATTGACTTCGCGGATAAAACTGTCGTCCGACATCTCAAAACCATCCTGCCCGCCTCAGGGCGGTTTAGAGCGACGTGCGTCCATGGAAAGTACGCTCTAACACTTTGAATTTGCGCATCGTGTTTCCTGAAAAAAAATCAATTCTGCACTTCAGGCCGATGCGGTAGCCCGCGTTTTAGCGAAATTTTGCCGGCATGGAAGGGGTTCGACCGGAAAATCGGCTAATCGCCGGACGACGATGTAAAGGATGACTGCAAAGGGCGACCGCACCCACGCCACATTTCGCCGATAGCCGGTGCGCGAACCCTCCTCAAAATCCAGATCAGACACTGATGCCTCGTTTGTCCCGCGCTGTTGCGTTTTCGATCGCGTCGCTTGCTGCGGCGGGCGCTGCTGTCGCCGACCCGCCAGCGCCGGCAAAGCCAAAGCAGGCCGTCCTCATCTCGTTCGACAGCGCCCGCGATATTTTGCAATGGAAGCGCAGCCGGGCGCTGGCCCAGCGCACCGGCGCCCATTTCACCTACTTCGTGTCCTGCGTCTTCCTGCTCTCGCCGGAGACGCGCAAGCAATACACGGCGCCCGGCAAGGCATCAGGCAAATCCAATATCGGCTTCGCCGCCTCGAAACAGGAAATCGCTGACCGGCTCGAGCAGATAAACCTTGCCGCCTCGGAAGGCCATGACATCGGCAGCCACGCTTGCGGCCATTTCGACGGCAAGGACTGGAACAAGGCCGACTGGCTGAGCGAGTTCGGTTCGTTCAAGCGCATTCTCGAAAATGCCTATTCGATCAACGCTATTACCTCCGAACCCGCAGGCTGGCGCGAAATTGCACGTAAGGCGGTTGGCTTTCGCGCACCCTATCTGTCGGCAAACAAGGCGCTCTACGAGGCGCTGCCAAGGGCGGGCTATTGGTTCGACGCGAGCGGTGTGTCGCGCGGCCCTGCCCGGCCACCGACCAGCGACGGCATCACGCGCTTCTCACTGCCGAAGATTCCGGAAGGTCCTGACACAAGGCCGGTGATCGCGATGGACTACAATCTCTATGTCAGGCATTCCGGCGGCTTCGAGCGGCCGAGCCAGGCGGACGAATTCGCCAACCGGACCCATGACGCCTTTCGCGCCGCCTTCGAAGCGCAATATCAGGGCAAACGCATTCCGCTGGAACTCGGCTTCCATTTCACACTGATGAATGACGGCGCCTACTGGAAGGCGCTCGAGCGCTTTGCCGGCGAGGTCTGCACCAGGCCCGATGTCGAGTGCATCAGCTATCGCGACTATGTTTCGCGCCAACGCCGGCAAAAGTGGGCGTCGGTGGGCGGCTGAACCGAAAGCGCTCGCCGCCCCGTCACTCTCAACTTACCGGCTGATCCTCAGGCCGCAAGCCGGCTCGCTCTCGCTCCAGATAGGCCTGGTCGATTTCCGGCAGCGGCGCCCCTTCAAGTGTCGCCTCGAAGGCGCGCAGGCGCTTGTAGATGGATATCAGCTCGACGATGGTCGGCCAGGAATTCACGAGATATTGGAACGAAGTGGCGACTTGTGAAAAGGCGGTGACAATCTGCTGGAAAACGCCAAATGTTATCTTGCCGATTGCCAAGGTCGGAACAAGAATAAGCGTGGCGAATACGTTGTCGACTTGAAGGTATAGATAGCGTACCATGTCGAAATAGACATAGTGTGCATAGAGAGTGAAATAGTTCTTGCGAACATTTCTGAAAAGCTCGGCCAGAGTTGGTGGCTGCGCTCGTGCCGTGTCGTCCTCGCCGAGGACAAGTTCCTTGCGCAGCGCGGCTTCAACCCGCTGATTGCGAAATTCCAACCCGGGCAGCCTGACGCCGACGACTGCCAACAAGCCAGTGCCAAACAGCGACCAGGTGATCGCCGCAATGACCAGCGGATAAGGGATTGCTCCGACGATTGGGAGCGTTGAGACATGGAGAGAAAGGGAGGCCAGCAAGGGCAGGAATGCAATCAGGGTCATGATGGAGTCGATAAAGTTCACGCCGAGCCCCTGCATTGTGCCGGAGAAGCGCATCGTGTCGTCCTGAACGCGCTGCGACGCCCCTTCGATATGGCGCAGCCGCGGCCAGTAAGCGGTAAAATAATCGTTCATCGCGGTGCGCCAGCGAAACACATAGTGCCTGACGAAAAAGACGTTCAGGACGGCAATGCTCATATAGACCAGCGCCAAGGACAGAAACTGCCATACTCCGTAGTACAGCTCGGCAGGGGTAACGGAGCCCGGCGTGGTCAGCGCCTTCTGCACCATGTCGTAAAACATGCCGCGCCAGTCATTGAGCGCCACGCTGATCTGCACGATGAAATTGGTGACGAAAATAATCAAACCAGAGCCAAGGATCGACCAGTTTTGCCAGCGATGCGGGGAATACAGCGCCCAGAAAAGGTAGAATACGCCCATACCGGCGAAGAAATATCCGTAAAACCAGAGGAATGCCGGCGTCAGGAATCTTATCGGGCTGATGACTGGTGCTGCCTGCGGGTCGACCGGCGGCATGCCGAGCATCGTGCCAAGGTGCTCGCCGCCGAAAAACCACAGGAGGACGAGCAGAAGGCTCCAGGCGACGGCCGAAGTGAAAAACAACTTCGGCTGGGGGAAGAAGGATACGAACACTGTTAGGAAATCCTCGGTCGATGCGCAAATCAGCGGCGTTGCTGTTCAGCGGGCATAAGGTCACACATCGATCGGAATGAAAATGGCCGGTGCGTGATGCCCGGCACCGAGCAAGACCACAATCATGGCGATTTTGGCGCAGCCGACCAGATGACCGCGCCGGAGACAAGCAGCACGGCGGCGGCCACGATCGATGCGAGGAAGAAGTCGCCCGAGGCTTCGGCAAGCAGGCCGGCGACGATCGGACCGATGATCTGACCGAGGCCGAAGGAGGCCGTCATCAACGCCAGGATCCGGCGTGGCGCTTGCGGGGCAAGCTGCCTTCCGCTCTGTAAGCCGAGCGCGGTGATGGCGATGAAGGTGCCGCCAAGCAGAAACCCGCCAAGCAGCGGCCCCACGTGTCCGCCCATAGTGACGCTCGCGCTGACCCCAACCACCTCGACGAGGCACCCCCAGGCATAAGCCCGGTAGAGCCCGATCTTTGCCGCGATCTTCTGCCAAAGCCAGACCGATGGAATCCCGGCAAGGCCGGTGACCATCCACACCACGGCCTCGAAGACGCGGCCGCCGCCGCCCTGCCGGACGATGGCGACCAGGAACGTCGCCGTCACGATATAGCCGAAGCCGAACAGCCCGTAGGCGACGATGATCTTCACCAGCGCGCGGTCCTTTGGCAGCGCCGGTTCGCGACCATCGGCGCCGTTGGCGGTCGCAGTGCTGCCGAGCAGCAGCATCACGACGGCAATGGCGCAGGCCGAGATCGCGGCGGACCAGAACCAGCCCGCCGGCCAACCGGCATGTCCGGTGACGAGTGTTGCCATCAGCGCCGAGGACGCTGCTATGCCAAGGCCGACGCCGCCGAAATGCAGCGCCTGCAGGTCGTTTCGGCCGACCGCGGCGAGATGGCCGAAAACGATGCTGGACATGAACACAAGGACGAAGGCGCTGGCCACACCGGCAAGAAAGCGGATGACGAGAAAGGCCGCCATCGTGTCGGCCAGGCCCATCAGCCCGGTGAGGACTGCGGTGGCGGCAAGACCGGCAAGCATCAGCAGGCGCTCGCGACCGTGTGCCCAGCCGCCGACGGCTGCGAGCGCGCCAACGAGATAGCCGAGATAGTTGGCGGACGCGATCCAGCCGGCATCGGCCGGCGTCAGGCCAAGTTCCTCCATCATGCCGGGCAGGATCGGCGTATAGACGAAGCGGCCGATGCCCATGGCAACGGCCAGGGCAATCATGCCGGCGAAGGCGAGGCGCAAAGGGGACGGCGAAGCGATGTTCATTGCAGTGCACAATAGGTGCACGAGCCGGTGAGACAATCCGCCTTTTATTGGGCCAGGGCGGGTTGCAAGGACCGTATCCGAGCGCCGCGGCGGTACAGAACGAACGTCGGCGATGCTTCGCGCCCCTCTCTGCCCTGCCGGGCATACCCACGAGGGGGGAGATCGGCAGCTTCGGCGCCGGCTCTCCTTCTTCAACTTCTGGAGATTTGGCGAAAGCGGAGATGAAAGCCAATCTCCCCCTGGTGGGGGAGATGTCCAGCAGGACAGAGGGGGGCGCTGTCCCGCGAACGTTTCCGCAGCGACCGCCCGCAGTCCTTTTCGGGTCTAATTAAAGTCAAATCCTCTGTGTGCGGAGGATTTCAGCCGCAGCCGACCTGGCCAGTGCCCGTCTCGTAGGCCGTGCGCCGGGCTGTCATCCGGAATGGCAGGTCGCCGAGTTCGCGCTCCGACATGGTGTCGAGCACAGGATGCGACAGCGGATCGGTGGCCCATCGGGTGGCCTCGCTTTCATGCGACCGGCTTTGCCGCGCGCCGGCAGCGGAAAAGACCCCGAGCAGTGACAAAATCTTCATCGTATTTTTCCTCCACAGGTCTGCTTGTTCCTTAAAATTTGCCGTTCCTCCCCGCAGTTCAATTGAGATTTCAACCGTGCCGGTTTAGAAAAACTGTATGGCCATGCTGAACCGCGTCCACCTCAACGGCCTGCGCGCCGTGGAAACCGTCGCCCGCCTGGGATCGCTTTCGGCTGCGGCGAGCGAACTCAACGTGTCCGCCAGCGCCGTCAGCCAGCAGGTCAAGCGGACGGAAGCGCAACTTGGCCAGGCGCTGTTCGAGCGAACGGCAAGCGGTCTGGTGCCGACCGAATTCGGCACCGTCTTCACCGCCCGGCTCGGGGCAGGTTTCCGCGAGCTCGCCCAAGCCGTGGCGCTCGCCGACGAGGCCTCCGAATGCACGCTGGTGGTCTCGGTTGCGCCGGCCTTTGCCTCGAAGTGGCTGCTGCCTCGACTGTCACGCCACTTCGCCCGGCATCCGAATGTGCTTTTGCGTATCGACGCCTCGGTGCGGATTGCCGATCTCGATCGCTCGGACATCGACATCGCCATCCGGCTTGGCGACGGCAAATGGCCGGGCGTGCGCGCGCAACTGCTGCTGGCGCAGGAAGTCTTCCCGGTCTGCGCCCCGGTGATCGCCGACAAACTGAAATCGATCGATGATCTCGCCCTGACCTGCGCGATCACCGACGAAAAAGCGATGATCAGCTGGGAAAGCTGGTTCGAGGCGGCCGGGGTGAAGCCGGTCAGCTTCCTCAAGGGCGCGCGCTTCACCGACCCGATGCTGTGCCTGGAATCGGCGATCGCCGGCCACGGCGTCATGCTCGGCTGGCAATTGCTGACGGCTGATGCTCTCGCCGACGGCCGGCTGGTCGCGCCGTTCGGCGTCCGCGCCGAGAGCGGGCTGGGCTACTGGCTGGTGACCTCGGCCAGCAAGAGCGAGAGCCGCAAGGTGCGCGATTTCAAGATCTGGATCCGCGAGGAGATCGAGGCGACGATGGCGCAGTTCGGCGCGCTCGCCGGCGCGGCCTGAGCAGGCCCGGTCGATCACGGTGGAAAGACCGATGGCACCGGTCTATGTAAGAACCAGGCTCCCACATCGCGACAGGCAGGATCATGACCACACATTCGCGCGGCGTTTCCGCAACGATCGACCCGGTGAAGCTCGACAGGCTGGCAGAAGTCGCCATCAAGGTCGGGCTGCAATTGCAACCGGGGCAGGACCTGGTGCTCACATCGTCGATCGCAGCGCTGCCTTTGACGCGGCGGATCGTCGAGCACGCCTACAAGGCCGGCGCCGGCCTGGTGACGCCGATCTTCAACGACGACGAGATGACGCTGGCACGCTTCCGCTACGGCGCCGATGCCGGTTTCGACCACGCCGCCGGCTGGCTTTACGAGGGCATGGCCAAGGCCTTCGCCAACAATGCGGCGCGGCTGGCCGTGCGCGGCGAGGATCCGTCGCTGCTGTCGGCGCAGGATCCGGCGAAAGTGGCGCGCGCCAACAAGGCGAACTCGATCGCCTACCAGCCGGCACTGGAAAAGATCACCGGCTTCGACATCAACTGGAACATCGTCGCCTACCCCGACCTGGCCTGGGCCAGGCAGGTGTTTCCGGGCGACAGCGACGACGTCGCGGTGGCGAGGCTCGCCGACGCGATCTTTGCCGCCTCACGGGTCGATGTCGACGACCCGATCGGCAACTGGAAGGCGCACAATGCGGCTCTTCGCAGCCGCACCGAATGGCTGAACGGCCATAATTTCCATGCGCTGCATTTCACCGGACCCGGCACCGACCTGACCGTCGGCCTGGCCGACGGCCATGAATGGATGGGCGGCGCCTCGACTGCCAGGAACGGCATCACCTGCAACCCGAACATCCCGACCGAGGAGGTTTTCACCACGCCGCATGCAAGGCGCGTCGAAGGCCATGTTACGAGCACCAAGCCGCTGTCGTACCAAGGCACGCTGATCGACGGCATCGCGGTGCGTTTCGAGCAGGGTCGCATCGTCGAGGCCAAGGCCAGCCGCGGCGAGGATGTGCTGAAAAAAGTGCTCGACACCGATGAAGGCGCACGCCGGCTCGGCGAGGTCGCCCTGGTGCCGCATTCCTCGCCGATCGCGGCGAGCGGCCTGCTGTTCTTCAACACGCTGTTCGACGAGAATGCCGCCTGCCATATCGCGCTCGGGCAGTGCTATTCGAAGTGCTTTGTCGACGGCGCCTCGCTCACTCAGGACGAGATCGCGGCGCGCGGCGGCAACAAGAGCTTCATCCATATCGACTGGATGATCGGTTCGGACAAGGTCGACATCGACGGCGTCGGCAAGGACGGCGGCCGCGTGCCGGTGATGCGCAAGGGCGAGTGGGCGTAAGGGCGAGTGGGGGCGTAAGCAGCCGCCAGCAAGCCGTGATGGCCAGCAAGACGACATGGCCAGCAAGACGACATGGCGGCCAACCCCGGAGTTGGCAATGAAACTCGATATCAGGGTCAAGCGCATCTACGAGCCGGCCTCGCCTGGCGATGGGCAGCGGGTGCTCATAGACCGCCTATGGCCGCGCGGCGTCCGCAAGGAAGACGCCGCGCTGACACTGTGGCTGAAGACCGTCGCGCCAAGCGATGAACTGCGCAAATGGTTCGGCCACGAGCCGACGCGCTGGATGGAATTCCAGCAGCGCTATCGCGGCGAGCTCGACAGGAACAGCGAGGCGGTCGGCCAGTTGCGCGCCCTGCTCGACAACGGCCGGGTGACGCTGCTCTACGGCGCCCAGGACGAGTTGCACAACAACGCAGTGGCTTTGGCTGATTATCTCAGCCTGAAGGGCTGAGGCAGCGCTCTGCCGACGCCGTCATCGCTAGCTCAGGCGACACGCAGTTCCGTGGCCGCATCGAAGAGGTGCACCTTGCCCGGCAGAACCGAAAGGTTGATCGCGGCGCCGGCGTTGCGGCGCTCGTCACGCGGCACCACGGCGACGGCGTCGTATCCCGCCACGCGCAAATGAATCTGGACATCCGCGCCGGTCGTTTCGGACAGCACGACCTCGCCCTTGATCTCACCCGTATCCGAAATGCCGAGATCGTGTGGCCGGACGCCCATGATGACTTTTTGGCCTGGTTTTGCCTTGATCTGCGGTGACAGGCCGATCGACACGCCTTCGGCGACGAAGCGAGGACTGCCGCCTGCGGTCTCGACAGCGCCGGCGATGAAGTTCATCGACGGCGAGCCGATGAAATCAGCGACATATTTCGAATTCGGGCGCTCGTAGACCTCGTCGGGCGTGCCGATCTGCATGATCCTGCCGGCGTGCATCAGCACGATCTTGTCGGCCATCGTCATCGCCTCGATCTGGTCATGGGTGACGTAGATCGTGGTCGTGCCGAGACGATTATGGAGTTGGCGGATTTCCACGCGCATATGCGTGCGCAGCTTGGCGTCGAGATTGGAGAGCGGCTCGTCGAAAAGGAAGACGGCGGCATTGCGCACCATGGCGCGGCCCATGGCGACGCGCTGGCGCTGGCCACCCGACAGTTCCTTGGGATAGCGCCCGAGGTAGGGCGTAAGATTCAGGATTTCCGCCGCCCATTCGACCTTCTTCCTGATCTCCGCCTTTGGCACTTTCGCCACTTCGAGGCTGAAGCCGATGTTGTCGAACACCTTCATTGTCGGATAGAGCGCGTAGTTCTGGAACACCATCGCGATGTCGCGATCGCGCGGGTGAACGTCATTGACCCGCCTGTCGCCGATCAAAAGGTCGCCGTTGGTCACGCGCTCGAGCCCGGCCGTCATGCGCAGGAGCGTGGTCTTGCCGCAGCCCGACGGCCCAAGAAGCACGACGAATTCGCGGTCGGCAATGCCGAAGGAGATATCCTTCATCACCTCGACATGGCCGAAACTCTTGGCGATGTTCTTATATTCTACGGTGGCCATTCTCTGTCTCCAGACGCCCGGGTCAGGGTCGTCAGTATTTCTGCCTGGTCGGCGTGATGACGATTTCCTGCACGAGAGCGTTTTGTGGCAGCTGGTAGGTGTGCAGCATGAGGTCTGCGACGTGCTCCGGGCCGATGCCGCCGCCGATCTTGAGCTTGTTGGCCTTGTAGTTGGCGAGTGTCTGCGGATCGAGGACACCGCTCAGAACCTCGGTTTCGATCACCCCGGGCGAAAGCACGACGACGCGGACGTCATAGTCGGAAAGATAGTCGCGCAGCGATTCCGACACGGCGTGAACGAAGAATTTCGTCCCGCAGTAGACCGTATGATCCGGATAGACTTTTCGGCCGGCGATCGAACTCATCATGAACAGCGTTCCATGACGGCGCTCCATCATGCCCGACATCACGGCGTGGACCGAATTCAGCACGCCTTTGGTGTTGATGTCGATCATCTCGTCCCATTCCTGGGGCGGCTGGCGGCCTATGTCGGCAAGCCGCGCAATGCCGGCATTGGCAAACAGCATGTCGACCGGTCCGTATTCGGCTTCCGCCTCCTTCACGGCAGCCGCGATCGCGGCGCGGTCGCGGACATCGACCTGCCGAGCCATGCTGTCGGGCAGGTTCAGCGCCTCCATGCGCTCCAGACGGCGGGCCATCATCAAAACAGGGTGGCCGGCGCGGGAAAACGCCTTGGCGACCGCCTCGCCGATACCAGAACTGGCTCCTGTCACTGCTACGAGCTGTTTTCCAGCCATGGCTTTCCTCAATCGAAATTGTCGATACCCCGGGCTGGCGGCCTTCGGGCAGCCAGCCCGGGGGAAGACTCAGCCCTTGGCGACGAGATCGTCGACCTGCGTTTTCAGGGCGTCGAGCGACTCCTTGGCCGAGCCCGACTGGCCGGCGAAATATTTGCCCAGCGCAACCGGGATCATGTCGCTCGAGAGTTCTGCCCATGCCGGCAGGTCGGGCTCGGATCCCATGTAGTTGGCGATGGTGTCGCGCACGACCGGCAAGTGGCGGGTCGTGCCGGCGCCGACACGCGCATTGGCCAGCACTCGCGGATCGTCATAGACGCTGGTGCGCGTTGGCCCGGTACCGCCGCCCAGAACGGTAATCAGCGCCTGGGTGTCGGCAGAGGTCGCCCACTGCATGAAAATCCAGGCGGCGTCCGGGCTCTTCGAGTATTTCGATACCGCGAGCGAAGAGCCGCCCTGGTGACCAACGCCCGGAATTTCGCCGAACCCGGTCTGCTCGACGGTGCGCAGCGTCGCGGCAGGTTTCGGCGGAACCATCGCTTCCATCAGGCCCGAGACCTTGGAGGCCTTGGGATCGTCGAAGAACGGGAAGAATTCGCCCCAGGACAGCATCGAGGCGGCGACGCCCTGGCCGACCGACTGGCCCTCGCCATCCCATGTCCAGCCGTCGACGCCGGGCGGCATCGTCGCCTTGAGCTTGTCCCAGTAGGCCATGGCAGCCAAGCCGGCGTCGTCATTGCCGGTGAACTTGCCGTCGGGGCCGAAAATCGAACCGCCATGGCCCCAAAGCCACGCCGTCCAATCGCATTCGAGGCTGTAATGGCCCGATTTCATCTGGCCGCTGGTGCCGTACATGTTGGGGCCCTTGGCGTCGGTGATCGCCGCAGACGCCTTCAGCAAATCGTCCAGAGTCGCCGGAGGCGGCAGCTTGAGCTCGTCCCAGATGTCCTTGCGGTACTGCATGATGAAGATCGGGATGTCGTAGGGCACGCCGACCATGCGGTCCTCGTACATGGCGATACCGTCGACGAGCGGCTTCAGGAAGTCGTCGATGTTGTAGTTCGGCATTGCCAGGTCGGCGTTCTTGAGCTGCTCGCGCGGATCGAAGACGTCCTGGCTGAAGCTCGCCGCCCAGCTCTGGTCGATATAGTAGAGGTCGTAAGTGCCGAGGCTCGAAGCCACGTCAAGGGTCAGCTTCTGCAGCACCTGCTCGAGCGGCAGCACTTCGATCTCGACCTTGATGCCGGTAGCCTCCTCGAAATACTGCTTGAGCTGCGTGGCGATGGCATTGGACGGCGGTGTCGATTCGGTGGCGAGACGGAGCGTCGTTCCGGCAAAGGGCTTGCCGACATCCGAGAGCCATTTGGTGATTTCGGCGCTGGGCTTCAGTTCCTGTTCCTGAGCCGATGCCTGGCTGATGCCGTACAACGGACGCCGTCCCAGGCCCATGCCGAGCGCGCCGGCGCCGAGGCCGAGAATGCCTGCTGCGCGAAGAAACGAGCGGCGGTCCATCTGTCCGCGAACGAAGCGGTCGGTGACAGAGGCAAGATGCGTCTTTCTGATGCTGTCTTTCATTGTCTACTCCTCCGGTTTAATTCGCGATTTTCTCAAGGCTGCGAATTCGAGCCTCCCATCTATTGTTTCAACGATCCCATCGTGAGACCGCGCACGAGGTGCTTCTGAACCAACAGAATGAAGATGAAAGCGGGAATGATGGAGGCGGCGCCAAGCGCGGCCATGTTGCCCCAGGCGGTGCCGATCGAGGTGACGAAGGTCGACGAGACGACAGGCACGGTCTTGAGCGACGTGGTGGTCAGGGTTAGCGCAAAGAGGAATTCGGTCCAGCTGAAGATGAAGCAGAGCACCGCCGTGGCGGCGATGCCGCCCTTGGCCATCGGCAGCACGATCCTGCGAAAAATCATGAAGCGGCTGGCGCCGTCGACGATGGCGCTCTCGTCGATCTCGGAAGGAATGTCGTCGAAGAAGCTCTTCATCAGGAGGACGGCGAGCGGCAGGTTCATCAGCGCGTGGATCAGCACCATGCCGGTATAGGTGTCGATGAGACCGAAATTCTTGTAGATGAAGAACATCGGCACCGCGACCGCGACGGGCGGCATCATGCGCGTCGACAACACCCAGCCGACGAAACTGTGCCGGCCGCGGAAGTTCATGCGCGACAGGGCATAGGCGGCAAGCGTGGCGACGGCGACGGCGAGCACGGTCGACAGCGTCGCGATCACAATCGAATCCCAGACGCGGGGCGCCATGTAGAAATTGCCGCCGCCCGGCGTCACCGTGATGCCGCCGCTGCCCAGCGAAATCCCGAACACCTTCTGGAAATTGTCGAAGGTCGGCGTGAAGGCGAACAGTTTCGGCGGCCGGTTGAAGATGTCATTGCCGTGTTTGAACGCCACCGACGTCCAGTAGTAGATCGGAAAGAAGAAGATTGCGACCACAACCCAGGCGGCGATGGTGCGAAGCATGCGGGTCGAGAAGGAGCCGTTCATTCTACCACCTCACCTTGGCGATACGGATGAAGAGGTTGGCAATGACGAGGATGATCACCAAGGTGACGAGGCTGAGCGTGGCTCCATAGCCCCATTTTACGAAGCTGAACGTCTGCTGCCATGCATAGAGGGACAGCGAATAGGTCGACGCTCCCGGCCCGCCGGAGGTCATGACGAAGACGTAGTCGAAGACGCGGAACAGATCGATGCCGCGGACCAGCACGGCGATGGCGATCACCTTCGACATCATCGGCAGGGTGATGCGCCGGAAGATCTGGAACGACGAGGCGCCGTCGATCATCGCGGCTTCGTAAGGCTCCGGCGGCAGCGCCCTGAGACCGGCAAGGAAGATGAGCACCATGAACGGCGTCCACTGCCAGATTTCCGCGACGAGAACGCCGGCAAGCGCGGTCGACGCGGTGGCGAGGATGGGGTTGTTCGAATTGAGCAGTCCGATCGACTGCAGGAGATAGCTGATCACGCCGAACTGCGGATCCTCCATCAGCAGATACATCATGCCGACAATGGCCGGCGGGATGACGAGCGTCATCGTCAGCACGCCGCGCAGGAATCCGAAACCGAAGCCGTCGCTGTCGAGGAGCAGCGCGATCGCCATGCCGAGCACCAGCTCGAAGATCAGCGCGATGGCGAAATAGGTGAAGGTGATGACGAGCGACTGCCAGAACCGCGTGTCGTTCCACAGCTGCACCCAGTTTTCCGTTCCGACGAATTCGAGCGCCCGCCGGCGCGGGACGAACTCATGGAAGCTCAGCCAGATGTTGTAGATGAGAGGATACACGGTGAAGACAAGCAGGATCGCCACCAGCGGCAGCAGCCAGGGCAGCGGGTGATCCGAAATGACGAAACGTCTGGCTTGGGCAACCCGCACGCGTTCCTCCCGAACCGCTTCGTTTTGCGATGCACAAATGTTCATATCTTGTGCATTTGTTCAAATGCTATATCGTCGCCCTGTCTGTGGCAAGCACTTGTTGGCCGGCTACAGCGGCATTCGGATGGGTGCGCCACAAGCATCGGAGGACCCTCATGACGTCGATCGGTCTGCTGGCACGGGTTGCCCATCAGTATTTCGTGCTGGGCGAAACGCAGCAGGCCATCGCCGAGCGGCTGCAGATCAACCGCACCAAGATCCACAGGCTGCTGGCGGAGGCGAAGGAGCGCGGCATCGTCTCGATCCGCATCAATGCCGGGACGTCCCAGGCGCTCGAAATGGAAGAACAGCTCAGGCGGAAGTACCGGCTCGACATATGCAGCGTCACACCTGATGACACCGGGTCGGAACTCGGGCTCTCCGAAGTGATCGGCATCTATGCCGCGCAGACCGTCGAGACGCTGCTCAGGGACGACATGACGGTCGCCATGGCGTGGGGCCGAACCATGCGATGGCTCGCTTCCAACATCGAGCCGGTGGCGCTCAGAAACGTTACCGTCGTGCCGCTTCTCGGCTCGCTGTCGCGCCGGTCGTCGATCGACAAATACGACGCGGCCGCCGTCTTTGCCCAGCGCACCCAGGCCGAATCCTATTATCTCCCCGGACCCATCATCTGCGACAGCCGTGAAAGCCGTGAGACGATCCTGCAGCAACCGAGCGCGCGCGAGGTTATCCAGAAGGCGCTGAACGCCGACCTTGCGCTGATGAGCGTCGGCGGCACAACCAGTTCGACGCTGCGGAGCGTCGGTTACATGACCGACGAGGAATTCGACGATATCCTGAGACTGAAGCCGATCGGGAACTTTCTCGGCTATTTCTTCGACCGGGACGCCGAACTCATCGACCATCCCGTCAACGAGCGCATTGTCGGGGTCTATCCTCGCGACACGCTGAACATTCCCAAGCGCATCCTCGTTTCCGGCGGAAAGAACAAGGTCGGCATCATGACCAAGCTCTTGGAAAAGGGATTCTTCACCGGCCTCATCACCGACCAGGGGACGGGCAGTTCGCTGTGACCGGCCGGGGTTGCGGCGGCAGCCGAAGCTGCCGTGCGATGTTGCCTGGCGCATCGCGCCCGCTTGCCTAAGCCGTCCCTGGTTCGGTTCCATCGCCTGCAGAACATCCTTTTTTTTGCGTCTATTGCAGTCCGCATTTTTCGCGCCCGCCGATCAGCCCAATCCCGACCTCCGGTTCGCCAGGATCATATCGGCAATCTCGACGAAGCCGCGGCCACCCCGCGACCTGGCGACGAAAGCGGGTTCGGCGTCGATCTGTCCCTGGAAATCCACCACATTCGCGACCCCGAACGCGTTCGGAAAGAACCCGAACATCGGGGCGTCGTTCGGGCTGTCTCCAACGAAAGCATAGGCCTGCCTTTCAGCAACGAGATCGGTTCCCAGCCTCTCGCTTGCAAAGCGGCGCGTCATCGCCAGCTTGTCGTATCGGCCAAACCAGCCGTTCACATGGATCGACGAAATCTTGGCGACAGCGCCGGCCTCCTCGAAAATCTGCTTGATGCGCCTGGCATCGGACAGCGGCAGCGCCGGAACATCCTCGCAAAAGTCGATGGCCAGGTCGGCTTCGCGATATTGCTGGTCGGCGGATACTGCCGAACCCGGCACCTCCTGGACAATGCGCTTTTCCAGTTCGGTGAGCCTGCGCCTGTTTTCCCGGCGTTCGTCAGCGCTTGCCGCGAAAACCCGGATCATCTTTCGCGTTGCCTGATCATAAGCGAAGTAAAAAGCGCCATTTTCGCCTACCACGCCGGTGACCGGCCAGAACCGGGCAATCATGTCGCACCAGCCTGCCGGTCTCCCGGTAATGGGAGCAACGACAAGGCCCGCCTCGTGCAAGCGTTCGAGCGCACGGTAGGCGTCGGCCGGAAGACGACCCTCAGTGGTCAAGGTGTCGTCGATATCGCAGAAGACGCCGCGAATGCGCGATGCAGTTTCGGGTCCGAATTCGGCGAGGTCGCGCATCCGGTCAGACTTCCCCACGCGCAAAATCCTCCAGCATTCCTGCATCCGCAGCAATGTCGAGGAACGAGAAGCGATTGCGCATCTCCCGGCAATGAACGACGGCTTCGCGATAGAAATCGGCCGGCGTGCCCAATTCGCCCGCTGAAATCGGCCCGCCGGTCGATTTCAGCAGGAACTGCATCTCGTCGACAGGCACCATGAATTGCTTGAGCTCCTGCCTGAGTGTCGGCCAGAGCTCCTGCAACCGCACGTTGAATGCCGCGGCGGCAGTCTCGTCGAAGGCCTTCTTCTTCAGTTCGTCGAGACATTGTGCGGCGACAGCCGGGCCCATGCGACGGATCATGTCGTCAGGATCGATCTTCGTCGCCTTCACCAACGGCGGCTTGTCGCTTGCAAGCATTGCCTGCTGCAATCGCGCCATGGTGAGCGAAGCGACGCCGACCTGGGTGCCGTGCAGCGTGCCGGGGTGACGCTCGCCGGCGAAACAGTCGATGTAGTGCGATATTTGATGCTCGCCCATGGAACCGTGATTGGAGACGCCGGTGAAGGAAATTCCGAGACCGCAGAGCGTCAGCACGCGATAGAGGTAGCCATTGGCCTCGATGTCGTGTTCGGCAAGCTTTGCCGCACGCTGGTTGAGCGCCGCCTCATCCTTTTCCTGGATGAGAAACGGGACCTGATGGTAGGCCGTGCCAAGCAGGCGGTGCGACATCCACCAGTCGATCTGGGCGACCGAGCGGCAAAGGCAGTCACCGAACCCCGCTGCCGACAGATAGGTCGGGGCGGCAGCGGAGACGCCAAGATCGACGAAAAAGCCTGATGGGGCGTGGGAAGGCAGCGATACCTTCAGGCCGCTTTCGAGTGTGATGGACGCAGTCGTCGATGTGTAGCCGTTCATCGAACCGGCCGTCCCGAACACGCAATAGCGCCGTCCATTCCTTCCGGTGACGAACTTGCAGAGATCGTTGATCGTCCCAGAACCGACCGCGACCACGGCGTCTGCATCGGCGAGTTTGACGGCCAGGCTTTCGACATTGGCCATGTCGGCATGTGGGTGATCCAGGATCACCACATCGACAGGGCCGAGCGTCTTCAGTTCGCGCGCAACGCGCTCGCCAAGCGCATCATAGGTGGCGCCATCCGCCACGACCGTGAACCGCTCGCCCAGATCGAGCTCCGAAACGAGATCGGCCGCCCGCCCTTCGAGGCTTTCTTCAATGACAATCCGGTCATACGGGACCACCGCCTTTTTCCCGGTCTCCGGGTTGGTCCAGCGCCCGTCCAAAATGTCGTCGATTAATGTCGTCCAGTATCCGGCTGCCGGATTCGTCATGGCGTCCTCATTCTGGGGCAACCCTCTAATCGAGGCGGAGGAGCGTTGCGTCATTGAACAATAGTCATCTATCTCTGTCTTTTGTCAAGCATTCGCCCGCGACGCTTGACTTCGTTCTGCAAACCTGCGGAAAAAGGGACATGAATGCCAACGCCGACATCGACATGGTCCGACCATCTGGGCTCTCGGCACTGCCGCCCGAATTCGACAGCGCGGTGGCGTGGGCTGCCTGGCTCTACTATGTCGACCAGCTCAACCAGAGCGATGTGGCCAAGGTCATGAACGTCTCCAGGGCGAGCGTGGTGCACTATCTGCAGGAGGCACGCGAAAGCGGACTTGTCGCCGTGCAGGTCGATCACGACGCTTTTGCCCGCACCTTGACCTCGCGGCGTCTCATGGAAAAATACGGGCTTCGCGGCGCCGCGGTTATCCCCGACCTTGATCCAAACGATGCCGACCGCCGCATCGGCGAAGCGGCAGGACGGCTGCTGGCGTCGATGGTCGATCCGGGCGACACGATCGGCGTTGCCTGGGGAAAAACGGTGCTCGCTGCCGCCCGCTCGATCCCACGACTACGGCATGATCGGAACCTCACCGTCGTCCAGCTCTCGGGAAGCTCGATCGGCACCAGCGATTTCTCGCCGGAATTCTGCACCTCGCTGATGGCCAACCGGCTCGGCGCCCGCTGCATAAACCTGCTTGCCCCGGCGATCGTCTCCACCGACGAACTGCACGACCAACTCATGCAGGAGCCGATGCTCGTCAACCAGTTCCGCATGATCCATGCCGCCGGCAAAGTCATCTTCGGGATCGGCGATATCGGGCCGGAGAGCACCTATGCCCGAGCCGGGATATCGGATGCCGCCGCACTTGCCGGCATGATCGAGCAGGGCGCGCTCGGCGTCATCATCGGGCGGTTCATCGACGCCCAAGGAGCCCCTTTCGCAACACCGCTCGACGGACGCACCGTCGGCATCACGCTCGATGAATTGAAAGCGGTGCCGGTCCGCATCTGCGCCGCCGGTGGCGCCCGCAAGATGGCGGCGATCAGGGCCGGGCTCGGCGGCGGATATGCGACACATTTTGTCACCGACCTGGCCACCGCGAACAGTCTCTTGGAATAACCGGCACTTGGACCAACCAGCACCGGTGGAACTCATCGTCTCGGGAGGACAATCATGGGCAGCAGCGACGGACCTCTTGTCGTCGGCCTCGACAGTTCCACCCAATCCTGCAAGGCGATTGCCTGGAGCCGGGACGGACGAGCCGTGGCGGAAGGCCGGGCGCCGCTCGAACTGATGAAGCCGAGGCCGGACTATGTCGAGCAGGAGGTCACCGACTGGTGGCGGGCCGCAACAGCGGCGCTGCGACAGCTTGTCGACGCGGTCGACGCGACACGCATCGCCGGGATCGCGATCTCCAACCAGCGCGAGACCGTTGCCCTCATCGACGGCGCCGGCGCGCCGATCGGACCCGCCAGCCTGTGGCTCGATGAACGCGCCGCCGGGCTGGTCGACCGTTTCGCGGCGGAGATCGGCCGTGAGCGACTGCACCAGATCACCGGTAAGCCGATCGACGTGACGCCGGTCGTCTATCGCCTGAAATGGCTGCGCGAGAACGAGCCGGAACGGTTGGACCAGGCGAACAAAATCCTCGACGTGCATGGCTATCTGACGCTGAGACTGACGGGAACGCCAAGCGCGAGCTGGACCAGCGCCGATCCGTTCGGTCTCTTCGACATCTCGCGCAAGGCATGGTCGCAGCCGATCCTCGATCATCTCGGCATCAAACCGTCGCAACTTCCCAATGCGGTGCGGTCCGGCACGCGAGTCGGGACTGTTCATGCCGCAGCCGCCGCCGCAACCGGCCTTTCGGAAGGAACCCCGGTGATTGCCGCCGGCGGCGATGGGCAATGCGCCGGGCTCGGCGTCAATGCCATGCGCGACGGCGTCGTCTATCTCAATCTCGGAACCGCGATCATCGCGGGAATCTGGTCGCCAGAACCGGTGGTCGGCGCCTTCTGGCGCACCATGACCTCGCCAACCGGCGATGGCTATTTCCTCGAGGCCGTGCAGCGGGCGGGTGTCTATTTCGTCAACTGGTTCGTCGACATGTTTGCCGGCGGGCGCTCCGATCCGGCGATCTTCGACCGCCTCGAAAGGGAAGCGGCGGCCGTGCCGATCGGCGCGGACGGACTTCTCGCCGGCACCACCCTGGTCGGCTGCATGGACCCGCACTGGGATCCGAGCGCACGCGCCAGCTTCATCGGCATGCACCCCTCGCACACGCTCGGTCATTTTTATCGTGCAGGGCTCGAGGCAATGACGCTGCAAACCGCCCGGGCTCTCGAAGAGATGCGCAGCCATGGTCTTTCGCCGGCGCAAATGGTGGCGATCGGCGGCGGCGCCAACAGCAGGCTTTGGACAAAGATGATTGCGGACGCGACCGGGATCGCGATCCATAAGGGTCACAATGCCGAAGCCTCCTCGCTCGGCGCAGCGATCAGCGCGGCGGTCGGCATCGGATGGTTCGAAAGTTTTGCTGAGGCTGCGGATGCGATGACGAGCATTGCCGAGACAATCGAGCCCGACCCCAGCTGCCGCGCAGCGTGGGACGCGCTCTCGGCCAGGCAGGCCAAGGTCTTTTCCGCTACCCAATTCGCCTGGCGAACTGGAGCGTGAAAAGCGTCCGTCCGGCTACTTCAACCCACCTACCGCCTGCTGATAGACATCAGGCTTGAAGCCGACGAGGATACGATCGCCGAGATCGAGGACCGGCCGCTTGATCATCGTCGGTTTGGCCAGCATCAGCGCCTTGGCCTTCCTCTCGTCGAGGCTCAGCCTGTCCGTGTCCGACAGTTCGCGAAACGTCGTGCTCGACTTGTTGAGCAGGGTTTCCCAGCCGACCTTGCTGGACCAGCCGTCGAGCCTATCCGCCTCCAGCCCCTCGACCCTGTAGTCGTGAAAACGATAGGCGACATCGTGGCTTTCCAGCCAGATACGCGCCTTTTTGATCGTGTCGCAATTGGTGATGCCGTACATGGTGATCGTCAATATTTTGGCCCTCGGGCTGGTCGCTCATCGAATCAGCCGCACCCTAAACCACCGTTCAAGCATTGCCAGCCCCGCAGGCATGTGACGCGAGGAGACGACATGACCGTGGCAACAAACCTGCACTCCACCAGCCAGCAGTCGATCGACCGTGTCTTCCGGGCGCTTGCCAATCCAACGCGGCCGCCGAGCTGTCGAGCGACTGAACAGAAGCCCCGTCTCGGTCAGCGAGCCAGCTCAGCCGTTCGATATGGCCTGCCCTCCTTGGTCGAGCATCTCAGGGTTCTGGAAATCCGGTTTCAGCCTCAATAATAGAAGCGCTCTTCGGCAATTTTGCCGTTCTTGACCGTGTACAGACCAACCTCATCCATGCTGACACGCTCGCCTGTAGCCTTGGGCGTTATGTCAAACTTGAAGCGCACTGCGAACTGGTCGCCGTTGACATATGGGCCCTCGACCGAGCCGTCATGAACTTCGTTGTTCTCCTCCCACCACTGGCCCTTCTGCTTCACGGCCTCCTTGCCATTGCAGACCGCCATCGGCCCTTCCATAGCTTCGTAGCTGACGATGTCGTCGGCCTTGTACTTTTCAGCCGCAACATCGTTCTGACCTTGCTTGAGCAGATCTGTGAAATCCTTGGCAATTTCCGCGGTGGTCATATGATCCTCCTGTTCAGGCTAATGGCCTGCAATTGTCGCCCGCTTTTGATGCGACGAAGGCGTGAAACAAAACAGGAACAAACTGGAGCGTCAAGTGGAGATCGAGTCGGCCGGGTAAGGCCGGTGCTCGTATGTAATGCGCTTTTGCATTACGTTTGCTGCCAATCAGGAGATTCTGCCATGACGACACTGACCGTAACGGCACGGGGGCAGGTCACTTTTCGGAAAGAAGTGCTTCAACACCTCGGCATCAAGCCAGGAGATAAAATCGAACTGGATTTGCTGCCGTATGGCCGCGCAGAGCTAAAGGCATCGCGGCCGATGGGATCGTTTCGGGACCTTCATGGCTTCCTGAAAGGGAAGACGAATGGCCAAGCCCTCACTATTGAGGAAATCAATGAGGCAATTGCCGAGGCTGGTGCCGCCACCGGGACGGGCAAGGAATGAAGATCACGGCTGGATACGAATGTTCCGCTCCGCGCCTATGTGGCTGACGACGCCAAGCAGGCGAGTGCCGCTGTCGAGTTGCTGGCAAGTGCTGAAATCGTGGCTGTAAGCTTACAGTCCCTTTGTGAATTCACGTGGGTCTTGGCGCGCCAATACAAGACTGCCTGTGAAGACATTTCCGCCGCGATCCGTGCCCTGCTGAACACGGAAAATGTCGTGGTCAATCGACCCGCAGTTGAAGCTGGCCTATCGGTTCCTGCTGCTGGCGGTGATTTTGCTGATGGTGTGATTGCCTATGATGGTAGCTGGCTAGGCGGGGAAGTCTTCGTTTCCTTTGACAAAAAGGCTGTGAAGCTTCTTTCTTCACAAGGGCGTTCCGCCCACCTCCTCAAGGCGAGCGCCTGATAAAAATGTCTCATACCAGATAGCAGCCGCGCTCGATGGCGAGGCGGCGCACCAGCGCCAGCACGCTGTCGATGGTCGGCGTCGGCTGGCCGGTCAGCCGGCCGAGTTCCTGGACCGCCGTCACCAGCGCGTCGATCTCCATCGGCCGGCCACGCTCCAGATCTTGCAGCATCGAGGTCTTGTGCTCGCCAACGTCGCCGGCACCCTTGATGCGGCGGTCGACCGAGATCGGGAAACGAACGCCGAAGCTTTCGCCGATCGCCTGCGCCTCCAGCATCATGGTGCGGGCAAGCGCGCGGGTGGCCTCGTCGGCAGCGATTGCCGCAAGCGTGCTGCCGGTCAGCGCGGAAATCGGGTTGAAGGAGAGATTGCCCCACAGCTTCACCCAGATCTCGCTGCGGATGTCGTCGCGAACCGGCGTCTGCAGCCCCGCCGCAACCATCTCCTCGGCAAGCCGCGTGACACGCTCGCTCTTCTCGCCCGAGGGCTCGCCGAGCGAGAACCGCTTTCCCTCGATATGGCGAACCAGGCCGGGCGCATCCACCTCGGCCGCGGGATAGACGACCGAGCCGATGACGCGATCCGGCCCAAGCCGGTCCCAGATCACCCCGCCGGGATCCACCGCTTGCAACCGCGTGCCTTCGAGCGGCCCGCCGATCCTGTGGAAATACCACCACGGCACGCCATTCTGCATGGTGACGACGGCCGTTCCCTCGCCCAGCAGCGGCGCGATCTGGTCGAGCGCTGGTGCGACCGAATGGGCCTTGAGCGCCAGCACGACATAGTCCTGGACGCCTAGCTCCTGCGCCTGCGCGGCGGCCCTGACCGAGGCGACGGCTTCATGACCGTCTTCGATCAGGCGAAGACCGGCCGTCCTGATCGCGTCGAGATGCGCGCCGCGCGCCACGATCGACAGATCGACGCGGCCGGCCATGGCAAGCTTGGCCGCGAGATAGCCGCCGATCGCGCCAGCGCCAAAAATGCTGATCCGCATTATCCCAGCCCAGGTTTGGCAAGACCGAGTTTGGTCGCGAGGCCGATGCGCTGCAGCTTTCCGGTCGCGCCCTTCGGGATTTCGTCCAGGATCAGGACAATGCGCGGCACCTTGAAGTCGGCAAGCCGTGTCGCGGCAAAACTGCGGATGTCGCCTTCTGTGGCGGCCATGCCCTCGCGCAGCACGATCGCAGCCGCGACCTCCTCGCCGAGCTTGTCGTGCGGCGTGGCGAAGGTGACGACCTGCGCCACCGCCGGATGGTCCATCAGCACGTCGTCGACCTCGAGCGGCGAGATCTTCTCGCCGCCGCGGTTGATGATCTCCTTGAGCCGGCCGGTGACGCGCAGATAGAAGTCTTCATCGAGCACGCCCTGGTCTCCGGTATGAAACCAGCCATGCGCAAAAGCCGTGGCATTGGCGTCCGGATTGTTCTCGTAGCCCGCGGTGACATTAGGCCCGCGAATGACGATCTCGCCGGTGTCACCGGGCTGCAGCAATCGCCCGTCCGGCGCCATCACCGCCACCTCCGGTCCGGCGGCGGCGCCGACGCTGCCCGGCTTGCGCAAGCCAGGCGGCAGCCGGTTCGAAGCCATCTGGTGCGCGGCCTCGGTCATGCCGTAGGATTCGATCACCGGGCAGCCGAAGGTCGCCTCAAGCTCGGCCATCACTTGCGGCGGCAGCGATGCCGAGGACGAGCGGATGAAGCGTAAGGGCGCCACCGCCAATGCCTCGGCATTGCGCGTTGCGCGCGGCAGTATCGCCTGATGCATGGTCGGCACGGCCGTGTACCAGCTCGGCCGCGCCTCGCCCAGCCAATGGAAGAAGCGCAGCGCGTTGAAACCCGGCGTGCAGAAGACGCTGCCGCCGGCGGCGAGCGAGGACAGCACCGCCGCGATCAGCCCATGAATGTGGAACAGCGGCATGATGTTGAGGCAGCGATCACCGGCCGTCAGGCCGAGCGTCGCGCCGATATGGGCGGCCGAGGCGGCGAGATTGGCGTGGCTGAGCGGCACCAGCTTGGGCCGTGACGTGGTGCCGGACGTGTGCAGCAACAGCGCGATGTCGCCGTCTTCAGCCAGGTCGGGCGAAACAGACGGACCAACCGGTTTGCCCTTGATCTCAAAAGTGCCGGCTGGTGCGTCACGCAGTGCCGTGAGCCTGAGCACCGCTATGCCGAGGCGCTCGGCCACGGTCACCGCCGGGCCGCTTTCGTCTTCGGCGACGAGGATCGCCTTGGCGCCGATGTCGGTCAGATAGAAATCGAGCTCGTCGGCCCGGTAGGCCGGATTGAGCGGCGCCGTCGACGCCGCCGCCGCCACTGCGACAAAGGCCGTCGCCATCTCCGGCCCGTTCGGCAGCACGATGGCCACCCGGTCGCCACGGCCGAGGCCCAGTGCATGCAATTGCGCTGCCGTCTCGGAGATCAGGCGGCGCAGTCCGCCATGCGCGAGCGTGATCCTGTCGGGTGCCGAAATCGCCGGCGCATCGTCGGCTCCGGCGGCAAGCCGCTCAATGATCGAGGCCGCTTCAGACAACGCGAACCTCTAGGTCGCCGACGCCATCGATATGACCGCGAAGAACATCACCGCGCACGACCGCGCCGACGCCCGCCGGCGTGCCGGAAAGAATGATGTCCCCCGGCATCAGCGTGAAAAGCCCTGAGAGATAGCTGATCATTTCCGGAACCTTCCAAATCATCTGGTTGAGGTCGCCGGTCTGCTTTCGCTGACCATTGACGTCCAGCCAGATCGCGCCCTGGCTGGGATGGCCGGTCGAGCTTGCCGGAACCAATGGCGTGCATGGCGCCGATGCCTCGAAGGCCTTGCCGACCTCCCATGGACGGCCCATGTCCTTCGCCTTCCCTTGCAGGTCGCGCCGCGTCATATCGAGACCTACGCCATAACCGAACACGCAGTCCATAGCCTTTTCGACCGGGATGTCGGTACCGCCGCTCTTCAGCGCCACGACCATTTCGATCTCGTGATGAACATCGTTAGAGGCCGGAGGGTACGGAAATTCTCCTGTCGTATCGAGGTTGTCGGGGTTCTTCTGGAAGAAGAATGGCGGCTCCTTGTCGGGGTCGTGTCCCATCTCGACGGCATGCGCGGCATAGTTCCGCCCGACGCAATAGACCCGGTGCACCGGAAACAACTTGTCGGTTCCCGCCACCGGGATGCTCGGGATTGCGGTCGGTTCGATGACGTAGCTTGAAGTCGTGCCGTGCATGTTCACTGTCTTGCTCCTGCGTAGTATTCGACTTTGGCTTCGGCCCGTTCGATCAGTTCGGCGATCAGCAGGGCGAAGGCAAAAAGGATGATGGTCAAGGCCCAGAATTCGGCCATGCGGAAATTTCGCGAGAAGGTTTCGAACAGCGCACCGTAGCCGACGATGGCGACGAGCAACTGGCCGATGACGACGCCCTTGACGCCGCGGATGAGGCCGAGGCGAATGCCGGCAAGGATTTCCGGGAGGGCCGCCCACAGGATGATCTTGCTATAGAGCGCCGGGCGCGAGGCGCCGTAGGAACGCGCCATCTCGATCAGCGACGGCGAGATATGACGGACCCCGGCGCGGGTGTCGAGAACGATGATCCAGATCGCAAACAGGAACACCGCCGCAACGATCGTCTTCTCGCCGAAGCCGAACAGGATCATCAGCACCGGGACGATCGCCGAGAGCGGTGCGCTTGAAAAGATGTTGACCCACATGCCGAGCAGGTCGTCGGCGATCTTGACGCGTCCCATCAGGACACCCAATGGCACGCCGACAACGATCGACAGGGCCATGCCCGTCGCGAAGGCGCGAAGGGTCGTGACTGTCGCGCTCTGCCAGGACGGCGTCTGCACCAGGCTGACCGCTGCAACCAGCACGTCGCTAAACGGCGGCAGCAGAAAGACAAGGTCGAGCCGGCCGACGATTTCCCATACGACGCACCAGACCAGCAGGGACGCCATCATTGGCACACGGTAGCCAAACAAGGTCACGGCCGCTCACTCCACATACTGCTTCAGCCCCTGCCAGATCTCCTCGACAGTATCGAGATAGTGCCTGTCGCGATGGATGCGCTCGGGGTCGCCGGAGCGATCGATTTCCGGTTCGATGATCTGCGAAACCCGGCCGGGTCTCGGCGACAGCAAGACGATGCGGTCGGAGATGTAGACCGCTTCCTCGATCGAGTGCGTCACGAAGATGAAGGTCTTGTTCTGGTTGGTGCGCAGCCGGATTAGGTCTTCCTGGAATTTCCGCCGGTTCTGCTCGTCGACCGCCGAAAACGGTTCATCGAGCAGCAGGACGTCGGCATCGACCGACAATGCGCGCGCCAGGCCGACGCGCTGGCGCATGCCGCCCGACAGCTGATGCGGATATTTGTCCTCGAATCCGGCGAGCCCCACCTCGGCGATGTAGCGTCGGGCGATCGCTTCGCGCTCGGCCTTGTTGGTGCCGCGCAATTCAAGTCCGAAGGCCACATTGCGCATCACGGTCGCCCACGGCATCAGCGCAAAATCCTGGAACACGAAAGCGCGTTCGGGGCCGGGTGCGGTGACGTGCTTGCCGTTGATCGCGACGGTGCCGCCATCGGCCCGTATCAGCCCCGCTATGATCTTCAGCAGCGTCGTCTTTCCGCAGCCGCTGGGTCCGAGAAGGCTGGTCAGCTTGCCCCTGGGAAAGTCGAGGTCGATGCCGCGCAGCGCCTCGACATTGCCGTAGGTCTTAGAGATTCCCCTCACTTCCACGATTGAATCGATCGGTGCGGGAACCGGCGACGGTCCATTTCGCAATGCGGTCGCGCCCATCTTAAGCACCTCTGCTCTCGGGCCTGAAAACGCGGACTTCCACCCACTGCAGAAAGACGAGCGTCAGGGTGGAAAGCGCAATGATCGAGGCGATTGTTGCGTACATCTCGGCGTAGTCTGCGCGCGAGCGGTGAAAGGTGATGAGGTCGCCGATGCCGGTCGGGGTAATCAGCAGTTCGGCGAGCACCACGCCGACGAAGCCGGCAGCGACTCCAAGGCGCAAGCCGGCAAAAATCACCGGGCTTGCGTCCGGAAGGATGATCTTGGCGACGGTCTGCCAGCGGGTGCCGAGGAACGATCGGCACATGACGAGCAGCGACTCGTTGACGTTGCGCACGGCCTTGTAGGTATTGAGCACGATGACCGGCAGCGCCAGGATCATGACGGCGAGCGTCTTGGCGGTCATGCCTATTCCGTAGACAAAGGTGACCATCGGAATGAAGGCGGCGACCGGTGCTGCCTGAAGCACGATGAACACAGGGATCACCAGCCATTCGCCGGTGCGCCACAGGCCACAGATCGTGCCGAGGCCGACACCCAGGAACGCCGACAGGACAACGCCAAGCACCAGCGGCTGCAGCGTCGAAAGGTAGGCGGTCGCCAGGCTGCCGTCGGCGAGCAGTCCGAAGAACGCGACGACCGTGTCGGAAAAGGTCGGGAAAGCGAAGCTGACGGGAATACGCCCGGCCACCTCCCAGATTCCCGCGAACAGGGCGATCGACACCAGCCTGAGCAGGACCGGCTGGTCCCACGATGCGCCCGTTGCGCTGCGATTGGAAAGAGGAGCGAGGCCGGCAGCCTCGCCGTCGGTTCTGATGCTTACGGCCATCCGCTTGGGCGCCTATTTCTTGCCGAGCTTTGCGACGGCGCGGTCGATTGCGGAGACGTCCCAAAAGTCCTCGACCTTGAGGCTGGCGGGATCGCCTTCGATCTGGCCGGCAAGGCTGAAGAAGGCAAAGTCGTCCTTGGCCGCATCGGCTCCGCCGCCGTTCAGCGCAAGGCTGCCGGCCTCCGCGGTTTCCTTGTAGTATTCGGTGATTTCGCTGTCGGCTTCAGCGCCGAGATCCGGCAGCAGTTTATATTTGTTGCGAAGCTCGACGGCGACCGCGGGGTTCGCGGTGATCTCGCGCGCGGTCTTCATCAGTTCCTCGACCAGGATGTCGACGTCGGCGGCGTTGTTCTTCAGATAGTCCGCGGTCGCGAAAAGCGCTTCGTCAGAGGCGCCGAGATCCTCGACCGGCAGAACGATGAACTTGCCGGGGGCTTCGGCCTCGAGCGCACGCCGGTTGGCGGCATCGACGATCGACGCCTTGATGGTCCCTTGGAGCAGCGCATTGCGGCGAACCTCGGAACCCGGGACATAGCTGATGTTGCCGAGCTTGATGCCGTGGTTTTTCGCCATCAGCAGCATGACCGCCTCGGTGCCGGAGCCGCGCGCCTGGACGGCGACCTCCTGCCCGTCGAGATCCTTCCATTCCTTGTAGAATTCGCTGTTGACGACGGGAAAGAAGCGCAGCGTCGATATCTGCGCGAAAATGCGGATCGGCACGCCCACCTTCTGGATCAAGGTATAGGGCGCGCCGATGCCGACATCGGCCTGGCCGCCGACAATGGCTTGGGCAGCCAGATCCTCGTCATTGAGAACAATGAGCTCGACATTCACGCCGCGTTCCTTGGCGCGCTCTATCGCGGCGAGCGTCTGGATGGATTCGATGCCCGGAAGGTCGCCGAATGCGATGCGCATGTCGCCCGCATTTGCGGCCGACAAGGGCGCTGCACATGCCAGGACCGCGGCGAAAGCGGTGGCAAGGATGGTACGTCTGGACACGCCGGCCATTGTCATTCCTCCCGTTTTTTGTAACCATTTCCTTGATTGGTTAAGACTATGGGACGGATTGGTCAAGGAGAAACTGCACCCTATCGAACGGGTGTGCCCAGAAAACTCGGCAGTTGACGGTTTGAGCTAATCGTTTTAACACCGACAAGGGAAATCATATGCGGATTGGTTAAATTGATGGACGATCCCGGTAATGGCGGCCACGCCGCCCTGGTTCAGCTGCAGGCCTATCTTGCCCAGATGGATCATGCCGGTGAGACGCGGCTGCCTGCCGAGCGGGAACTGTCGGAGAGCCTCGGCGTATCGCGCGGCGATCTGCGCAAGGCGCTGGCGGTTCTCGAGAAGGACGGCCGCATCTGGCGTCACGTCGGCAGGGGCACCTTCGTCGGCAGCGGGCCGGTCGAGGAGACGATCGGCATTTCGGAAATCGCCGGGCGCACCAATCCGGCCGATGTGATGCGCGCACGGCTCATCCTCGAGCCGGAGATTGCGCGCGAAGCGGCGCTGCACGCCACGCTTTCGGATATCGCCGCGATGCGGCAATCGCTGGTGCAGACGCGGGAAGCCGTCACATGGCGGCAATATGAGAATGTCGACAATCTGCTCCACCGGCAGATTGCGCAGGCGAGCCGCAACAATGTTCTGCTCGGCCTGTTCGACGTGCTGAACGCCGTGCGCCGCACCGTGGTCTGGGGACGTCTCCGTTCAGAAGGCGTCCGCCCTCCGGCAGACCATCACAGCTTCGCCGACCATGAACGGATCGTCGAGGCGATCGCCGAGCGTGACCTCGGCGGTGCGGCGGCAGCGATGCGCCTGCATCTCCAGCAGGTCGAGCGGCGCCTGATCCCTGTCCGCGAAGCCGCCGAATAGCTCAGATGACCCGCTACAGCGACCTTCTTGGATGCGCGGCGCTGTTCGGGTTAAGCCCTAAGCGCCGTAGCCGATGATGCCCTTGATCTCGAGGAAATCGTGGATCGCCCAATCGGCATATTCGCGGCCGTTGCCGGATTGCTTGTAGCCGCCGAACGGCGCGAAGGTGTCCCACTCCGGATAGTTGATCGAGACCTGTCCGGCGCGCAGGCGGCCGGCGACTTTGCGCGCGTGGTCGATATCCCCTGACTGCACGTAGGCGGCGAGGCCATAGACAGTGTCGTTGGCGATTTTCACCGCGTCATCGTCGTCATCATAGGAGATGACCGAAAGCACCGGCCCAAAAATTTCTTGCCGCTCGATGGTCATGCCCGGCGTGACGTGGCCGAAGACGGTCGGCCGCACGTAATAACCGCGATTAAGATGCTCCGGCCGGCCGGGACCGCCGGCGACGAGCGTTGCACCCTCGGCGATGCCGGCCTCGATCAGCCGCTGGATCTTGTCGAACTGGATGTTGCTGACCACCGGCCCGAGCCTGGTGTCTTCCGAGCGCGGATCGCCGACCTTGTGCGCCTCGGCCGCCTTCTTGGCGATCGCCAGCGCCTCATCGTGGCGGGCGGCCGGCACCAGCATGCGCGTCGGCGCATCGCAGGACTGGCCGCTGTTGCCGAAACACGCGTTGACGCCCTTGCGCACGGCCTTCTCGAAGTCGGCATCAGCAAGCACGATGTTGGGCGATTTGCCGCCGAGTTCCTGCGCTACGCGCTTGACCGTCTCGGCAGCCGTCTTGGCGACGATGATGCCGGCCCGGGTCGAGCCGGTGAAGGAAACCATGTCGACATCGGGATGTCCGGCCATGACCTGTCCGACATCCGGACCGGTGCCGTTGACCATGTTGTAGACCCCCTTCGGCGTGCCGGCCGCTTCCATCACTTCCGAAAAGACGATGCCGCTGATCGGCGCGATCTCGGAAGGCTTCAGCACGACCGTGCAGCCGGCGGCGATCGCCGGCGCCACCTTGCAGACGATCTGGTTAAGCGGCCAGTTCCACGGTGTGATCAGCGCGCAGACGCCGATCGGCTCCTTGACCACCATGGTGGCGCCGCGCTTCTCGCTGAATTCGTAATCCTCCAGCGCCTTGATGGTGGACTCCATATGAGCCCTGCCCGCCCATGCCTGCGCCTCGCGCGCCCAGGTGATCGGCGCGCCCATCTCCTGGCTGACAGCCTGGGCGATGTCCTCGTAGCGCTCGTTGTAGACTTCGAGGATGCGCTTCAGCAGCTTCAGGCGCTCGGCCTTGCTGGTCTGCGAAAAGGCCGGAAAGGCCCCCTTCGCCGCCGCCACGGCGCGATCCACATCGGCCTTCGAGCCGACGGAGATTTTGGTGTAGGCCTCTTCGGTGGACGGATCGATCACATCCAGCGTCGCCGGCACCACCGGCGCGACCCATTTTCCGTCGATAAAGAAATTCAGGTGATTGCTCATGGGTAGTGCCTCCGGTTTTCTGGAAGGATAGGGTTAGATGGGCAGCATAGGGCAGTTAGCGCCGCGGCGCAGGCTGATATGCGCCACGTCGCCGACGCTGAATTGAAAACCTTCCGCCCGGCGTGGCGCATCGATCACCACTGGTATCCCCTGCCCCAATTCGGCGTGCAGGCGCAAGGTGCGGCCGTGAAAGACGATGCTGCTCACCCGCACCGGCGCGGTGCCGGTCGCTGCTTCGGTCGCCGCCAAAAGATCCTCCGGACGCACTCCGATGGTTCGCACCGCGCCTTCTCCCGGCACTTCGCCGGTTTCCGACGTGGCTTCGAGCGGCAGGGCGCCGGCGGCGAAACGCAACCGATCGCCGTCACGGCCGACAAAGCGCGACTGCAGCAGGTTCATCGTGCCGATGAAACTGGCGACGAATTTGGTGGCGGGCCGGTCGTAGAGCGTGGCCGGCGGCGCAATCTGCTCGATGCGGCCCTTGTTCATGACGACGATACGGTCGGAGATCGACAGCGCCTCGGTCTGGTCGTGGGTGACCATAACGAAAGTGGTGCCGAGCCGCGACTGCAGCCGCTTCAATTCGACCTGCATCTGTTCGCGCAGATGCGCATCGAGCGCCGACAGCGGCTCGTCGAGCAGCAGCACACGTGGTTCGCAGACAATCGCACGGGCAAGCGCGACGCGCTGACGCTGGCCGCCAGACAATTCGGACACGCGGGCGCCGAGCTTCTCGGCAAGGCCAACCATGTCGAGCGCTTCGCCGACGCGCTTTGCCTGTTCTGCCCCGGAAAGCTTGCGCAGCGACAGGCCGAAGCCGACGTTTTCGGCGACGTCCATGTGCGGAAACAGCGCATAGTCCTGGAACACGGTGTTGACGGGACGGTCGAACGGCCGCAGCGAAGTAATGTCACGGCTGTCGAGCAGCACCCGTCCGCTCGACGGGCTTTCGAATCCTGCGATCACCCGCAGGCTAGTGGTCTTGCCGCAGCCAGATGGGCCGAGCAAGGTCAGGAACTCGCCGCGGGCAATGTTGAGATCGACGGCGTCGAGTCCGACAATGCCGCCGGGGAAAATCTTCGACACCGCCTCCAGCCGGACGAGAGGATCAGGCGCCATCGCGAACCTCGGACGGCTTGGTCGTGTTGACCCAGAGGATCTGGCAGCGCTCGGCGCCCGGATTGCGGAAGGCATGCAGCAAGGTGCTCTTGAAGGCGAAGCTGTCGCCGGTCTTCAGCCCGTAGGTGGTTGAATCGATCACGAGTTCGACCTCGCCCGACAGGACGAAACCGAATTCGTGGCCGGGATGGGCGTAGGCTTCGACGGTGCCGCCACCGGCTTCTACCGTCACCAGCATGCCGGTGAGCGTAGCGGCCGGCGGCGACAGCAGCGCCTTGGCGATGCCTTCCGACTTCACCGGGATCTGGCGCCGACTGTTGGCGCGCACGCAATAGAGATCGCTGACGGCATCGTTGCCGTCAGCAATCAGCGCCGACGGCTCGATGTCGAGAGCGGCGGCGAGCGGCCAGATCACCTTGACGCGAAGCGAGGACAAGCCGCGCTCGATCTGGCTGAGCGCACCGATCGAAACGCCGGCCTTGGCGGCAAGCTCGGCCAGCGAAAGACTGCGTTCCAGCCTGAGCGCCCGCACGCGCCGGCCGACCCGCACATCGGCGTCGTCTTTCGGCTTTTCAGCCGCTTGGTCCAGTATATCCATGCATACTTCCTCGTTCGCCAGCACTTTCCCTTCTCCCCCTGTGGGAGAAGGTGGCCGAGCCCACGGGTCTTGCCTCTGGCAAGCCCGAGGGCAGGCTCCGCTCGGACGGATGAGGGGTGTTCCAGCTTGGCAAACCCCGCATTCTGTCCAGCACCCCTCTACCGTCTCGACGCTACGCGCCGATCCACCTTCTCCCACAAGGGGAGAAGGAAGAGCGAACTCAGCCGCCTGCCTTGACCTTCTCGAACATCTTGGCGAGTTCGTCATTCTGTTTCATCGGCCCGGTGAAGACGGTAGTCTTCAGCATCACTTCCGGATCGGACGGCAGTTGCAGCTTTTCCAGTTCCTCCTTCGGCACCGCGGCGAAGGCCGAGCTGTTTGAACTGCCGTAACCATAGGTCTGAATCAGGTATTTTCCCGAATCCGTCTCCAGCCGGCTGTTGATGAAATCATAGGCGAGGTCGACATTCTTGGCGTCCTTGAGCATGACGAAGCCGCACGACCAGGTCAGCATGCCTTCCCTAGGCTTCATGAACTCGACCGGCACGCCCTGCTTCTTCAGCGAGGTGGCCGACGCGTTCCAGGTCATGGCGGCGACCAACTGGCCACTCGCCAGCGCCTGTTCGACCGAGGTCATGTCGGTGGTGTAGTTGGAGAGCAGCGGGCGCTGCTCGCGCAGTTTTTCAGCCACCTTTTCCATCTGTTCCGGCGTCATGTCGAACGGATTGACACCGGCGAGAAGCGCCGCCACCACCGGCGTGTCGTGGACGGCATCGATCGTCGCCATGCGCCCGGCATATTGCTTGTCCCACAAAAGGTTCCAGCTCGGCTCCGGGTTCTTCACCAGATCGGTGCGGTAAAGGATCGAGGTGTTGCCCCAGTCCCACGGCACCATCCAGACTTTGCCGTCGCCGGCCTGCAGGTCGGGCAGGTTCTTGAAAACCGGAAAGATCGAATCCCAGTTCTTGATGCGCTTGGTGTCGATTGGCTGCAGCAGGCCTTCCCTGTTCCAGCGCGCCACCTTGTCGTAGCAGGGATGCGCGACGTCAGGACGGAAACCGGCCTTGACCTTGGTGAAGGCGTCATCGTCGTCGCCGAACATCGAGGCCTCGACGCCATCGGGGTGTGCGGCGAGGAAGCTCTTGTTGAAGTCGGGAAGTTCGTAGCCCGACCAGGTGAAATATTGCAGCTTGTCGGCCGCAAGCGCGACGGTCGACGAAAGCGCCAGCGCGAAGGCTGCCAATCCGGCTTGGACTGTCTTGCGATTTATCGATTTCAGGTCGAATGCCATTGCAGTTCTCCTCTTTCGGTTTCTTCTGGTTTGGGCAGGTTGGCGGGCACTGGCCGCTGAGCGGCGGCGAGCCCGCGATGGCGCAGGATTTCGGCAATTGCCGCGATGACGAAGGACACGGCCAGGATGGCCGTGCCCAGTGCCATGACGGTCGGCAGCGATTTCGGGAAACGCAGCTGGCTCCAGATATAAAGCGGCAAGGTCGGTTCGGTGCCGGCGAGGAAGAAGGCGACGATGAACTCGTCGAAGGAGATCAGGAAGGCCAGCATGAACGCTGATACAATGGCGGGCAGGCTGAGCGGCAGCATGACCCGCCTGAATGTCGTCCAGTCGGAGGCGCCGAGATCGAGTGCCACCTCGTGGATGGTCTTGGGTATAGCGGCGAAGCGGCTTTTCATGATCACCACCGTCGTCGGCAGCGCCACCAATATGTGGCCGAGCACGATGGCGGTGCGTGACGGACCGAAGCCAATGAGGTTGACCAGGATCAGCAGCGAGATGCCGACGATGACGCCGGGGATCAGTATCGGCAGCCGCGCGATAGCGCTGATCGTGAAGGCAAGCGGCGAACGGCCAAAAAGATCCATGTAGGACACGGTGATGCCGCAGAGCGTGGCACCGGTGGCGGCAATTGCACCGATGACGAGGCTGTTGGCAAGCGCGCCGGACAGCGCCGAATTGCCGGACAGCGTCGTGTACCATTCAAACGTGAAGCCTTGCAGCGGAAACGCCGCCTGGATCGAATCGTTGAAGGAAAACAGCGGGATCAGCGAGATCGGCAAATAGAGGAATACCAGATAGACAAGCACGTAGGCGCCGAGCCAGCGGCCACCTTGCGTTGCGTCTATGCGCGCGGCGCTCATGTGCGGCTGCCAAACCTGCGGTCGGCGGAACGCACGACCAGCACCACGGCAAGGATGACCAGCATGACGGCAACGGCGAGTGCTGCGCCGAACGGCCAGTCATTTGCCTTGCCGAACTGGGCCTGGATCAGCGAGCCGATCATGGTGCTGGCAGGGCCGCCGACCAGCGCCGGGGTGACATAATCGCCGACCGTCGGCACGAAGACGACGAGAGCCGCCGCCAGCACCCCCGGCATCGAATTCGGCAGCACGACGCGGCGAAAGCTGGTGAACGGTCTGGCGCCGAGATCGGAAGCAGCTTCGAGCAGCGATTTCGGGATCGTGTCCAGCGCCACATAGATAGGCAGGATGGCGAACGGCGCATAGGCGTGAGCCAGCGTGACGACGACGGCGGCCGGCGTGTTGAGAAACGCCAGTGTCGGTTCGGACCAGATGCCGCTTTCGATGAGCGCCGAGTTCAGCACGCCATTGTAGGCAAGCACGATCTTCCAGGCGAAAACGCGCAAGAGATAGCTGGTCCAGAACGGCAGCGTCACCAGAAACAGCAGCAGCCCGCGCCGCCGTCCGGCATGGAAGGCCAGGTAGTAGGCGACGGGATAGGCGGTGACGACCGTCGCCAGCGTCACCAGGCCGGCAATGGCCAGCGAGCGCAGCGTTACCGTCCAGTAGAGCGGGTCGGATGCCACGGTGATGAAATTCGCAAAAGTGAAACCGGCGCCCAGCAGCGAACCGTCATTGCCGCGAAGGGCGAGGAAAACCACGAGGCCGAGGGCAAACAGGATCAGGAAGAAGGTGACCAGCCCGCCCGGCAGCAGCATGGCCAACCGGAAACCCGTCGAGGATCGGGACTCCGGCAGCGGCTGCCTTGCAACGATGGTCGACATCGGGGTTGCCCATCGAAATTTGAAATCACTCAAGAATTTTTCAGAATCCTGAAACTGTCAAGCTGATTCCTGCATCGGCATAAAATCAGCGCTCGAATGCATCCAGCATACGATACCAGGCGATCGTCGCGGCGACGCCGACCTGCCGAAAGACGTGGAATGGGATCGGCCGGATCTGCGAGACCGGGAACGGCAATTGCCTGGCGTCGCCGCTCGCCAGATAGCCAGCAATGCGCTCGCCAAGCGCGGTCATCAGGCCGACGCCACGGCCCTGGCAGCCGACCACTGCCATCAGGCCCTGCTCGGGCTCGTGGATATGCGGGAGGTGATCCGACGTCATCGCCACCCGGCCAAACCAGCGCTTTTCGATGGCGACTCCGGATAGCGCCGGATAGAGCCGGAGCAGCGCGCGCTCGAGATGCGCCCAATCACTTTCGCTGGTCGGCAGCGCCATTCGGCCGCGCCCGCCGAGCACCAGCCGCCCGTCGGCACTCTTGCGGTAATAAACGAGGATGCGACGTGAGTCCGATACTGCTTGCCGTTCCGGTAGAATCCCGACCGCCAGATCGGACGGCAGCGGTGCTGTCGCGATCTGGAAGGAGTGCAGCGGAACGATCGTTTCGGCGAGACCAGGGAGCAGGTCGCCGGTATAGGCGTTCGTCGCCAGAATGACCGCTTTGGCCTGCAATTCGGCGCCGCCCTCCGTCGAGATGCGCCAAATGCCGGCGTTGTTGTCGAGGCGTATCACCTTCTGGTGTTCGGCGATCTTCACGCCCGCGGCCGAGGCGATCCGTGCCAGTTCCGACGTATAGGCAAGCGGATCAATCACGCCGGCGCGGCGGTCGAGCCAGCCACCGAGATAGCCCTGCGCGCCAGTCAACGCGGCGATCTCGGTCTGGCTCAGAAGCCGGACATCGGCGCCACGGTTCCGCCACTGCCGGTCCCTGTTCGCCGCCGCCTTCAGCGCCGTCTCGGTGTGCGCTGCTTGGATCCAGCCATTGCGGACGAACGGAACCGCCAGTTTCTCGTCGCGGATCAATTCGAAGACGGCGTCCGCCGTCGAGGCGGCAAAATTGACGAGGATCTCGCCGCGTTCGGAGCCAAAATGCTCCAGCAGCCATTCCGGATCATATTTCAGGCCGGGGATGACCTGACCGCCATTCAGGCCCGATGCGCCTTGGCCGATTTCGCCGGCTTCCAGCACCTGCACGGCAAGGCCGAACCGGGCTGCATGCAAGGCTGTCGACAGACCGAGAATCCCGCCACCCACAATGACGAGATCGGCACGCTGGCGGCCGGGAAAAAGCGACCGGAACGCAGGGGCCGCCGGCGGCTTCCGCCAGATCGGATCGGAAAACGCTAGGGGCAAGAGTCACCTGAATGTACTTCGTCAAATGAAAATCCTAGTGACGATTTCATGATTTTGAAAGAGCCTTTGATCTCGGCATCAGGGGGATTGAAGAGGAAGGCGTCCGCCACTGCGAAATGCAGCGCAGGGGCTCGACCGCGAGGAACGGGATAGACCTTTGTCGGGAATTTGTTGAAAGTGCCGCCGCCGCGGCCAGGCTTTTGATGAACCATCGGTCCGCAGCGACGACGCAGAACAAGACAGCAGAGGACCGCAAGCCATGACGAACGCCACCCTCCTGCCCGACGAGGGCCTCTTCATTGGCCGCGCCCGGACGAGCGAAGCATCGCATCCGCTGGTGGTCACGGTACGCGGCGGCACGGTCTTCGACATCACCTCCAGCATGGCACCAACCGTGCGCGACGTCTGCGAGATGCCCGACCCAGCAGGCTACGTCCACACCGCCGCGGGCGAACCGATCGGATCGCTCGATGCAATCGCCGCCAACAGTTTCCAGGCCGCGCGCGATCCGCAAAAACCGTACCTGCTCTCTCCGGTCGACCTGCAGGCGATCAAGGCATCGGGCGTCACCTTCGTCGTCAGTCTGCTCGAACGGGTCATCGAGGAGCAGGCGCGCGGCTCGGCCGAGAAGGCGGACGCCATTCGCGCCGACATTGCCGGGCTGATCGGCCACGATCTGTCGAAGCTCAAGCCAGGCTCGCCGGAGGCGATGGAGATCAAGGCCAAGCTGATCCAGCGCGGCGCTTGGTCGCAATATCTGGAAGTGGGCATCGGCCCCGACGCCGAAATCTTCACCAAATGCCAGCCGATGGCGTCGGTCGGCTTCGGCGCCGATGTCGGCCTGCATCCGGTCTCCACCTGGAACAATCCCGAGCCGGAGATCGCCATGATCGCCGCCGGCAGCGGCAAGATCGTCGGCGCCACGCTCGGCAACGACGTCAATCTGCGCGACGTCGAAGGGCGCTCGGCGCTGTTGCTCGGCAAGGCCAAGGACAACAACGCTTCGGCCGCGCTCGGCCCGTTCATCCGGCTGTTCGACGATAACTTTTCCATTGGTGACGTGAAGCAGGCCACCGTGCGGCTGAAGGTCGAGGGCGAGGATGGTTTCTCGCTGGAGGGCGCCAGTTCGATGGCCGAGATCAGCCGCTCGCCCGAAGAACTGGTCGCCGCCGCCATGGGCCCGCATCACCAGTACCCCGACGGGCTGGCGCTCTACCTCGGCACCATGTTCGTGCCGTCGAAGGATCGCGGCGAAAAGGGCAAGGGCTTCACGCACAAGGTCGGAGACATCGTCACCATCTCATCGGAGAAATTCGGCGCCCTGATCAACCGGGTACGGCTGTCGCCCGACTGTCCCCACTGGACCTACGGCGCCAGCCATCTCTTGCGCGACCTTGCCAGGGTCGACCTGATCTAGCTTCCGTCCCGCCTGCGCCTCGTCTTCGGCGCCGAGACCGCTTGCCGCAAAAGATATCAGCCAAACTGATGCGATCTGATGGGATGGCTGATGGCGCGTGGTCGTGCGCCGACTACCACTGGCAAATGGAGGCTTGCCATTGATCGAAAAAGCGGATGCTCTGATGCATCCAGATCGCCGCTGGCAAGAATACGGTCAGGCTTGCCGTGATCGTCGCCGGAGCTGGAGGACGTTTTCAAAATGGGAGGAAATCAAATGCTGACGAGGCTACGACTATTTGTATTAGGCTTGATCGTGGCGCTGGCGATTCCGGCGGCGGCACAGGCCAAGACCTTCTACTGGATTTCGCATGGCGGTCCGGCCGATCCGGTCTGGACCTACTTCCTCGCCGGCGCCAAGCAATGGGCGACGGACACCGGCAACACCGTCAACACCTCGTTCCACAATGGCGACGTGTCGTCCCAGCAGGAGGCTGTTCGCGCCGCCATCGCGGCAAAAGCCGACGGCATCACCACCACCAGCCCTGACCCGGGCAGCCTTATCGAGCTCGTCAAGGAGGCACGAGCGGCAAACATCCCGATCATCAACTTCAACACGCCCGATCCGAAGGCGGACTTCAACGCCTATGTCGGCGGCGACAACGTCACCTTCGGCAAGAACTGGGCTCAGTATCTGGTCGACAAGGGCCTGGTGAAGAAGGGCGATTTTGTCTGGATGCCGGTTGAAATCCCCGGCGCCACCTATGGCGTCCAGGAAGAAGAGGGCATCAAGAGCGTCTTCGGGCCGCTCGGCATCACCTATGAAATCACCGAGGCCACGCTCGACCAGGCCGAAGCAATCAACCGCATGGTCGATTATCTCACCGCCAACAGGGCCAAGGTCAAGGCGATCATTGGCCTCGGCGACCTGGTGACCGGCTCGATCAAGCGGGTGTTCGACCAGGCCGGCATCAAGCCGGGCGAAATCCCGGTCGTCGGCTGGGGCAACTCGCTCGACACCACCCAGGAGGTGCTGACCGGCTACGTCAACGCCGCACAATGGCAGGATCCGCAGGCGACCAGCTATGTGGCGCTTTCGATCGCCAACATGGCCGCCAGCGGCATTCCGCCCGGCTTCGACGTGATCACCGGCGCGCTCTACGAAAAGGACACCGCGCAGGTCTACGACGACATCCTGTCCGGCAAATAAAACCGCGATCGGGATGGTCGCGGCACGCCTGCCACGATCATCCCCATCATCCCGCTGAGCCTCGAACCGCCTCATGCGATATCGGGCTTGGCCAGTTCCAACCATGTCGCGGGTCCAACGTGGAAAACGGTTCCATCATCCAACGCTCGATCGCCAGGCCGGAATTCGGGCCCTTCGTGCTGCTTGTCGTCGAGCTCGCGGTGTTCTGGGGGTTTAACCACGACTTCCTGTCGCCACAGAACATCAGCAACATACTGGCCTTCACGGTCGAGCTCGGCCTGATTGCGCTGGCGATGACGCTGTTGATGACTTCAGGCGAATTCGACCTCTCGGTCGGATCGCTGTTCGGCTTCTCACCCGTCTTGATGTGGACGCTCTTCAACAGCGGCCTCACCTCGCTGGAGGCCGGCTTCGTGTTGGCCTTGCTGGTTGCCGCCTTCATCGGGCTGGTCAATGGCTGGTTCGTGACGCAACTCAAGATTCCATCCTTCCTGGTGACGCTCGGCATGCTGCTGGTCGTGCGCGGCACCGCTCTGTTCGTCACCAGCGGATTTCCGCAACGCACCTGGAGCGCCGAAGGCAGCTGGCTCGCCGAGGCGCTGGTCGGTGATTTCTTCATCGGGCCGTTCCGTATCTACATGTCGCTGTTCTGGTTCATCGCAGCCGCGATCGCACTTGGCTACGTGCTGACGCAGAGCCGCACCGGCAACTGGATCCAGGCGGCCGGCGGCAACCCCAATGCGGCAAGGGCGCGCGGCGTCAATGTCAGCGGCGTCAAGATCGGCCTGTTCATCCTGTCGTCGATCATGGCTTCGCTTGCCGGCGTCATCAGCTCGCTGCGCACTTCGGCCGCCAACCCGAACAGCGGCACCGGCTACGAGCTCGAAGTCATCGCCATGGTGGTGATCGGCGGCACGGCGCTGACCGGCGGACGCGGCACCATCATCGGTACTGTGCTCGGCATCCTGATCCTGCGCGTGATGCGCAACGGCATCGTGCTGATCGGCGTGCCTGGGCTTGCCTACAACATCTTCATCGGCGCGATCATCCTCGGCATGATGGCGCTCCACTCATGGCTGGAACGCCGGCATCAGGCGGGGACTTGAACCATGACTGAGCCGCTTGTCCGCATGGAAAACATCCGCAAGCACTACGGGCGCGTGCAGGCGCTCGTGGACGCCAATTTCCATGTCAACGAAAAGGAGATCGTCGGTCTGCTCGGCGACAATGGCGCCGGCAAGTCGACGCTGATCAAGGTCTTGTCGGGTGCGGTCCCGCTGACCAGCGGCGACATCTTCATCCGCGGCAGGAAGGTGGACTTGCGCAGCACCAGCGACGCCATCGCCCAGGGCATCGAGACGATCTACCAGGACTCCGCACTGGTCACGCAATTGTCGATCGCGCGCAACCTGTTCCTCGGGCGCGAGCCGATCAAGCCGCCGCGTTTCCTCAACCGTATGGACCAGGAGGCGATGAATGTGGTCGCCCGGAACCTGCTCAAGCAGGTCGGCATCTCGAAGAACATCCCGCCGACCACACCAATCGGCTCGCTCTCCGGCGGCGAGCGGCAGGCGGTGGCGATCGCGCGCGCCATGCATTTCGACAGCGACCTCATCATCCTCGACGAGCCGACCAACAATCTCGGCGTCGCCGAGACGCAAGGTGTGCTGAGCTTCGTGCGCAGCGCCCGCGATTCGGGCCATTCCTGCATCTTCATCGCCCACAACATCCACCACGTCTTCCAGGTGGTCGACCGCATCGTGGTCATGCGCCGCGGCAAGGTGGTTGCCGACGATATCGATCCGAAGAACACCAACGTCGCGGAAGTCGAACGGATCATCACCGGCATGTCCGACAAGGAGATCCGTGACGCCATCGTGCAGGGGAAGCAACCACAAGGCTGAGTGGCCAATTGGAAGCCGGGTTGGCCGTATCTCTGGTACAGGATCACATCGGCTCCTATGACTGCGACTATGAAAGCCACCGTTGCGGACATTGCCAGAAGCTGCGGGCTGTCGACCGCGACGGTCGACCGGGTGCTGAACAACCGGCCGGGCGCCAGCGCCGCCAACCGGCAGCGGGTGATGGAGGCGGCCAAGCAGCTTGGCTATTTGCCGGTCGTGGATCAGGTCACGCTGCCCTCGCGGCCGGCGCATCTCGAGTTCTTCCTGCCGATCGGCTCGAACGCCTTCATGATGGATCTGGCAAATCATATCGAGGACTATGCCGCACGCTTGCCACTTGTCGCCTCCTGTCGGATCCACAAGCTCGCCGGCATCTCGCCGAGCGCGTTGCAGGCGGCGGTCGAAAACCTCTCGCTTAGGGCGAACGGCGTCGGCGTCATCGCCATCGATCACCCGAGAACGCGCAACATCCTGCGCGAGATCGTCGAAGCCGGCATCCGCCTGGTCACGCTGGTGTCGGACGTTCCGGGCGCGCCGCGATCGGCCTATGTCGGCATCGACAACCGTGTCGCCGGGCGCACCGCAGCCCTTTTGATGGGACGTTTCCTGGGCGGCCGCACGGGCCATCTGGCAATGATCGTCGGCTCACGCTCCTATCGCGGGCATGAAGAACGCGAAATGGGCTTTCGCTCGGTGCTCAGCGAGGAGTTCCGCAATTTGACCGTGACCAGCGCCGTCGAGATCAACGACGAGCCTGATATCAGCTACACGGCGACGATGAAGGCGCTGCACAACGAGCCGGAACTGCTCGGCATCTATTGCGTCGGCGCCGGACGCTCTGGCGTGGCGAAAGCGCTGCTGGAAGCCAAGCCGCAAAGGAAGCCGGTGTTCATCTGTCACGACCTGACAAGGGCGACACGCGGCTATCTCGTCGACGATCTGCTCGATGTCGTCATCGACCAGAATGCACGGCTGATCGCCGAGCAATCAGTCATTCGCCTGCTCGGCTCGATCGCTTCCTCGGCGCCCTATCTGACGCGGAAATTCATCGAACCGCGCCTGATCTTCAAGGAGAACGTTCCGGTCCAGTGATGCCACGCAAGCGCCACGGTTGGTCGCGGCGATGGTTAATATTCGGTTGATAGCGCGAATCTGCACATCTGCTATGCATCTTTTGCTATTGCCGAATCATTGGGCAACCGCTAGTTTCGCAGTTGTCGGCCATCTACTCCTCCCAGATGCGATGCCGACGCTGAGTGCGGCGCACCTCCTCCCGCGCCGTATTCGAAATCGAGCCCGCTGCCACCTCCTCCCGGCAGCGGGCTTTTTTTGTTCTTGGGTGTCGGGCAAGGCGGCGGCAATCGCCATTGGCTGGTTCGGGCAGCGCCGCAGCCCCATTGGAATCCCGCCACCCTTGTCACTCTCACCAATTCGCTATTGGGCTTAGCCTGCTCACAACCAGCAGCGACCGCCGCGCGCAAGAGCGCGGCGACAGACCGGCAACGGAGACGTGAGATGACAGCACATGCCAAGGCAAAAGAGCACTCGCGGCGCGGCTTGCAATGAACACGCCAGCGATCGTTTCGCCGCTTGCGAGACTATCTGGCCCTGAACGAGGTGATCAGGCCTTCCGCCATGCGGACAAACTGCGCGCTGGGGCCTTCGGCTCCGACGCTTTGCAGGCTGACACGGGCGCCTTCAAGCAGCAGCGACAATGTATCGGCGAGAAGCTCTGCCTGGCCGATGCCGGCATCCCGACACAGGCCGACGAGGCGGTCGCGCTGAGCCTGCTTGAGTTCCTTGATTACCCGACGGGCCGGATGGTCGGTCTCGCTCAACTCGATGGCGGCGTTGGCCATGTCGCAACCGCGGCCGTCCATCATCAGGCAATCGGCTGCCATCCGGACCCAGGCATGCAGTTGCGCAAGCTTGTCGCCCGGATGCTCCGCCTCGAACTTTTGCCACATCGCGTTGGCGCTGCATGCGGTCGCCCGCAGGCACTCGATGACCAGATCGTCCTTGGACTCGAAATGACGGTAGAGCGTCATCTTGTTGGTACCGGCGGCCTCAGTGATCGCGTCGACGCCGACGCCCTTGATGCCATGCTTGTGGAACATATCCCGTGCCGTCTCCAGGATGCGATCCCGGGGGCGGATGCGTTCCGCAGTGCCGTCTTCCATCAAAACCTCCTTGGTTTCCGGGATTTCCGAAAAATCCCTCGGCACACCTCTTGACTAGGGTGTTACCGGTCTGTAACTTCTACATGTTACTTACTGGTAACACCCCCATTGCCTCGTGTCAATCTCGCAGGCGCCTGTGAACAGCCTCCGCCAAATCGGCCCAGGCATGAAACTGCGCCCCAGGCGACTTTGGCCGCGAAAAGGAAGACCACCCGATCTGCGGCGGCGTACGCCACAGATCGCCAAAGCCAGGAGCCGCTACGATGTCGCAGCGCAAAGATTTGACGATCGACGAAGTTGTGAAGGATCCGATGATCCGGATGCTGATGCAGGCCGACCGTGTCGACCCGCGCTCTTTCGAGACGATGCTGCGTAGCCTTGCGGATGCGCAAGGCCGCAGCCGCAAGGCGCCGCCTCGTTTCCTGGAAGATTCCGGGCAAAGCCGCAGCCGGCGGCTGTCAAGGGTGGCCAAGGCCTTTGGCCAGGCAAGAGCATCGGGCGAGGCGTGCGTGTCATGGTAAATTTCTTCATCCACCGTCCGATCTTCGCATCGTCGATCGCCATCATCATGGTGCTCGCCGGGACGATCTGCTATTTCCTGCTGCCTGTCTCGCAGTTTCCCGACATCACGCCGCCTCAGGTGGTGGTCAGCGCCAACTATCCTGGCGCCAGTGCGCAAGTCGTGGCCGACACCGTCACGACGCCGCTCGAACAGCAGATCAACGGCGTTCAAGGCATGACCTACATGTCGTCGTCGAGCTCCAATGACGGCTCGTCGACGATCACCGTTACCTTCGAGGTCGGCTATCCCCTGAGCACCGCCGCCGTCGACGTCCAGAACCGCGTGTCACAGGCGGCGTCCTCGCTGCCTGCCATCGTCAACCAGGGCGGCGTGACGATCAAGAAGCAGAACCCGAACTTCGTCCTGATCGTCAACCTCACCTCGCCCGACGGCTCTGTCGATCCGGTCGCGCTCAGCAACCTCGCCTACCTGCAAGTGGTCGACCCGCTGAAGCGCCTGCCCGGCGTCGGCGACGTGCAGATCTTCGGCGAGCGGCGCTATTCGATGCGCGTATGGCTCGATCCCGACAAACTCGCCAATCTCGGCATCACCGCCGTCGATGTCCAAAACGCCATCGCCGAGCAGAATGTCCAGGTCGCGGCCGGCAAGATCGGGCAGTCGCCGGCGCCGGCCGGCACCGCTTTCGAAATGCAGGTCAACGCGGTTGGCCGACTGAGCGATCCCAAGGAATTCGGCGATATCATCGTGCGCGCCGATGCCGCGAACGGTTCGCTGGTGCGGTTGCGCGACGTCGCGCGCATCGAACTCGGCGCCCTGCAATATTCGTCGTCGGCGTTCTTCGGCGAGGACCCGACCGTGGTGCTCGCGGTCTACCAGATGCCGGGCTCGAACGCGCTCGATCTGCAGCAGCGCGTCAAGGACAAGATGCAGGAATTGTCGGCCCGCTTCCCCAAGGGCGTCAGCTACGCCATGCATTACGATACGACACGTTTCGTTTCGGCGTCGATGCACGACGTGGTGGTCACGCTCGGCGAGGCGCTGGTCCTGGTCGTCGCGGTGGTGTTCATCTTCCTGCAGAGCTGGCGCACCACGATCATCCCGACGATCGCGATTCCCGTGTCGCTGGTGGCCACGCTCGTCGTCATGTACATGTTCGGCTTCTCGCTGAACATGCTCAGCCTGCTCGGCATGGTGCTGGCGATCGGCCTCGTCGTCGATGACGCGATCGTCGTCGTCGAGAATGTCGAACGCCAGCTGGAGGCCGGCCTAAAACCGCTGGCTGCGACGCGCGCGGCGATGGCCGAGGTCACCGGCCCGATCATCGCCACAACCGCCGTGCTGATGGCCGTGTTCGTGCCGGTCGCCTTCATACCCGGCGTTTCTGGCCGGCTCTACAACCAATTTGCCCTGACGGTGGCGATCTCCTTCGGCATCTCCGCCTTCGTCTCGCTGACGCTCACCCCGGCGCTCAGCGCCGCTTTCCTGCGCCACCGCCCGGCAACGCAATTCGTGCTGTTCCGCTGGTTCAACACGGGCTTCGATCGGCTGTCGCATGCCTATGCCAATGGTGTGCGCTTCCTCATCCGCCTGCGCTGGATCATGCTCGGGCTGTTCGCGGCTGGGCTTGTCGCGACCTATTTCGTCTGGCAGCGCCTGCCCTCGACCTTCCTTCCGGTCGAGGACCAGGGCTATTTCTTCGTGGTCATCCAGTTGCCGGACGGCGCGTCCCTGGAGCGCACCGACGCGGTGGCCCGCAAGGCGCGCGAAATCCTGCAGAACACGCCTGGTGTCGATATCGTCGGCTCGATCAGCGGCTTGAACTTCCTCACCAGTGCCGCCCAGTCGAACTCGGCGGTGGAATTCGCCATCCTCAAGCCATGGGACGAACGCGGCCCTGACCAGAGCGCCTCGAAGCTCGTCGCCGACGTGCGCTCGAAGCTCATGGAACTTCCGGAAGCGTTCGCGCTAAGCTTCGATCCGCCTTCGATCCCAGGCATCGGCACGACCGGCGGCTTTGAATTCCAGGTGGAGGACCTGACCGGTCGCGGCAGCGCTGCGCTCAATGACGCGACGCAGGCCGTGCTCGCCGAAGCGCGCAAGCAGCCCGAACTCAACCCGCAGCAATTGTTCTCGTCGTTCTCGACCTCGACGCCACAGTTCAACTACGACCTCGACCGCAACAAGGCGAAGCTGCTCGGTCTCAGCCTGCCTGACGTGTTCAACACGCTGCAGATCTATCTCGGCTCGCTCTATGTGAACGACTTCAACCTGTTCGGCCGCACCTTCCGGGTGACGATCCAGGCCGACAAGGATGCGCGTGCGGGTGCGGCCGACATTTCGCGGCTCTATGTGCGCAATGCCTCCGGCGGCATGGTGCCGTTGAGCACGCTCGGCAAGCTGGTGCCTATCGTCGGCCCGGAAACCGTCCCGCATTACAACAACAATGCGTCGGCCCTGATCAATGGCGGTGCCGCACCCGGCTTCTCCTCGGGCCAGGCGGTCGCTGCGATGGAACGTGCCGCCGCCACGGCGCTGCCGAAGGATTTCGGCTACGAATGGACGGGCATCACCTATCAGGAGCTCAAGGCCGGATCGATCGCCTTGATCGTCTTCGGTCTCGCCATGGTCTTCGTCTTCCTGATCCTTGCCGCCCAATATGAGAGCTGGGCCATGCCCTTCATGGTCCTGCTCGCGGTGCCGCTTGCCCTGTTCGGCGCCTTTGTCGCCCTGCTTATGCGCGGCATGCAGATCGACGTCTATTCGCAGATCGGTTTCGTCATGCTGATCGGGCTGGCGGCAAAGAACGCCATTCTGATCGTGGAGTTTGCCCGGCGCCGGCGCGAGGAAGGTCTCAGCATCGTCGACGCCGCAATGGAAGCGGCGCGCCTGCGGCTGCGGCCCATCCTGATGACCGCCTTCGCGTTCATCCTCGGTGTGCTGCCGCTGATGTTCTCGACAGGTGCCGGTGCAGCCAGCCGCCAGTCGATAGGCACCACCGTCTTTGGCGGCATGGTCGCAGCGACGATCCTGTCGCTGGTGTTCGTGCCGGTCTTCTACGCGGTGATCGAGCAGCTGCGCGAGCGCGGCAGCAAGAGCGAGCCTGTCGCCGAACCGACTGAACCAACTGCCGAACCCGCTTTCGAGCGATTGGCCGAAGCGGCCGAATAGAATTGGAGAATGATCATGCGTAAATGGAAAATTGCGTTGGGAGCGGCTGTTGCCGTGGGGGCGGTCTCGATGGCCAGCGTCCACTTGCTCGACATGGGTAATTTCGGCCTCAACGCCGGCACGGCAGGGGCGGCAACGCCTGAGCCCGCGGCGCCAGAGCCCGCGGCTTTTGTCATGCCGGTGCCAGTGGTGAGCGTCGTCAAGAAGACGATCCCGATCTATCTCGACTATGCCGCTCGCACCGAGCCGATCCGCAGCATCACGTTGCAGGCGCGCGTGCCGGGGTATCTGCAGGAGCAGGTCGCGCCCGACGGCAGCGATGTCAAGAAGGGCGACCTTCTCTACAAGATCGCTCCAGAAGATTTCCAGGCTGCCCTTGAACAGGCGAAGGCTCAGGTCCAGCGCGACGAGGCAACGCTCGACTATGCACGATCCAACCTTGGTCGCGGCACCGAACTGGCCAAGAGCGGATACATCGCCAAGGATGCGTTCGACCAGCGCACCAGCAGCTTGCGCGAGGCCCAAGCATCGCTCGCCGTCAACCAGGCGGCTGTGCGGACCGCCGAGCTCAATCTGAGCTATTCGGAAATCAAGGCGCCGTTCGCCGGGCGCGTCGGCCGCAACCAGGCCTCGGTCGGAACGCTGGTCAGCGTCGCCGGCACAGTGCTCAACACGCTGGTGCAGCTCGACCCGATCTATGTCACCTTCAATCCGAGCGAAACGGATCTGGCGCAGATCGAGGAAGCCCGCGCGACGGGACCCATCGATGTCGACGTCCTGCTTCCCGGCGATACGGAACCGCGCCAGAGAGGTCAGCTCACCTTCATCGACAACACGGTCGATCGCTCGACCGGCACCATCACCGCACGCGCGACGATCGGCAATGCCAAGTTCACGCTGCTGCCGGGCCAATATGTTCGCGTCAGGCTGCATATCAAGCAGCAGCCAGATGCACTGATGGTGCCGCAGACGGCATTGGGATCGAGCCAGCTCGGCAAGTATCTCTACGTCGTCGGCAAGGACAATACTGTCGACCAGCGCATTGTTTCGCTGGGGCCGACCAACGGCGACCTGGTGGCGATCTCGAGCGGCGTAGCGGAAGGCGACCAGGTGATAACAGGCAATCTGCAGAAGATCGGCCCGGGAATGCCTGTCTCGCCGCTGCCACAGAAACCTGCCACCTGATACCCCCCATCAGGCCCGGTCCAGCGGCGCCCCCGGCTATGCCGAGGGCGCCGTTTTGCTGAGCAGTTCGACAAGGCCGGCGACATCGGCACAGCTTCGAAGAATTGCTTGCCTATGCGCGCTGCCTCGAACAGTGTGTTTCCAGAGGCGTCAAGGCCGATCGCGCCGGCCTGACGCGCAACCGGCCTGACGGCAGTTGAGCCCAGCGGACGATGCAGGTTGGCGGCTTCGTCAGGGCGTCACAGCGACGGACAGAAAAATTGCGGATCAAAACCATCAAGGCCTACCATGTCGTGCAGCCCTTTGTGGACGGGCCCTACCGCATGTCTAAGGAGCGTGTCGCCGCCGCGTTTGACGCGGTGATCGTCGCAATCACCTCCGACAGCGGGCTGACCGGCTGGGGCGAGATGGCGCCGCTCGGCAATTTCTACTCGCCGGCATTCTCGGCCGGCACTCGCGCCGGCGTCATCGAAATTGCGCCGCATCTGCTCGGCCACGATCCTCGCGCCTTGGCCAGTATCGGCAGGCTGATGGACACGGTGTTCAAGGGCCATCCCTACATCAAATCGGCGCTCGACATGGCCTGCTCGGATCTCGCTGCACGCGCCGCCGACATACCGCTGGTGACGCTGCTCGGCGGGCGCGAGAGCGAGACGGCGGAACTCTACAAGGTCGTCACCCATGGCACCGTCGACGCGATGGCCGCACTGGCCAAGCGCATCGTCAGGGACGGGTTTCACCGGCTGCAGGTCAAGGTCGGCGGCAACGTCCATGACGACATCGAGCGCGTCACCGCGGTCGCCGCTTCGGTGCCGAAGGGCACCGTCATCTTCTGCGACGCCAATGCCGGCTGGACGCCCTATCAGGCGCGCCAGTTCGCTGACGCGACGCGCGCCATCGACTACACGTTCGAGCAGCCCTGCACCACGATCGACGAATGCATGTCGGTGCGCCGCTCGCTCGACAAGCCGATGGTGCTCGACGAATCCGTCACCTCGCTGGACGACATGCTCGACATCCACCGCAAGGGGGCGGCTGACGGGCTGACGCTGAAAATCTCGCGGCTCGGCGGCGTGACCAAGACGCGCCAGATCCGCGACCTTGCCGTCGACCTGGGCTTCATGATCACCGTCGAGGACACCGGCGGCGCCGAGATCGACACATCAGCCATGGCGCATCTGTCGCTGTCGACGCCGGAGGAGCGCCGGCTGCACGCCATCGCCTTCCACGAATGGGTGACGGTGCGCACTGCATCGAACAAGCCGCCGGTTTCGGGCAGCCGCATGGGCATTCCGGACGGGCCGGGCCTCGGCATCGACGTTGTTCCCGACCTGCTTGGCGCGCCCTTCTTCGAGGTCGGCAGCTGACTGATACGCTGGCATGCGCCGACTGAGCATGCCGGCCAGCGCCCTCTGTTGCGCGGCTTCGTCGCTGGCGATAGGCGCAGCGGCAACTGGGCAGCCATGAAATCAGTTTTTTCGTCGCACTCGCTTGCTTGCGAGAAGGGATGTCACCGTCGTCGCCGCCTGCATCCCAAGAGATCACCGCTTTCTGCGCCCTAGCTGACTGACTGCGCTGCCAAGCCGCAAGCCAGGGCTTGCACAGATCAAATCACAGAATGTTTTGTGGGAACGGCTACCGAATTGCCGGTTGAAATATTTTTCATTTGCAAATAGGAATGTTCAAAATGATGGCTTCGACGCTGCGGCGCGTCAGGAACTGGAGGAAGCGACATGGCCCATCCGCAATTTGCAGCGGAACTTTTGCAGCGCGCTGAACAGCAGGGACCGATCACCATCGGGCTTGCCGGTGCCGGGCAGATGGGGACCGACATCGTCGTCCAGGTCGCGCTGATGCCGGGCATGCGGATCGGCGCCATTTCCGAGGTCAGGCCGCAGGCGGCGATCGATGCGGCGCTGCTCGCCGGCCACGACCGCTCGGATATCGTGCAGGCCGGCAATGCGGCAGCGATCGACCGCGCCATCGAGGCCGGCAAGATCGCGGTGACCGAAGACCTGCATGCGTTGGCTGCGGCCGGCCGCATCGACGTCATCATCGACGCGACAGGAAATCCCAACATCGGCACGCTGTTCGCGCTTGAAGTGATGAAGAACGGCAAGCATATCGTCATGCTCAACGTCGAGGCCGACATCACCATCGGCCGCTTCCTCAAGGAGGAGGCGCGCAAGGCCGGCGTCGTCTATACCGGTGCGGCCGGCGACGAGCCGGCCTGCACGCTGGAGATCATCGGCTTTGCCAGGAGCCTCGGCTTCAACATCATCGCCGCCGGCAAGGGGAAGAACAATCCGCTCAAGATCGATGCCATGCCGGCCGACTACGAGAAGGAGGCGGCCGAGCGCAACATGAACGCGCGCATGCTAGTCGAGTTCGTCGACGGCTCGAAGACGGCGATCGAGATGGTGGCGATCGCCAACGCCACCGGCCTGGTGCCCGACGTGCCGGGCATGCACGGCCCGACCGCGACGCTGGAGGAACTCGCCGGCGTGCTTTGCCCGCGCGAGGATGGCGGCGTGCTGCACCGCAAGGGCGTGGTCGACTATTCGATCGGCAAGGGCGTGGCGCCCGGCGTGTTCTGCATCATCGAGACCAGGCATCCGCGCGTGCTGGAGCGCATGATCGACCTCAAGGTCGGCAAGGGCCCGTATTTCACGATCTTCCGCCCCTATCATTTGACCAGCCTGGAAGTGCCGCTGTCGGCGGCGCGCGCCGTGGTCTACAAGCGCGCCGACATGGAGCCGCTCGACCATCCGGTCGCCGAGGCGGTGGCGGTTGCCAAGAGCGAGCTTGCCCCTGGCCAGTCGCTCGGCATGATCGGCGAGAACGACTATCGCGGCTTCGCCATGACCTGGGAGGACGCGCGCGCCCGCGGCGCCCTGCCGCTCGGCCTCGCCGAACGCGCCAAGGTGGTCAAGCCGGTCAAGACAGGCGATTTCCTCACCTATGAAAATTGTGTACCCGACGATTCGATGGTGATAACCCAGATCCGCCGTCGTCTCGACCAGTCGGACGGACGGTTCGTTACGAACGCCGCCTGATCCGCTGGATTCCCGCCTGATGGACGATGTCGTAATCGGGATCGACGCCTCGACCACGGCCGTGAAAGCGATTGCCTTCACGCGCGACGGCAAGGAGCTGTTCCAGGCGCGGGAAGCCTATCCGCTTTCAAATCCCAGGCCCGGCCATTTCGAGCAGGATGCCGAACATTGGTGGACCGCGCTGCTCGGCGCCTTGACGCAAGTCACCGAGGCGGTTGGCGCTGCCCGGGTGGCGGCGATCGCCATCGCCCACCAGCGCGAGACATTTACGCTGATCGATCATGCCGGCAAGCCGCTTATTCCGGCGATCCTGTGGCTGGACGAGCGGGCGCGCCCGCAAGTCATCAGGCTTTCGGCGGAGCTCGGCCGCGAGACGATCCGCGACTGGAGCGGCAAACCGCCGGACCCGACGCCCGCGCTCTATGCGATCGCCTGGCTTGCCGAGCACCAGCCGCAAACGCTTGATGACGCAGCCGCACTCGTCGACGTGCATGGCTTCTTCGTCCACCGGCTGACCGGACGTCTGGTCACCAGCACGGCAAGTGCGGATCCGCTCGGGCTGCTCGACGTCAAGAATGGCACTTGGCACCCTCAGCTCGTCGAGGCCGCGGGGCTGCGCCCGGACCAGTTGCCGCGACTGGTCGCGCCCGGCGCGATCTGCGGCGGGCTTGGCGAAAGCGTGGCCCGGCTGATCGGGTTGAGGGCCGGCACGCCTGTTGTCGCCGGCGCCGGCGACGGCCAGGCGATGGGCCTTGGCATGGGCGTCTATGGCGACGGCAAAAACTACCTGTCGCTCGGCTCGGGCATCGTCAGCGGCTGTTACTCCCATGGGATCACGACTTCGGACGCGTTTCGAACACTGGTCTCGCCGACCGGCTCGGGCTTCATGCTGGAGACCGTGCTGCGCTCGGGCATGCAACTGGTCGACTGGATCGTTCGCACCACCGGCTCGCCGTCGGCTGCAGCCCTGGAGAAAGCAGCGGTCGACGTTGCCGCCGGCAGCGAGGGCCTGCTTGTCATGCCGTATTGGGCCGGTGTGATGAGCCCCTATTGGGACGGCGCGGCGCGCGGCGCCATTGTCGGCCTGTCGCTCGACCATGAGCCGAAGCACCTTTTTCGAGCGGTTCTGGAAGGCATCGCCTTCGAGCAGGCGATCGCCAGCGAGGCAATGGAAACTCAAGCAGCGGAAACTCGGGCGGCGCAAACGCAGGCGGCGGAAACTCTGGCCGGCGGCAAACCGGCGGCGATGATCGCCGCCGGCGGCGGCACCAACTGCGCCCTGCTGATGCGGATCATGGCAAGCGTGCTCGAGCGGCCGCTCTCCGTCTCGCCGGTCAACGAAGCCGCAGCGCTCGGCGCCGCCATGCTGGCGGCTTCCGCTATCGGATGGTTTGCCTCGCCTGAAACGGCGGCTGAGGCGATGGCCGCGCCGCCGACCAGGCATGTCGACCCCGTCGACGGGCTGGTCTTCGGTTACCGTGCGCGCAAGGCAATCTACCGCGACCTCTATCAGGCGACGCGCGAGACCCATGTGCGGCTTGAGGCGCTAAGCAAGGTTTAGCGGTTGAGCAGGCCCTTGGCGGCGTCCTCGTCGGTGATCAGAACCGATATCCTGGTGTTGGCAAGCGCCGCCCGCATGATGGCGATTTTTTCCTGCCCTCCCGAGACCAGGATGATGGCCGGGATGTCCGACAGGTCCTGCAGCGGATAGGCGCAGACCCGGCGGTTGACCTCATGGTCGACGAGCCGGCCGTCGGCGTCGATGAAATGGCATAAAATATCGCCAACTGCGCCGGCCGCCTGAAGCTCTTCGAGTTCGCTGGGCTTGATGAAGCCGTAATTGGCGATCGGGCTGTCAGTGGAAAACGATCCGACGCTGAGCACGGCGATGTTTGCCCGGCGTGCGCGGAAGACGACGTCCTGAACGCTGCGCTGGCTCATGAAGGCTTCGCGCTGCTCCGGCCTGTCGGCATAGACCGGCACCGGCAGCAGAAAGCACTCGGCGCCGATCTTTTCGGCGAATTCCCAGGCGCTTTCGGTCGGGTTGAGCGGCTGGGCATGGGTGAGGCCGCCCAGCATGGAAACCACCGTCGTCCTGGCGATCGGCCGCCGCGGCAATTCATTGATGGCGAACTTCAGCGTGCGCCCCCAGCCCAGCGCGATGACATCGCCGGCATTCACATTGTCGGCCAGATAGGCGCCCGCGGCATGGCCGATCATCAGCGGCGCGTTGCTTCGGTCGGCGGCCGACGGCACCACAACGGCCTGGCTGAGCCCAAAACGCTGCTTCAGAGCCTCTTCCAGCACCAAGCATTCGACGACGCTGTCACGGATGCGGAACTGGACGACGCCCTCCTCACGCGCGGCGGACAGGATGCGATGCACCTTGATGCGGCCGATGCCGAGGATCTCCGAAATCCTCTCCTGCGTCAGACCCTCGATATAATAGTGCCACGCGGCACGGGCCTTCAGCTCGGCATCCGGGAAGCGCGAGGCCTTGTCATTGTCTGTCATCGCCATCTTTTTGCCCTCCCGCGGTCGTCTGAATCCTTGAATGCCATTCAAATGGCGTTATCCGACCAAGCGACGCGAAATCGTTCTGCGTGCCCGGGATTCGAGATTCAGGACATCGACAGGATACCTCTACAACGTGAATGAAAGTCAAAATGGTCAACATTTACTTCGTCTTGGCCGTCCTGCCCTGCTCAAGCAGCCGACATGAATTCGCAGGATGCGACCGGACCTGAGAACGCGGCATTTCATGCGCTTTCGTAAGGCAAACCGGCTGGCGGCGCAAACCGGCGTGGAATGATGCGGCGGGCCTTGACAATTTTCCGACGAACAGTTTAGCTGAACAAAATTGCATATCAAAGATAAATTGTTCACAGGGAGGTGCCTGGTGAACAAGAGTGAGCCGACGACGCATCGCCGGATCGCTGATGGAGGAGACAAAATGGCTGTGAGCAACGGTGCAAGCGAGTTGAAGGCCGGCCCAAATGCACAGGCCGCGGCGGGCGCGAAGCTTTCGGCCCTGTTCGCCGGAACCATGGGACCGCTAATCGGGCTGGTGCTGCTGTGCCTTGCGCTGTCGCTGACCACCGACACGTTTCTGACTGTCCGCAACATCCTCAACGTGCTCGACCAGGTCACGGTGCTCGGCATCATGGCGATCGGCATGACGCTGGTCATCCTGATCGGCGGCATCGACCTGTCCGTCGGCTCCGTGCTGGCGCTCGCTGCCATGGTGATGGGCTTCGTCGCCCATCCCGACCACCTCAATCTCGGCATGCCTGCCGGCATCGTCACGGCGCTTGTCGTTGCTGGGCTTTGCGGGCTGGTTTCAGGCCTGCTCGTGACCGTCACCAGACTGCCGCCCTTCATCGCCACGCTGGCCATGATGTCGGTGGCGCGCGGTCTCGCCAACATGATCACCGACGGCTCGCAGATCATCGGCTTCCCCGATTGGTTCACCAGCCTGTCGATCATCCGCCATTTCGGCTTCCTGTCGGTCACCGTCGGCCTGATGATCGTGCTGGCCATCATCTTCGCGATCTTCCTGAACTATCGCGCGACCGGTCGCAGCCTCTACGCGATTGGCGGCAGCGCCGAGGTAGCCAGGCTGTCCGGCATACCGGTCAAGTCGCTGACCAACTGGGTCTACGCGGTCTGCGGCGTGCTGGCCGGGCTCGCCGGCATCGTGCTTGCGGCACGGCTTGATTCCGTCCAGCCGAGCTCCGGCTTCGGCTACGAGCTGGACACGATCGCGGCGGTAGTGATCGGCGGCGCCAGCCTGTCGGGCGGCGTCGGCTCGATCGGCGGCACCGCCATCGGCGTGCTGATCATCGGCGTGCTGCGCAACGGGCTGAATCTGCTCGGCGTGTCGCCCTTCATCCAGCAGGTGGTGATCGGCGTGGTGATCGCGCTGGCGGTGGCCACGGATACATGGCGGCGCAGAGCGCAATGAAGAGTGGGGCGCAATGAGATTCACCCGGATGTCCGGGCGAAAACGGATCGGTGATCCGAAACTGGGAGTTGTTCGGCCAAGGGGCGCCGCGATGCGCCGGCGGGACAGATTGAACATCAACGGAGGAAACACATGCTGACCAAACGTTCATTGCTGCTTGCTGCCGCGGCCGTCATTCCGCTGCTCGGACTGTCCGGGATGGCCTCGGCCAAGGAGGCCAAGAAGCTTGGTCTCGCAGTCGCCAACCTGCAGGCCGATTTCTTCAACCAGATCAAGCAGTCCGTCGAGGCCTATGGCAAGGAAAAGGGCATCGAGATCGTCACCGTCGACGCCAAGGGCGATTCGGCAACCCAGGTCAGCCAGGTGCAGGACCTGATCACGCAAAACATCGATGCGCTGATCTACATCCCGGCCGGCGCCACCGCCGCCACCGTGCCGACCAAGACGGCCAAGGCGGCCGGCATCCCGGTCATCAATGTCGACCGCAACGCCGAGGGCGCACCCGGCGACACCTTCATCGCCACCAACAGCGTGGCATCGGCCAAGGCGGTTTGCGACTACATCGCCAAGCAGGCCGGCGGCAAGGGTGAGTTGATCATCATCCATGGCCAGAAAGGCACGACGCCCGAGGTCGACCGGTCGAAGGGCTGCGGCGAAGCGCTGAGCGCCTATCCCGACATCAAGGTGGTCGGCGAGCTATGGAGCGAAGGGTGGCACCAGGACGAGGGCTTCAAGCTGACGCAGGATCTGCTGCAGTCGCATCCAGACGTGTCGATCGTCATCGGCCAGGCCGACGCGCTGGCACTCGGTGCCGCGCAGGCAGTCAAGGTCGCCAATCCCGGCCACAAGGTCTGGGTTGCCGGCTTCGACGGCGACGTGGCGGCGCTCAAGGCTCTGAAGGGCGGCGTTTTCGACGTAACCGCGACGCAGCAGACACAAGGCATGGGCCGGCTTGCCGTCGATGCGGCGATCAAGCTGGTGGCCGGCGAAACCGTTCCCGCAGAACAGCTGCAGGATGCGACGCTGACCACCAAGGACAATGTCGATCAGTTCATCGCCAAACATCCTTAATATCAGGCATCCCTGATCCCAAAAGAGTCCGGTAGTTGATGAGCGGAACGATGTCCTTGGATCCCAGCCATACGCAGACCCCGCATCTGGGGCTCTTCGTCAGCGGCCTCTGCAAGAGCTACGGACCGGTGCAGGTCCTGGCCGATGCGAGCTTTGAGGTGCGGCCGGGCGAGGTCGTGGCGCTGCTTGGAGAAAATGGCGCCGGCAAGTCCACCGTTTCGAACATCATCGCCGGGTCGACCAAACCCGATGCCGGCAGCATCACATGGCGGGGGAAGCCGTATTCCCCCGCCTCTCCCGCCGCGGCCATCGACGCCGGCGTCGGGATGATCCACCAGGAACTGAAGCTGCTGCCGGACCTGTCGGTTGCCGAGAACGTCTATGTCGGGCGCCTGCTGATGCGCGGCGGCCGCATCGACCGCGCGGCCATGAATGCGCGGGCATCGGCCCAACTGAAGCGGCTCGGCCTCGATGTCTCGCCGGAACGCAAGGTGGGCACGCTGCGCATCGCCGCACAGCAGCAGGTCGAGATCGCCAAGGCACTGACGCTCAATGCCGAGCTTCTGATCTTCGACGAACCGACAGCGGCACTTGGCAGCGAGGAAACGGAGCTGTTGTTCAAGCAGATCCGCAAGCTCAAGGCGGAAGGCATGTCCTTCATCTATATCAGCCACCGGCTGGACGAGGTCGCTGCGATCGCCGACCGCGTCGTGGTGATGCGCGACGGGCGCATTGTCGCCCGCCACGAGCGCGCCGACATTCCGGTGCGCACGATAGTCGAGCAGATGGTCGGCCGCAGCGTCGAGCGGATGTTCCCGCCGCTGTCGGAGCCGGGCAGCGAGGCGTTGCTCGAGGTCGACAACCTGTCCTCGCCGGAACGCAGTTTTCAGAATGTCAGCTTTTCGGTAAGGGCCGGCGAAATCCTTGGCATCGCCGGGCTGATCGGCGCCGGCCGCACCGAGCTGGTGCGGGCGATTGCCGGCGCCGATCCGATTTCCTCGGGGTCGGTGCGTATCGCCGGCAAACCGGTGCACCTCACTGGCCCGGCGGCGGCGATCAAGGCCGGCGTCGTGCTGGTGCCGGAAGACCGCAAGGCGCAAGGCGTGGTGCTCGACCAGACCATCGGCGAGAATCTGGCGATCGGCAATTTCGACCATGTCGCGCCGAATGGCTGGGTATTTCCCAAGGCGGTGCAGAAATTCGCCGAGGCCGGCATTGGCCGGCTCGGCGTCAAGGGCCGGCCTAACCAGGCGATCAGCAAGCTTTCCGGCGGCAATCAGCAGAAGGTGATCATCGCCAAATGGATTTCACGGCCGCCCAAGGTGTTCATCCTGGACGAGCCGACACGCGGCATCGATGTCGGCGCGCGCGCCGCGATCTACGATGTCATCGCCGAACTCGCCCGCTCCGGCATGGCGGTGGTGGTGGTGAGCTCCGACCTTGAGGAAGTGCTCGGCCTGTCGCATCGCGTGCTGGTGCTGAGCCGTGGCCGCCAGCGTGGCATTCTCGACCGCAGCGAAGCAAGCAACGTCGCCGTCATGGAGCTCGCCACAAGCTGAGGGCGGCATAAAGGATCGGAATAGAGCGCAGCAGGTGGTATCCTCCCAGGCACCGGACCGCGCGGGGCGCCAGTCAGGACTGGCGCCCCTTCCTCCCCAGGGCAGCGCCGGCGGCTCAACAGGAAAACATTTCGATGAAACTATTCGATCTTCATGGCGACGTTGCTCTCGTCACCGGCGCCGGCAGCGGCATTGGGCAAGCAATCGCCATCGGTCTGGCCGAGGCCGGCGCCGATATCGCCTGTTTCGGCCATGCCTCGAAGGGCGGGCTGGACGAGACCGCGCACAGGATCTCGGCGCTCGGCCGCAAGGCGCTGGTGCTGACCGGCACAGTGACCTCAGAGGCCGATTTGGCAGCAGCGACCGAACGCACGGAGAAGGACCTCGGCGCGCTGACCATCGCCGTCAACAATGCCGGCGTCGCCGGGGCCGAGCCGGCCGAGACGCTGTCGCTGGAGAAATGGCAAAAGCTCTACGACGTCAATGTCAGCGGCGTGTTCCTGTCCTGCCAGGCCGAAGCGCGCGTAATGCTGACGCGGCGCAAGGGCTCGATCATCAACATCGCCTCGATGTCGGGCTCGATCATCAATCGCGGCCTGACCCAGGCGCACTATAATTCGTCGAAGGCCGCCGTCATCCACATGTCCAGGAGTCTCGCCATGGAATGGGCCGATCGCGGCCTGCGCGTCAACGTCGTCAGCCCCGGCTACACGCTGACGCCGATGAACAAGCGGCCGGAGGTCGCCGACCAGGTCAGGATCTTCGAGCGCGACACGCCGATGGGGCGGATGGCGGCGCCGGAAGAGATGGTCGGCCCGACCGTGTTCCTGGCCAGCCGCGCTTCGAGTTTCGTAACCGGCATCGACCTGATCGTCGATGGCGGCTTCGTCTGCTGGTAGGAGAGAACATGCAGAAGCGGTTCGAGGGAAAGACGGCGGTCATCACCGGCGCCAGCGGCGGCATTGGCGCGGCCATGGCCAGGCGCTTCGCGGCTGAGGGTGCTGCTGTCGTCGTCAGCGCCATCGACGCGCGCGTCGACGAGATCGCCGCCGGACTGAAGGCGGAAGGCGCCAAGGTCGCATCGCTGCGTATGGACGTGACCAGGAAGGACGAGGTCGCCGCCCTCTACGATCTGGCCGAACAGCAGTTCGGCCGCGTCGACATCTCCGTGCAGAATGCCGGCGTTATCACCATCGCCAGGATCGAGGCGATGACCGAGGCCGAATGGGACAAGGTGATGGCGGTCAACACCAAGGGCGTGTTCCTGTGCTGCCAGGAGGCGATCGCGCGCATCCGCAAGCATGGCGACGGCGGCCGGCTGATCAACACCGCATCCGGCCAGGCGCGCCAGGGCTTCATCTTCACACCGCACTATGCCGCCTCGAAATTCGGCGTCGTCGGCATCACCCAGAGCCTCGCCAAGGAAGTGGCCAAAGAGAAGATCACCGTCAACGCGATCTGCCCCGGCATCATCGATACCGACATGTGGGCCTACAACGACGCCGCATGGGGCAGACTGATGGGCGACTACAAGCCCGGCGAGTTGATGGCAGAATGGGTGAAAAACATCCCGATGGGCCGCGCCGGCAGCGGCGAGGATGTTTCGGGCTTGGTCAGCTTTCTGGCCAGCAGCGACGCCGCCTATATCACCGGTCAAACGATCAATGTCGATGGCGGCCTGATCATGTCGTGAGGATGCTCCGACGGCATTCGAATTGCGCGCTGCAATTGTCTCTTCATCCTTTTCGAAGCCGGCGCCGCCCCTCACCTGCCTGCCGGCATCCTCTCCCCGTATAGCGACGGGGAGAGGGGCGCTGTCGTCGCCGGTTTCGCAAATCGCGGGCGCAGCAAGTAGAGCGCCGACGTTGCGGCCAGCCCTTTCTCCCCGTCGCTATACGGGGAGAAATGCCCGGCAGGGCAATGAGGGGCGGCGCCGGCTTCGACAATCTGAAATGAATTCCAAATCTGCAGCGATTGCCCTGATCGAGATGGCATTAGTCGTTGCGCGACATGAATGTTGGTATATATAATTTCATCTCATGAAAATGGCTTCGGCGACTGCCGAGAGCCGACAGCATGGGACCTTGATGGCTCGCAAGCTTGAGGGCGCCGCAAGAGCGGCGATCGATCCGCGGATCACTGCTTCGGCAGCACGGCAGCCATGACGCGGTCGCACGACCTCTTCATCGAATTGGGCATCATTCCCGTCTGCGCCGACTTCAGCGCCGACAGCAATTTGCTGCCAATGGACTTGCGCAACGACCAGCTTTTCCAACACAATCAAAAAGACGCAAGAAGGGAACGAACGATAACTTCCACCAGAGCTTGACAGGAGCACAGGCATGTCACTTCGGAGTTTGATTTCGAGATTATCAATGGGAGCCTTAACACTTGCCGCGGCAAGTGCACTGACGCCTTCGGCCCAAGCGGCGGCGCCAGAATCGAACGACCCTATCAAGATCGCGCTGTTCGACTGGACCAGCGTCAATCTGAACGCAAAGATCCTCGGCGGCATTCTTGAAAAGCTGGGATACACGGTCGAGTATCCGACCGCCGATTATCTCTCCAGCCTGACCACCGGCCTTACCAATGGCGATCTCGCTGTCGCCATGGAATTCTGGGACACGACGGCCGGCGAAGCCATGAAGGCCTCGGATGCGACCGGGCAGACCGAACGCCTCGGCCCGCTCGGGCCCAAGGCCAAGGAAGAATGGTGGTATCCCGAATACATGAAGGAAAAATGCCCGGGCCTGCCGAACTGGGAGGCGCTGAAGGACCCAAAATGCGCCGAGGCCTTCTCGACCGCCGAAACGGCGCCGAACGGCCGCTATCTCGGCGGCCCGGTGACATGGGAAGGTTTTGACGACGAGCGTGCCGCGGCGCTGAAGCTGCCCTTCACCGTCATCCATGCCGGCACCGACGCGGCGATGTTCGCTGAGCTGGATTCGGCCTATCAGCGCAAGGCGCCGATCATGCTGTGGGTCTATTCGCCGCATTGGGCGCCGGCCAAATACAAGGGCGAATGGGTCGAATTCCCCGACTATACGCCGGAGTGCTACACCGATCCGAAATGGGGCGTGAACCCCGAGGCAAAGTATGACTGCGGCAAGCCGCATGGCGAGATCTGGAAATATTCCTGGGCCGGCATGAAGGACAAATGGCCGGTCGCCTACAAGGTCGCGAAGAACTACACGATCGACACCGACGAGCTCAACAAGATGAGCGGCCAGATCGATCTTGAAGGCAAGACGCCGGAAGACGTCGCCGCCGCCTGGATCGCCGCCCACGAAGCCGACTGGAAAGCCTGGGCCGAGTGATCGTTCCAACTGGAAACTGCGAGACCCGGTCATTCATGGCCGGGTCTCTATCCCATATTCCAGAAGGACGACTGCATGGCCGACACGACTGAACAGGTGCCGCAAACGGCAGGCACGCCGAAGGATGCCCGCCCGATAAAGCTTGCCTGCCGCAACGTCTGGAAGCTGTTCGGCGCGAACGCGGCCAATTTCATCCGCCAGCGCGACGGCAAGGCCAGCATGGCGGAGGTCGCCGCGGCCGGGCTGGTCGGGGCGGTGCGCGCCGTCGACCTCGAAATCCGCCAGGGCGAGATCTTCATCATCATGGGGCTTTCGGGCTCGGGCAAGTCGACGTTGGTGCGCTGCATGTCGCGGCTGGTCGAGCCGACGCATGGCAAGGTCGAGTTCGAGGGCAAGGATCTCCTGAAAATCTCGGATGCCGCGCTGATCGAGTTGCGGCGCCACCGCATGGGCATGGTGTTCCAGAATTTCGCCCTGCTGCCGCATCTGAATGTGCTGGACAACATCGCCTTTCCACTGGGCATCCAAGGGCAGGACCGGCCGACGCGCGAGAAGCGCGCGCGCGAAGTGATCGAGCTTGTCGGCCTGCGCGGCCGCGAGCATTTCTATCCGCGTGAGCTTTCCGGCGGCCAGCAGCAGCGCGTCGGCATCGCCCGCAGCCTAGCCACCAAGCCGGAAATCTGGTTTCTCGACGAGCCGTTCTCGGCGCTCGATCCGCTGATCCGCCGCGAAATGCAGGACGAGCTGATGCGGCTGCAGACCATGCTGCACAAGACCATCGTCTTCATCACCCATGATTTCGACGAAGCCATCCGGCTGGCTGACCGCATCGCCATCATGAAGGACGGCGAGGTCATCCAGATCGGCACCCCGGAACAGCTGGTGGTCAACCCGGCGACCGACTATGTCGCCGAATTCACCCGCGACGTCGACCGCGCCAAGGTGATCTCGGCGCGAAGCCTGATGCGCGCCTGCGCCGGCGCCGAGCATGGCGGCGTGGTCGCGCCGGATGCCAAGATATCGAGTTTTTCGGCTGATATCGTTTCGGCCGGCAAGCCGTTCGCCGTCGTCAACGGCACCGGCAAGCCGATCGGCGAAGTCACGCCGCAAGCCGTGATCGATCTTCTGGCGGGCATCGAGCGTTCCGGGGCCAACGCATGACGGTGACGGCAAGCGCCAGCGAGGCGAGATCGCGGCCGGTTCAGCTCTGGCTGGTGGTCTGGGCCTGCGCCCTTGCCGCCGTGCTTGCCGTGTTCCTGCTGCAGGACAGGCTGCCTTGGGCGGTCAACTATCCGGCCAGCGCAATCGTTTCGGTCGCCGACTGGGTCAGCGCGCTGATGAGCCTGATAAAGTCGAACTTTTCCTGGCTGACGCGCTCGATCACCGCGGCGCTCGGCGTGCCGCTCGATTTTGCGCTCGGTCTGCTCGCCAAGAATTTCAAGGTCGGCCATGGCGCCGACATGCTCGTCCTGCCGCGCCTGTCCTGGGTCGGTGTCTGCATCGCCGCATTCCTGGCCGGACGTGCCGCCGGCGGCTGGAAGCTCGGCGCGCTGGTCGGCGGCTGTTTCCTCTACATCGCGCTGTTCGGCCAGTGGACCAGCGCCATGCTGACGCTCGGGCTGATCTCCATCGCCGTGCCGTTCTGCATCGTCACCGGATTGTTCGTCGGCATCTGGGCGTGGCGCAAGCCATGGGCGGAGAGGCTGCTGATCTCCCCTGCCCTCGACCTGATGCAGACCATCCCGACCTTCGCCTATCTGATCCCGATGCTTCTTCTGTTCGGCAACAGTCCGGTTTCGGCGATGATCGCGACGGCCATTTTCGCGACGCCGCCGATGGTGCGCGCGACGATGCTGGGGCTGTCGCGGGTGCCGTCCGAGATCGACGATTTCAGCGAGATGGCCGGCTGCACGGCGCGCCAGAAACTGTGGCGCGTGCTGCTGCCTTCGGCGCGTCCGACATTGATGGTCGGTGTCAACCAGGTCATCATGCTGGCGCTCAACATGGTGATCATCGCTTCGATGATCGGCGCCGGCGGCCTCGGCTACGACGTGCTTTTGGCGCTCAGGGCGCTGAAGGTCGGCGAGGCGATGGAAGCCGGCCTTGCCATCGTGGCGCTGGCCATCGCGCTCGACCGGCTGAGCCAGGCGATCGCGCGCAATCACGCGAAGGGCCATGTCTATCAGGAGGTCAGCCCGAGCTTCTGGCGGCGCTACCCCAATCTGACGCTGGCCGTCGCCATCCTTGCAGCCACGACGCTGCTTGGCCTGTTCGTGCCGGCCTTCGCCGCGGTGCCGAAGGCGATCACCTTCACCACCGCACCCCTGTGGAAGACAGCGGTGAGCTGGATCACGATCAACTTCTTCGACACGATCGAAGCGTTCCGCGTGGCGCTGATCCTCAATGTGCTGAACCCGGTGCGCGCATTCTGCGAGGGCTTCCCGTGGCTGGGCGCGGTGTTCCTGCTCGGCCTTGCCGGCTACCAGCTCGGCGGCCTTCGCCTCGCCGCCCTGGTCGCGGCGCTGACCGTCTTCTGCGCGGTGACCGGCCTTTGGGACAAGACCATGGCGACGGTCTATCTCTGCGGCATCTCGGCTTTCATCGCCTGCCTGATAGGCATCCCGATAGGGCTGATGGCATCACGCAGCGACCGTGTCGAAAAGATCGTCACGCCGGTCATCGACACTTTGCAGGTGCTGCCGTCGTTCTGCTTCATCATCCCGGTGGTGATGCTATTCAGAGTCGGCGACGTGACGGCGATGATCGCCACGGTCGCCTTCGCCGTGGTGCCGGCCATCCGCTACACCAATCACGGCCTCAGGCAGGTGCCACCGGCACTGATCGAGGCGGCAAAGGTGTCGGGCTGCACCAAGCGCCAGACGTTCTTGCGCGTCCAGCTGCCGCTGGCGTTGCCCGAGATCATGCTCGGCGTCAACCAGACCATCCTGATGGCGCTGGCGATGATCATCATCTGCGCCATGGTCGGCACCCGCGATCTCGGCCAGGAGGTGTTCATTGCGCTGTCCAAGGCCGATTCCGGCCGCGGCATCGTCGCCGGACTGGCCATCGCCTTCATCGGCATCGTCGCCGACCGGCTGTTCAACGCCTGGACGGCCAAGGCGCGGGCAAGGCTGGGGTAGCCGCAAAACAGCGGATCGCGTCCGACCTTCGTCTTGCCCAAAATGCATCCCAAGCTGGCTTCATGCTGAAGCGCCCCACCGTGATTCTCGCCTTTCTGCTCATCCTGTCCGTCGCTGCTCACGCTGCGGATGGCCTGGAGCAGCGGCTTGGAAAGCTCCTCGACGAGGCCGAGCGCCTGACGCCGCTGCGCACGGTTGCCATCGCGCATGAGGGCGCGGTGGTGGCGGAGCGCGGCTATCGCGGCCACTCTCCGGCACGTCCTGCCAACATAAAATCGGCCTCCAAGTCGATCATCTCGGCGCTCGTCGGCATCGCCATCGACAAGGGCGTGCTGCAAGGCACTGACCAGAAGATCGCTCCGCTTCTTCAGGCCGACCTGCCCGCCGACGCGGATCCGCGGGTCCAGCAGGTTACGATCGGACATCTGCTTTCCATGCAGGCGGGGCTGGGACGGACCTCCGGCCCGAACTACGGGCGCTGGGTGGCAAGCGACAACTGGGTGCGGGCAGCGCTCGCCATGCCCTTCGACGACGATCCGGGCGGCACCATGCTCTATTCCACCGGCTCGACCCATCTCCTTTCGGCGATCCTGACGCGGCGGACCGGCCGCTCGACCCTGGAACTGGCGCGCGAATGGCTCGGGCCGCAGCAGGGCTTTTCCATCACCGCCTGGGACCGCGACCCACAGGGCATCTATCTCGGCGGCAACCAGATGGCCATGAGCCCGCGCTCGCTGCTGGCCTTTGGCGAACTCTACCGCAGCGGCGGGATGAGCCGCGGCGGACGGCAGCTCGTGCCGGCCGATTGGATCAAGCTCTCCTGGCAGCCACGCACCGCCTCGCGTTTCACCGGTGACGGTTACGGCTATGGTTGGTTCATCCGTCAGATCGCGGGCGAATCGGTCTTCTACGGGTGGGGGTATGGCGGGCAGATGGTCTATGTTGTGCCCGGGCGCGCGTTGACCGTGGTCATGACTTCAGATGAAAACGGCCCCGCCGGCCGCAGCGGCCACCGCGACGATCTCCATGCCCTGCTCGGCCGGATCATTGAGGCGACGAAAGAGGTGCGCGAGGCTCGCAGCAAGTAACGGATGTCGCGCAAAAGTGCGCCTCTGCACAGAGGATTTGACGGGTTCGATGGGTTGCAAGCTGGGCAGGCTGTCATGCAGCCCGGTGCGGCGAGGAAGCCGCTACTCCGCCGCCACCCCTTTCACCTCGAGATAGGATTCCATCGAATCGTCCATCGCCTGCAGCCAGGCCGTGTGGTGCAGCGGCGCCATCGTGCCGGTCATCAGCGAGCGATAGGCATTGTCGCGGAATGTCATGATGTTCTCCACCTTGTGGTGTTCCCACTCCATGAAGGTCTGATTGACAGCCTCGACGTCGAAGCCTGGATAGTCGGTCTGCTCCATCAACTCTCTGGTGTAGTCGCCCTGGAACCAGATCATCTGCTCGGCGTCCTCCAGCGTTTCCTCACGCGCCCGCCATTTCCTGCCGTGTTCCGCCATTGCCTCGGCCGAAGGCAACTTTATGCGGCCCATGATGACGTCGCGCGCGAACCAGGCCTGCGCGTCGAACATGTTGAACGTGTAGAACTGGTCCTGCATGCCGATATAGGACAGCTGCGGGTTCTTCTCCCAGACGACGCCCTCGTATAGCCCGTCCGGCCACATGCGGTTGGCGGTCTTGAGCTTCAGATCCTCGGTCAGGAACGGGAAGGAGTGGAGGTAGCCGGTGCACAGGATGATGGCGTCGACATCGCTGGTGCTGCCGTCCTTGAAATGCGCGGTCTTGCCGACGACCTTCTGCAGCAGCGGCACTTCCTTCCAGTTGTCGGGCCATTTGAAGCCCATCGGCTTCGAGCGGTAGCTGGAGGTGATCGATCTGGCGCCGTATTTGTAGCATTGCGAGCCGATGTCCTCGGCCGAATAGGAGCGGCCGATGATCAGGATGTCCTTATCCCTGAATTCCATGGCGTCGCGGAAATCATGGCTGTGCAGGATGCGGCCGTTGAAGGTCGAAAAACCTTCGAAGTAGGGAACGTTGGGCACGGAGAAGTGCCCCGAGGCAACGACGACGTTGTCGAACTCCTCCGAATAGGTGACGTCGTTGGTGCGGTCATGCGCGGTGACGGTGAACTTTTTCGTCGTGTCGGAGAAGGTCACCATGCGCACCGGACTGTTGAAGCGCACCCATTGGCGCACACCGGATTTTTCTACGCGGCCCTTGATGTAGTCCCACAGCACGGCGCGCGGCGGATAGGAGCCGATCGGCCGTCCGAAATGCTCCTCGAACGTATAGTCGGCGAATTCGAGGCATTCCTTCGGCCCGTTCGACCAGAGATAGCGGTACATCGAGCCATGCACCGGGTCGCCATGCTCGTCGAGGCCGGTGCGCCAGGTGTAATTCCACAGGCCGCCCCAGTCGGACTGCTTTTCGAAGCAGACGATTTCCGGAATGTCCGCGCCGTTGTCGGCTGCCGACTTGAAGGCTCGAAGCTGGGCCATGCCGGACGGCCCGGCTCCGATGACGGCAACACGACTTTTCATTGCGGGCCTCCCGGTCTCATTTCTCTAACGAAACAAATTTCACTGACAGGACAGTAATTGCCCCTTCGATGCTGTCAACAGGCCTTCTGCTGAAACCACGTTTCACCAATCGGATTTTCAGCAGAACCGCATGGCGGAAACCCGGAGAGCACGCGTTCGACATAAAGTGGCTTGCCGTCGCAGTTGCGCTCTGTATCAGCAGCGAATATGTTCACCCTGAGTGAAATTAATCTGCAGGACCGGGTGGCGACATGGCGAAGAAAGCTTCCAGTTTGAGGAATGGCGCCGCCGCCAAGGCCAAGCCACAGCCGAAGGGCGTGGCAACGATCCGGACGCCACTGACCCAGGACCCGCACGCCGTCCGCGACACCCGCGAAAAAGTCCTGGAGGTCGCAATCGGCCGCGAGGTGCGGGCGTTTCGCAAGAAACTCGGCATCACTGTTGCCGATCTTGCCGCTGCCACCGACATTTCGCTTGGCATGCTGTCGAAGATCGAAAACGGCATCACCTCGCCGTCGCTGACCACCTTGCAGGCGCTGTCGCGGGCGCTCGGCGTTCCGGTCACCGCCTTCTTCCGCCGCTTCGAGGAAGAGCGCAGCGCCGTCTTCGTCAAGGCCGGCCAAGGCCTCGATGTCGAGCGGCGGGGTACGCGCGCCGGCCATCAGTACAACCTGCTCGGCCATATCGGGTCGAACACCAGCGGGGTCGTCGTCGAGCCCTATCTGATCACGCTGACCGAGGATTCCGACGTGTTTCCGACCTTCCAGCACGAGGGCATGGAGTTCCTCTACATGCTCGAAGGCGAGGTGGTTTACCGGCACGGCAGCAATCTCTATCCGATGAAACCCGGCGACAGCCTGTTCTTCGACGCCGACGCGCCGCACGGCCCGGAACAGCTGACGCAACTGCCGATGCGCTATCTCTCGATCATCTGCTATCCGCAGAGTAGCGCGGTTTGAGCGGCTTCGGACGCAAGCGAAGTCCCCTCATTGAGCGCCGTGGCCGCGAAGCGGCCGGATGGAATGTTACAGGTCCAGGCTAGAACCGCTCTATCTCTTTGTTTATGCGCAATTCCCTAGGGAAAGCGCTATGCGCTTTCCCGGGAAAGCCGTTTCACGCTTTTCCTGGAATTGCTCTAATGCATGTCGCGCAAAAGTGTGCAGCGGTTTTGCGATATCGACATGCATGAAACAACAACCTAAAGCGCGTCGCATGGGGCCGGTCAAATGCGATGCGCTTTAGGATGACGGCAGGCCGAAGGCCGCAAACAAGCTGGGGCCGAGCGGCGGCACATAGATCGTCAGGGCGGCGATACCGCCCTCGGCGGGCTCGATCACATGCAGCGAATGGGCTCGCCACGCAGGGTCATTCTGGCTGCGGGAATAGACCCCGACTGCCGGCTGGGCATTGGCTCCAATGGCTACGGTGCGGAAGCCCGAAAAATTGCCCCAGATGGTCTCGAGGAAACTGCGGATCGCCGCGCGTCCACGATACCATTCCTGCCAGGGCGGCATGCGATAGGTGGCGTCCTCCCGCAGGAGTTCGATCAGGCTGTCGAGATCGGCGGCCTCCCAGGCTCGCATGTAACGTTCGAGCAGCAGGCCTTCGTCGGGGTTGGGCTTCGATCGATGGATGGGACGTCCTTGGGGATATCGCGCCGCAAGGGTTATGCGGGCCCGCTGCAATGCGCTGTTGATCGAAACCGTCGACCCGCCCAGCAATCCCGCCGTTTCGACAGCCGACCAGCCCAGCACGTCGGAAAGCAGTAGAGCGGCGCGCTGCCTGGGCGGCAGATCCTGGATCGCGGCGACGAAAGCGAGTTGGACGGCTTCGCGGGTCTCGTAGCGCGCTTCCGGACCCGGCTCACCATCAGCGCGGCCCGGTAGCTCTGCGTCCGGGTAAGGCTCCAACCAGGTGACCTCGGCTGCAGGGCCGCCTGTGGCCATCCCGTGGGAAGCCGGCGGTTCGGGCTGCTGGAGAATGCGATTCGCCCTCGACCTGGCCTTGAGCGCGTTGAGGCAAGAGTTGGTCGCGATCGTGTAGAGCCAACCGCGAACCGAACCCCGCCCATCGAACTCCGATCTTGCGCGCCAGGCGCGCAGAAGCGTGTCCTGGACAAGGTCGTCCGCCTCGTGCAGCGAGCCCATCATGCGATAGCAATGGAGCTTGAGCTCCCGGCGATGGGCAGCCGTGAACTGTTCGAAGGCCAGCCGATCGAGGATCGGCTGGCCCGGCTCACGTACCGGCTTGAGAGGTGCCTGCGAGTCTGTCATGCGGATCCGGCAATTTTGAGTTTGCATTACGCGCGTCTCAGGCGGCCGGCGCAAGTCCGCTCGCGCTCACTGCGAAGGAACATCCTTGCGATTGTTGGGTGGCGAGTGCCACCACCGCCCGTCCGACGTCGGCCGGCGTCTGCATGTCGAGGATGCCCGCGATGAACTCCATGGGCCGGACGCCCCTATAGGCCGAAATGCTCTCGATGCCGGCGTCGCCCACGCCGGTCCCTGGCATGATGCGCATAGGCGCAAGCGCCATGAAGCGCAGGTCGAAGCCGCGCCGATCCGATTCCTTCTGGCTATGACCGGCCAGGAACATCTGCATGCGTTTTGCGCCGGCATAGCCGCCGGAATTCGGTGGCCCCCCGGTCAGAGCCGCGCCGCTGGAGATCAGAACAACCCGGGCGCCCGGTTTGAGCGGACGCCGAAGCGCGGCCTTGCAAAACAGAAACGACGCCTTGACGTCCGTTTCCCAGTTTGCGGAGAACGCCTCCCAGTTCTGTTCATGTAGGGGCGCGGAGGGGGCAAGAGCACCTGCGCATATCACCAGGACGTCCGGTTCCAGCGCGGCGAAGACCTGATCGGGAGCGATGTCCACAGTTGCATCGACCGCGAACGTCTTCACGCCCGAAGTCTCCCGGGCAAATTCCGCCAGGGTCTGTTCGCTGCGGGCGACTGCGAGGACCGTCGCTCCCTCGCTGAGGGCGGCTTCTACGATCGAGCGGCCGACACCACGGCTTCCTCCAACGACGACGACATTCTGACCTTGTAACAATCTCATGGACCCACCTTGCTATCCGGGCAGCTGGACCATCCAGGCACGCCCATTGATAAGGACAGCGCGGGCGGTCTGAAATCATCGGTGCGGGGTCAAAAATCTTCTCAGGTGATCGGAAGCGCCGGTGCAAGCCTCCTTAATCCGGCCCGAAGCCGGGCGATGTCGGGCTGCCGTCGTCCAGCTTCGACAGCCATTCGACCAGCGTCGCGCGGTAGCGTGTCAGGCCTTTGTAATTGGCGAGCTCTTCGGGAAGGTCGCGGATGACGCGGTGCAGGCGCCGCGCCCATTTCGGCTGGGTCACCAGTTCGTCCATTTTGATGAGATAACAGCGGATCGGGAAGACGATGCCGTTCGAGCGCGGCAGCCGCCAGAAGCTCTGCAATTCGACACGCAGATGGACCTTGTCGCCGACGTTTTCGGGCGTCACCGTCGCCCGGTCCGGACCCCATTTGTGGTAATTTTCCGGACTGGTGTCGAGGCGCGGATTGATGGTCATCGTCCAGTTCAGCCGCCGCGCCGGCTTGCCCTGCTGGATGTTGGTGAGGAATTTTAGCGCCCGGGTGAAAATCCCCTTCTCATGCGCCAGCGGCACCGGCGCGTGCCATTCGAAGAAGTTCATGCCGATGTCGAAATCCAGCGACCAGTCGGCCTGGGTGGTGACCATGCCGGCATCCATCCACAGATTGCCGTCGCGCTGGTCGAGGATGCAGAAATCGCCCTGGCTTTGCCGCGTGATGTATTCCATCGGCCCGTAGGGCAGCGTCGAGACATCGCCGAAGGTGAAGCTGTCGTCGATGCCGAGCGGCCGGTTGATCCAGCGCCATTTGTCGCCGTCGCGCGTCAGCGTGAAATGCTCGGGATAGCCCAGCGCCTGCTGTTCCATCAGAAGTTCGAGCAGGTCCCAGCCGGCCAGCGTCATGTGCGGCAGTGACTGGCAGCGCAGCGGGTCTTCCGCCAGCACCAGCGCGCGGTCCTGCATCTCGGCGACATAGTGCTCGTCGACGTCGATCAGGTTTTCGAGCGCGCTGCCCTTCGGTCCGACGACGTGCGGCTCGATGTTGACCGCATACATGTAGCTGTCCTCGTGGAACGGGAACGGGAACCGCCTGATGTGCTCCGGGCTGTTCCTGAAGGTGAAGTCGTTACGGAACGTTTCGTTACGAAAGGTGATGCCCAAGCTCGCCTCCTATCTTTCCAGAACCAGCGACCTGCCCTCGAAGCGCGAGACGCAAGGCATGATCTTCTTGCCGCAACGGTGCTCGTCCTCGCTCAGCCAGTGGTCGATGTGGATGAAGTTGCCGTCATGCGCGATGACATTGGTCTCGCACTGGCCGCAGACGCCGCCGCGGCAGAGATAGGGCGGATCGACGCCGGCGGCCTCGATCGCTTCGAGCAGGCTCTGCTGCTCGCCGACACGGATCGACTTGCCGCTCAGGGCCAGCGTCACGTCGAACGGCGCGCCGGGCTGCGGAGCGGCGAAATGCTCGAAATGCACGGTCTCCGTCGGCCAGCCCAAGGCAGCGGCGCGGTCACGCACCCAGCCGATCATGCCCGACGGGCCGCAGACGTAGAGATGCGTGCCAAGCGGCTGCGACGACAGCAGCCGGTCGAGCTCGATCCGCTCGTCGCGGTCGTCGTGATAGAGCCTGACGCGGCGGTCGTAGCGTTCTCTAAGCACATCGGCATAGGTGCCGAGCGAGGCGGTGCGGCAGGTGTAATGCAGCTCGAAATTGCCGCCTTCCGCTGCCAGCTGCGCGGTCTGCGCCATGAAAGGCGTGATGCCGATGCCGCCGGCCAGCATCAGGTGCTTCCTGGCGCGCAGGTCGAGCGAGAACAGATTGACGGGGTAGCTGATCACCATCTCCATGCCGGGCCTGACATGCCTGTGCATGAACAGCGAGCCACCGCGGCCAGCATCGTCGCGGCGCACCGAGATGGTGTACTCGCGCGTGTCGAGCGGCGAGCCCATCAGCGAATAGGGATTGAGCCTGGTCCGCTCGCCGCCGCGCATCTCCACCACAACATGGGCGCCGCCGGAGAATGTCGGCAAAAGCTGCCCGTCGCGCCGGCGGAAATGGAAGCGCGTGACAAGTTCGTTGACCGGGACGACATCGCTCACGACGACGTCAAGCTTGGTGGTGCCGGTGCTCATCGAAAGATCTCCTCCGCCGGAGGAATTTCGCTGCGGTCTTCCGCATTGATGCAGACGCCCTGGAATGCGGCGAGGCGCCTGGAATAGTGATCGCGTACCAGAAGAAGCAGGCCACAATGCGAACAGGTCGCCGGCTGCGTCGTCACGTTTTCGGTGATGCCCTTGCAATGGACGCATTGAACGCGGCGCGCCAGCGAGCCGCGATGCTCGGTCTGGATCGAGGTGTGGTCGATGCCGGCTTCGAGCGCCGCCTGCATCGCCTGGCCGATCAGCCCCTCGGTGCCGGCGAGATAGAGGCGCAGGCCCATATGCGCGTTGGCCAGCGTCTGCTTCAGCCGCGGCAGGGCGCTGGCGAAGGAAGGTCCTTGGTAGAACTGCGCCGGCTTCAGCGCTTCGAGCGCGGCGACATGCTGGCCCTCATTGCCGGGGATGAAAATAATATGGGCATCGGCAAAAAAACCGTCGGGCGCCTTGGGGGCCAAGTCCGTTATCGCCAGCGCGCCGTCTGCATCGGCCACGAAAAGATGGTGCTTGCCGGGCTGCGGCGACAGGGTTCCGTAGACCGGCCGGCTGATGATGCTTTTCGCTGCCATCCTCTCAGTATGCCTTAGCCTTTTGCCGTGCGCTTGGTCTTCTTCGGATCGTCGAATGGAAGCGGCTCGGCCGTTGCGCTGATGGCGCCGCTCTGGTTGCGGATCTCGAGCCTGGTGCCCTGGACGGCACAATCGACATCGAGCCGGGCAATGCCCATCGATTTCTGGACCAGCGGCGAATACATGGCGCAGGTCACCACGCCGACCCTTTTGCCGTCGCGATAGACCGGTGCGCCCTCGTCGGCCGGCTCCTTGCCTTCGAGCAGCACGCCGAAGATCTTGAAGCGTTCCTTGCCCTTGAGGCGGTAGTGCTCCTCGGCGCCGCGAAACCCTGTCTTGCCGGGGCTGACGGTAAAATCGAGGCCGAGTTCCCACAGCGTGTCGCCGGGGCCTTCGTTCTCGAACGGATATTTCTGCGAATTGTCGTAGGGGTAGAACAGGAGGTAGCTCTCGACGCGCAGCATATCGAGCGTGGTGAACCGGCACGGGATGATGCCGGCGCTCTTGCCCTCGTCGAGGATGGTGTCCCAGATCGTGCCGGCATCCTGGCCACGGCAGAAGATCTCGTAGCCGCGTTCGCCGGTGTAGCCGGTGCGTGAGATCATCACCGGAAGACCGAACAGCCGGGTCTGCATGTGATGGAAATAGGCGAGGTCGCGTATGCCAGGCACATGCTTGGCCAGGTAGTCGACTGATATCGGTCCCTGCAGCGAAAGGTCGTGCATATTGTCGTCAAAGCGCAGCGAGACATCGCGGCCCATGGCGGCGCGCTGCAATTCCTCATGGCCGGTGCCCGAACCATGCACGACCATCCAGGCATTCGGACCGGTGCGGTAGAGAATGCAGTCGTCGGTGAACTTGCCGGCCTCGTTGAGCATGCAGGCATAAGCCGACTTGCCGGGATATATTTTCTCGACGTCGCGCGTCGTGGCGAGGTCGATCAGGTGCGAGGCATGCGGCCCGGTGATGTGGACCTTCTTGAGGCCCGACACGTCCATCAGCCCGGCCTTGGTGCGGATGGCGATGTACTCCTCGTCGGCGTCCTTGTCGTAGGTCCAGGCAGTGCCCATCCCGCTCCAGTCTTCGAGCTTCGAACCGAGCGTACGATGGCGATCCGCCAAGGTCGAAAATCTCCAGGATGCGGTCATGGACTTGCTTCTCCTCACAAGATTGCCGGCGTTCGCCGCTCATGGGCACTGAGGCCATGCGACGGTCCGCGCCATATTGACTCAAAACTCCAAAAGCGCGCAATACTAAGATGCAAAAAGTTTTACTGAGAGGCAAGGAACGCAACTGAACGGAGGGGACATGCAATGGAAGGGAATCTCAACGCTCTAACGACCATTTTCACGGAGTTCTATTACTGGGTGACCATCGTCATGATGTTCCTGATCCATGTCGGGTTCTGCATGTACGAGGTCGGCGTGTCGCGTCGGCGCAATCATCTGAAAACGCTGATGAAAAACGCGATGGCGATTCCGCTCGTCACGATCACCTTCTATTTTTTTGGCTGGTGGATCTATTTCGGCTTCCCCAACGGGCCGGGCATCGCCGGCGGACTTGTCACGGCGCCATTTGCCGAACCATGGAATCCGCTGATGGGCACCCATCTCTCCGGTGTCAATCCGGGCGAGACGGGGGTCACCCCTACCGACGCGGCGCTGTGGCATCGCCTCAACGGCGTGTTCTGGGGCGCCTTTCTGCTGTTTTCCATCACGACGGCGTCGATCATCTCGGGCTCGATCATAGAGCGCGCGCGCTCTGGCGCGTTCTGGATCGTCGCGGTGCTGATCGGCTCGGTCCTGTGGATCCTCGACGCGTCCTGGGGCTGGCATCCGCAAGGCTGGATGGTGAAACTGTGGGGCTATCACGACGCCTATGCATCGGGCGTCGTGCACGCAATCGCCGGCGGAGCGGCGCTCGCCTTTCTCATCGTGCTTGGGCCGCGCATCGGCAAATTCAGGCCCGACGGCACGGCCCGCGACATCCCGCCCCATAATGTCTGGCTGGTCACGATCGGCCTGTTCCTGATCTTCACCGGCTTCTGGGGCTTCTATGCCGCGTGCAACATTCCGCTGATCAGCCCGGCCACGATTGCCGGCCAGATCACCGGCGAGACCTGGACGGCGACCAATATCTATCTCGCGCCGACCACGCTCTCGGCGGTCACCTTCAACTTCTTGATGTCGCTGTCGGGCGGTATGCTGGCCGGCTACATCGTCTCGAAAGGCGACCCTTTCTGGACGTTCTCTATGGGGCTTTGCGGCATCATCTCGGCGTCTGCCGGCAACGACCTCTATCACCCGATCCAGGCGATGCTGATCGGCGCGATCGTCCCGAGCATCTGTTACAAGCTGCACTATTTCGTCGAGCGCCGATTCAAGATCGATGATGCGGTCGGCGCCGTTGCGGTGCACGGTTATGGCGGGTTCCTCGGGGTGGTGGTGGCGGGCTTCATGCTGTGGGGACAGCCGTCCTCGCCCTATGAGGGCTTCGCGCACATCAACCCGCTCGGCAATTTCGCTGGTGCGGTGCTGATGTTCGTGCTCGGCTTCGTCCCCACCTTCGTCGTCTGCAAGATCCTCAACAGCATGAACCTGCTGCGCGTACCGAAAAAGGTCGAACTCGAGGGCGTCGACTTTGCCCTCAACCATGCGTTCGAGGCGTCGGTCCGCGAACTGGGAACCGCCGAAAAGGCCATGATCAAATAGTCAACCGACAAGTAGTCAACCGACAGGGAGAACCGCAATGTCGACCAATGGAATGGAAAGCTGGGCCGTGGACCTCAAGGACGTCGGCGCGATCTACCCTTTCCAGGGCTCTGAAGTGGTGATGGTGATCGTCGGCCTCGTCTTCTGGATCGGGTGGCACGTCCTCCAGACGCGCCAGGAGAACGCTGAGATCGAGGCCGATATGGCGGCGGATCGCACCGGAGAGGAAACCAGAAAGGCGATCGACCGCCATTAGACCGGAATAAGGTCGCCTGGCGTCTCAAATCGCGCCGGGCGACTTGTCCAATATGAAAAAAACTTTCATATGAGTTGAATTCTATTTATGAAGCTGGTAGCACCGAAATCATACCTCACCGCGGGAGCCTGGCATGTGCGGAATCGTCGGATTGTTTTTGAAGGACAAGTCGCTCGAGCCCCAACTCGGCTCGATGCTTTCGGAGATGCTGATCTCGCTCAGCGATCGCGGCCCCGACAGTGCCGGCATCGCCATCTATGGCACGCCATCCGGCAACGAGGCCAAGATTACCATGCAGTCGGCAAAGCCGGAGCAGGATTTCGGCAACCTTGACGCCGAACTCGCCAAGGCGATCGGAGCGCCAGTAAGCATTGCAGTGAAATCGACGCATGCGGTGGTCAGGACCGCGCCTGCCAAGATCGACGAACTGCGCGAGGCGATCCAGGCGCTGCGCCCCGACATCCGCATCATGGGCGCCGGTGACGTCGTCGAAATCTACAAGGAAGTCGGCTTGCCCGAAACGGTGGTCGATCGCTTCGACGTGCGCAGCATGACCGGCACGCACGGCATCGGCCATACCCGCATGGCGACGGAATCGGCAGTTACGACGATGGGCGCGCATCCGTTCTCGACCGGCGCCGACCAATGCCTGGTGCATAATGGGTCGCTGTCCAATCACAACAACGTCCGCCGCGAGCTGATCCGCGAAGGCATGAAATTCGAGACCGAGAACGACACTGAAGTCGCGGCCGCCTATCTCTCCTCGCAGATGGCGCATGGCAAGAATCTCGGCGAGGCGCTGGAAGGCACGCTGAGCGACCTCGACGGCTTCTTCACCTTCGTCGTCGGCACCAAGAACGGCTTCGGCGTGGTGCGCGATCCGATCGCCTGCAAGCCTGCCGTCATGGCCGAGACCGACCAGTATGTCGCCTTCGGCTCGGAATATCGCGCGCTCACCAAACTGCCCGGCATAGATAATGCGAGGGTCTGGGAACCGGAGCCTGCAACCGTCTATTTCTGGGAGCATTGAATTCATGCCGGCAATCAACGTCTCCAAGGCACTCGACCAGAGCCATGCGTCACGGGTCGTCGACCTGGCCGAGATGCCGCTGCGCGAGCTCAACCAGGCGCTTCACGATCTGACCCCCGGTTCGAACCAGACCGCTTGGGAAGTGCTCAATCCGAAAGGCAGCCATTCGGTCGCCGTCGGCGTCGAACAGCCGGTCACCATCGATGTCCGCGGCAGCGTCGGCTATTATTGCGGCGGCATGAACGACGGCAGCGCCATCACGGTGCATGGCTCGGCCGGACCCGGCGTCGGCGAAAACATGATGTCGGGCTCGATAACGGTCAAAGGCGATGCCAGCCAATATGCCGGTGCCACCGGCAGGGGCGGGCTGCTGGTCATCGAGGGCAACGCGTCGTCGCGCTGCGGCATCTCGATGAAGGGCATCGACATCGTCGTCCACGGCAATATCGGCCATATGTCGGCCTTCATGGCGCAGTCCGGCAATCTGGTGGTGCTGGGCGATGCCGGCGATGCGCTCGGCGATTCCATCTACGAGGCGCGGCTGTTCGTGCGCGGCAAGGTCGGCAGCCTCGGCGCCGACTGCATCGCCAAGGAGATGCGGCCCGAGCATCTGGCATTGCTGCAGGACCTGCTCGACCGCGCCGGGGTGACCGGCGTCAAGGCGGCGGAGTTCACGCGTTACGGCTCGGCGCGCACCCTCTACAATTTCAACATCGACAACGCCGACGCGTATTGAGGCTCAATGACCTATCGCAACCCGCCGACGACGCCGCGCAAATCCGCGACCTTCGACGACTACACGCTTTCCGAGATCCGCCGCGCCGCTGCGACCGGCATCTATGATATCCGCGGCGCCGGCGCCAAGCGCAAGCTGCCGCATTTCGACGACCTGCTTGTCCTCGGCGCCTCGATCTCGCGCTATCCGCTCGAAGGCTATCGCGAGCGCTGCGACACCAGCGTCGTGCTGGGCTCGCGCCATGCGAAAAAGCCGATCGAGCTGAAAATCCCGATCACCATCGCCGGCATGAGTTTTGGCTCGCTGTCCGGCCCGGCGAAGGAAGCGCTCGGCCGCGGCGCGACGCTGTCCGGCACCTCGACGACCACCGGCGACGGCGGCATGACCGAGGAAGAGCGCGGCCATTCCAAGACGCTGGTCTACCAATACCTGCCGTCGCGCTACGGCATGAACCCGCGCGACTTGCGCCGGGCGGATGCGATCGAGATCGTCGTCGGCCAGGGCGCCAAGCCCGGCGGCGGCGGCATGCTGCTTGGCCAGAAGATCTCCGACCGCGTCGCCGAAATGCGCACCCTGCCCAAGGGTATCGACCAGCGCTCAGCCTCACGCCATCCCGACTGGACCGGACCCGACGATCTCGAAATCAAGATCCTGGAACTGCGTGAAATCACCGACTGGGAAAAGCCGATCTACGTCAAGGTCGGCGGCGCGCGGCCCTACTACGACACTGCCCTTGCGGTGAAATCAGGCGCCGATGTCGTCGTGATCGACGGCATGCAGGGCGGCACCGCCGCAACCCAGGAAGTGTTCATCGAGAATGTCGGCCAGCCGACGCTTGCCTGCATCAGGCCGGCGGTGCAGGCACTGCAGGATCTCGGCATGCACCGCAAGGTGCAGCTGATCATCTCCGGCGGCATCCGCAACGGCGCCGATGTCGCCAAGGCGCTGGCGCTCGGCGTCGACGCGGTGTCGATCGGCACCGCCGCACTTGTCGCGCTCGGCGACAACGATCCGCGCTGGGAGGCGGAGTACAACGAGCTCGGCACCACCGCCGGCGCCTATGACGACTGGCACGAGGGCCGCGATCCGGCCGGCATCACCACGCAGGACCCCGAGCTGATGAAACGGCTCGATCCGACAGCGGCCGGGCGACGGCTGGCCAATTATCTCAAGGTGATGACGCTGGAGGCGCAGACGATCGCCCGCGCCTGCGGCAAGAACAGCCTGCACAATCTCGAGCCCGAGGATCTCGTCGCGCTGACGATCGAAGCCGCCGCCATGGCCGGTGTGCCGCTGGCCGGCACCAACTGGATACCGGGGAAGAACGGCTTCTGATACCAAACTACCAAATACCAATAAGCGAGGAAACTATAATGGGGAACGATCTCGCCGCCTTCGCCAAAGGGAACGGCGTCAAATATTTCATGATTTCCTACACCGACCTGTTCGGTGGACAGCGGGCCAAACTGGTGCCGGCGCAGGCCATCGCCGACATGCAGAAGGACGGCGCCGGCTTTGCCGGCTTTGCCACCTGGCTCGACCTGACGCCGGCGCATCCAGACATGCTGGCGGTGCCGGATCCGGATTCGGTCATCCAGCTGCCGTGGAAGCCGGAAGTCGCCTGGATTGCCGCCAATTGCATGATGGACGAAAAAACGGTCGCCCAGGCGCCGCGCAACACGCTGAAGCGGCTGATTGACGAGGCGGCGGGCGACGGCATGCATGTCAAGACCGGCGTCGAGGCCGAATTCTTCCTGATCTCGCCGGACGGCAAGACGATTTCCGACGAATACGACACGGCGTCAAAGCCCTGCTACGACCAGCAGGCGGTGATGCGGCGCTATGATGTCATCGCCGAGATCTGCGACCACATGCTGGCGCTCGGCTGGGGCGCCTACCAGAACGACCATGAGGACGCCAACGGCCAGTTCGAGATGAACTGGGCCTTCGACGATGCGCTGGCGACTGCCGACAAGCATTCCTTCTTCAAGTTCATGGTGAGGTCCGTTGCGGAAAAGCACGGCCTGCGCGCCACCTTCATGCCAAAACCATTCCCGGGCCTGACCGGCAATGGCTGCCACGCCCATATCTCGGTGTGGGACAAGGACGGCAAGACCAATGTCTTTGCCGACAACGCCATGGAGCTCGGCCTGTCGGCGAAGGGCAGGAATTTTCTCGGCGGCATCATGAAGCATGCCTCGGCACTTGCCGCGATCACCAACCCGACGGTCAATTCCTACAAGCGCATCAATGCGCCGCGCACCATTTCGGGCGCCACCTGGGCGCCGAACTCGGTGACCTGGACCGGCAACAACCGCACCCATATGGTGCGCGTGCCCGGCCCCGGACGCTTCGAGCTGCGCCTGCCCGACGGCGCGGCAAACCCTTATCTGCTGCAGGCGGTCATCATCGCCGCCGGCCTCGACGGCATCCGCTCGAAGGCCGATCCCGGCAAACGCTACGACATCGACATGTACCAGTTCGGGCATACGGTGGAGGGCGCGCCGAAGCTGCCGCTCAACCTGCTCGATGCGTTGCGCGAGTTCGACAACGACAAATCGCTCAAGGCAGCGCTGGGTGAGGAATTCTCGTCGGCTTATCTAAAGCTGAAGCATCAGGAATGGAATTCCTATGCTTCCCACTTCACCCAGTGGGAGCGCGACCACACGCTGGATATCTAGAGCATCGGACCGAAAAGTGTGAAGCGGTTTTCGGACGATTCCGATGCGTCAAGAATGGTCCTGCGCGGCGCGAGCGACCTCGGAATAGAGCCATGAAATACTCGATCTTCTCCCTCGCCCGTGCGGCATTTTCCGGTCACAAGAATTGGCAGCGCACCTGGCGCGACGCCAGCCCGAAGGACCGCTACGACGTGGTGATCATCGGCGGCGGCGGCCACGGCCTGGCGACGGCATGGTTCCTCGCCAGCGAATACGGCATCAGGAATGTCGCCGTGCTCGAAAAGGGCTGGATCGGCTCCGGCAATGCCGGCCGCAACACCACCATCATCCGTTCCAATTACGGGCTGCCCGGCAATACCGGCTTCTACGAGCTGTCGATGAAGCTCTGGGAGCGGATGGAGCAGGACCTCAACTACAACACGATGGTCAGCCAGCGCGGCGTCATCAACCTTTACCATTCCGATGCGCAGCGCGACGCCTATGCGCGGCGCGGCAACACGATGCGCATCAACGGCATCGATGCCGAACTGCTCGACCTTGCCGCGGTCAAGAAGATGATGCCGTTCCTGAACTTCGACAATGCCCGCTTTCCCGTGCAAGGCGGCCTGCTGCAGCGGCGCGGCGGCACAGCACGCCACGACGCCGTGGTCTGGGGCTACGCCCATGCGGCGAGCGCGCTCGGCGTCGACATCATCCAGAACTGCGAGGTGACCGGCTTTGGGCGCGACGCCAACGGCAAGGTAACCGGCGTCGAGACATCGCGCGGCACAATCGGCGCCGGCAAGGTCGGCATGGCCGTCGCCGGCAGTTCGTCGCGCGTCGCGGCGATGGCTGGCCTGCGGCTGCCGATGGAGAGCCATGTGCTGCAGGCCTTCGTTTCCGAGGCGATCAAGCCGCTGATCCCCAATGTCATGACCTTCGGCGCCGGCCATTTCTATGTCAGCCAGTCGGACAAGGGCGGGCTGGTCTTCGGCGGCGATATAGACGGCTACAATTCCTATGCCCAGCGCGGCAACATGCCTGTGATGGAAGACGTCTGCGAGGGCGGCATGGCGCTGATGCCGATGATCGGTCGCGTGCGCCTGTTGCGCCAATGGGGCGGCATCATGGACATGTCGATGGACGGCTCGCCGATCATCGACAAGACGCCGGTGGACGGGCTCTATCTCAATGCCGGCTGGTGCTATGGCGGCTTCAAGGCGACGCCCGGCTGCGGCCTTGTCTTTGCCCATCTTCTGGCCCGCGACGAACTGCACAAGGAGGCGGCGCGCTTCCGCCTCGACCGGTTCCGGCGGGGCGCGATGATCGATGAAAAGGGCGTCGGCGCCCAACCGAACCTGCACTGAGGACGGCCCGAAAAGCATGCGTATTGTCTGTCCCTTCTGCGGCGAACGCGAACTCGGCGAGTTCACCTATGTCGGCGACGCCAAGCCGCTGCGGCCGGCAGCCGGCGCCTCGGAAGACGAGGTGTTCGACTATGTCTATCTGCGCGACAACATTGCCGGCGAGGCCAGCGAACATTGGTACCATGGCGGCGGCTGCCGGGCCTGGCTGAAGATCACCCGCAACACGCTGACGCACGGGATCTCCTCGGTCGAGCCGGCGGCGGGTGTCGGGGCGAGGCAGGTGGCAAAATGAATTCTGTCCAAGTTGGCGCCGCCCCTCACCCTTACCCTCTCCCCGTCACTATACGGGGAGAAGTGCCCGGCAGGGCGATGAGGGGCAGCGCTGCGTTCCTGCATGACGTCAAAGCGACGGAAGGCCGGCAACCGTGATCACCAGCCAGCCCCATCGTCTCACATCGGGCGGTCTCATCGACCGCTCAGTGCCGCTGAACTTTCGCTTCGACGGCAAAACCTTTGCCGGCTTCCAGGGCGACACGCTGGCCTCGGCGCTGATCGCCAATGGCGTGAAGCTGGTCGGCCGCTCGTTCAAGTACCACCGGCCGCGCGGCATCCTGACCGCGGGCTCGGAAGAACCCAACGCACTGGTCGAGCTGCGCACCGGAGCCCGGCGTGAGCCCAACACCAAGGCGACCACCGCCGAACTTTATGACGGTCTGGAAGCCGCCAGCCAGAACCGCTGGCCGTCGCTGCGCCACGATCTGATGGCGGTCAACCAGCTGTTCTCACCGATGTTCGTCGCCGGCTTCTACTACAAGACCTTCATGTGGCCGGCAAAATTCTGGGAAGCGGTCTACGAGCCGGCGATCCGCCGCGCCGCGGGTCTCGGCCGCGCCGCGGGCGTTGCCGATCCTGATCATTACGACAAGACGTGGGCGCATTGCGACGTGCTGATCGCCGGTTCCGGCCCAGCCGGGCTGGCGGCAGCACTTGCCGCCGGCCGATCTGGTGCCCGCGTCATCCTGTGCGAGGAAGATTTTGCGCTTGGCGGCCGCCTGCTTGCCGACGGCGGCACGATCGACGGGGTGCCCGCAGCCGAATGGATTTCGCGCACGCTGGCCGAGCTCGCCTCGCTGCCGGACGTCCGCATCATGACCCGCACGACGCTGTTCGGCGTCTATGATGGCGGCACCTATGGCGCGATCGAGCGGGTCAACGACCACCTGCCCTCCCCGCCAGAGCATCAGGTGCGCCAGCGGCTGTGGCGGATCGTGGCAAAGCGCTCGATTGTTGCCGCCGGCGCCATCGAACGGCCGATCGTTTTTGCCGGCAACGACACGCCCAGCGTGATGATGGCTTCGGCGATGCGGACCTATATCGCGCGCTATGCGGCAACCCCGGCGAAGAGGATTGCGCTGTTCACCAACAATGAGGATGGCTGGCGCACGGTCGAGGCGGCACTCGACGCCGGATTGCAGATCGCTGCCGTTGTCGATGCGCGTCCGGACGTATCGGCCGCGCATCGCGCGCTTGCCGCCAAGGCCGGCTTTGCCGTTTTGAACGGTTTCGTCAGCGGGGTGGACGGCGGCAAGGACGGTGTCAGGAAAATCTCGGTGGCGCTCGCCGGCGGCGCACGCGCCGAGGTCGAAGCCGACGGGCTTGCCGTTTCCGGCGGCTGGAACCCGGCGGTCGGGCTGACTTCCTACCATCGCGGCCGGCCGAAATGGCAGGACGACATATCCGCCTTCGTGCCGGACGGCGCGCCTCCCGGCATGGTGGCCGCCGGTGCCGCCAACGGCGCTTTTGGGCTCGGCGCCTGCCTGCGCCAGGGATTCGCCGCCGGTGCGGCGGCAGCGCAGAGTGCCGGACACAGCGGCAATGCCGGCGCTCCGCCAGTCGCCGAAGACGAAGCTTTTTCGCTGACCCCGCTCTGGCATGTTGCCGGCAGAGGCAAAGCCTTTGTCGACTACCAGCATGACGTCACCGCTGCGGACATCGAACTGGCGCAGCGCGAAGGCTTTGAGTCGGTCGAGCACCTCAAGCGCTATACGACGCTCGGCATGGCGACCGACCAGGGCAAGACCTCGAATGTCGCCGGCCTCGCGATCATGGCGGCGCTGTCAGGAAAATCCCTTCCCGAGACCGGCACGACGATCTACCGTCCGCCCTATGTGCCGGTCGCCATCGGCGCGTTTGCCGGCCATCATCGCGACGAAAACTTCCATGCGACAAGGCTGACGCCGTCGCATCACTGGGCAGCCGAACAGGGCGCGGTGTTCGTCGACACCGGCTTGTGGAAGCGCGCGCAATGGTATCCGCACGCCGGCGAGAAGGACTGGCTGGAAACGGTCACCCGCGAGGTCAAGGCGGTGCGCGGCGGTGTCGGTTTTTGCGACGTCTCGACGCTCGGCAAAATCGACGTGCACGGACCGGATGCCGGCGCCTTCCTCGACCGCGTCTACATCAACACTTTCTCCAACCTTGCTGTGGGAAAAGCCCGCTACGGGCTGATGCTGCGCGAGGACGGCATGGTCTACGACGACGGCACCACGTCGCGGTTGGCCGAGGACCACTATTTCCTGACCACCACGACCGCCAAGGCCGGGCCGGTGATGCAGCATCTCGAATTCTGCCGGCAGGTGCTGTTTCCTCAATTCGACGTGCAACTTACGTCAGTCTCCGACCAGTGGGCGCAATTCTCGATCGCCGGGCCGAGCGCACGGGAGTTGCTGAAACAGATCGTTGATGATTCAGAGGACCTTTCGAACGAGGGCTTTCCATTCATGGGCGCGCGGGAGGTATCCCTTCGCGGCGGCATCGGGGCGCGGCTGTTCCGCATTTCGTTCTCCGGCGAGATGGCGTTCGAGATTTCCGTTCCGGCCCGCTACGGCGACGCGCTGGTGCGCAACCTGATGCTAGCCGGCAAACAATTCGGCGTCACGCCCTACGGCACCGAGGCGCTTGGCGTCATGCGCATCGAAAAGGGCCATGTCGCCGGGCCCGAGCTGAACGGCACGACGACCGCGGCCGATCTCGGCTTGGGCAAGATGATGTCCACCAAAAAGGATTTTGTCGGCCGCGTTATGGCCGGACGCGAGGCGCTGGTCGCACCGGATCGGCAGGTCGTGGTCGGCATCAAACCGACCGACAAGACGCGCCGCCTGCGCTCCGGCGCGCATGTCGTTCCGAAAGGCGAGATACCGGGTTCTGCCAACGACCAGGGTTATGTCACTTCGGTCTGTTTCTCGCCGACACTTGACCAGTGGATCGGGCTGGCGCTTGTCGAGCGCGGCCGCGAGCGGATCGGCGAGATCGTCCATGCGCACGATCCGCTGCGAGGTGAAGACTATGATGTCGAGCTGTGCAATCCCGTCTTCTACGATCCGGATGGAGGGCGCCAGCGTGGCTGAGTTTTCGTGGATTTCTCGCAGTCCGCTGGAGCATGTCCTTGTCGTAGGCGCCCATGGCGCGTGCGACGTCGCGCCGGGCATTTCCCTCACTGAAGTTCGCAATTTCGACCTGATCCAGGTGATGGCGCGGCGCGGCAAAGGGGCGGAACTGGCAAACGCCGCCAAGGCCCGTTTCGGCATGGCGGCTCCGGATCTGCCGAAGGCCGTCAGCACTTCAGACGTGACGCTCATCTGGTCGGGACCGGATCAGTTCCTCGTCCTGTCCAAGGCCGGCAAGCACGCGATCGACATTTTGAGACAAGCTTTCTCGCAATCCGCCTCGCTGTCGGACCAGTCGCATGCGCGCGCCCTGATCAGCGTGGCGGGAGCCAAGGCGCGCGCCATGCTGGCGAAATTGTCGTCGATCGACCTGCACCCAACGGCGTTTCCGATCGACGCCGCTGCCGCCACATCGATCGACCACACCGGCGTCAATCTCTGGCGTGGCAATGACCGGCCGGACGGGCAGCCGATGTTCAACCTTCTGGTGTTTGCAAGTTTCGCCGAAAGCCTGTGGCACACGATGCTCGACGCAGCCGCGGAGTATGGCGTCGACATAGGGTATTCAGGGGAGTTGGGGTAGCGGTTGCCTCTTCCCTTCTCCTCTTGTGGGAGAAGGTGGATTGGCGCGCAGCGCCAAGACGGTTGAGCAACCGTGCTTCAAACGGAAGCCGGATTCCAGGGTTTGTTGGTGCGCACCATAGCGTTGAGGGTTGTGATGAGCTTGCGCATGACGGCGACGATGGCGACCTT